>NZ_AP023189.1:5132857-5434285 GCF_012767755.2 Pseudomonas tohonis
CCTGGGCTGGGCCGACGACGGCGGCGAGTGGGATCAGATGGTCGGCATCCGGGCCGACGAGCATCGCCGGGTCGCCAAGATCCGAGCCCGCGGCACGAGCACCGAAACTCCGCGCGAACATATGCGGCTGCCACTGGCTGAAGCTGGGGTCACCGTGCAGGCCATCGAACGTTTCTGGCGCCAACAGCCTTTCCGGCTAGAGCTGCCAACGGTCAACGGCAAGACGCTCTTGGGCAACTGCGACCTGTGCTTCCTCAAAGGGCGCCAGCAGGTCTACAGCATCATCCAGTCGGACATACGCAGCGCCGACTGGTGGGCGCGCATGGAGCGCCTCGGTAACGGTAAAGACGCGGCCTATTTCCGTAAGGACCGCCCGAGTTACGCCGAGATGCAGGCCTATGCCCGATCACAACAGAACCTGTTCAGCGACCTGGTCGACGAATCCGTTGACTGCTTCTGTGGAGAGTAACGATGACCATCACCTACGGATCGGTGTGCAGCGGCATCGAGGCCGCGAGCGTGGCCTGGCACCCTCTGGGGATGAGGGCTTCCTGGTTCGCCGAGATCGAGAAATTCCCCAGCGCCGTCCTGGCTCATCGCTGGCCGGAGGTCCAGAACCTCGGCGACATGACCCAGCTCGCGCGCCAGGTATTGCTTGAGCAAATCTCGGCGCCTCCCGTGCTGGTTGGCGGAACGCCCTGCCAGGACTTCTCAGTCGCTGGAATGCGCAAGGGCCTGGCCGGCAAGCGCGGCGCACTCACCATCAAATTCGTGGAGCTTGCAGATGCAATTGACCATGTTCGCCCTGCCGGAGACGAATGCGTCGTCGTCTGGGAAAACGTACCTGGCGTCCTCTCGGACAAAGCCAACGCCTTCGGCTGTTTCCTCGGCGCCCTGGTGGGCGAATCCGATGCGCTCCAGCCGTCAGGGGGAAAATGGACGAACGCTGGTTGTGTGTATGGACCCCGCAGAACAGCCGCATGGCGGGTGCTGGATGCCCAATATTTCGGACTGGCCCAACGACGCCGCCGTGTGTTCGTTGTCGCAAGTGCTAGAAGAGGGTTCGATCCCGCAGCGGTACTTTTTGAGCCAGAAGGCTTGCGCCGGGATACTCCGCCGCGCCGAGGCGAGGGGCAAGACCTTGCCGGACGCGCTCCTTTCGGCCCTGCGCTCCAGTGCGGATGCGGAACCATCCTCGAGCTAAGCGTGGGTGAGTGGGGGTGCCCGAACTGCGAAGGCGAGGAAGGCCCTGCGGTTGAAGTGATAGCCGGCGTTCCCGCCTTCGGCGGCGAGAACCAGGGAGGCAGCCTGTTCCAGGCCGGCGCCCTCAACGCCCATGGCCTGCGCAACGATTTCGCCACCGAAACCTTCTGCGTAGCACCCACCATTACCGGTGGTGGTAGGAAGGGCGGGGGTTACAGCTGCGATGACATCCCGCTGACTACCGCAACTCTTGACGCATCCTACGGGCGACTCCATGGATGCAGCGGCCAGGATCTGAACCACGGCCATAGCCATCTGATCGCAGTGCATGGCACCCAAGATCCATGCGTTCAGATCGACCAGGCGCACACACTGGGGCGGAACAACGGGCAGGAGAACGCCGTGCTGGCATTCCACGAGAACCAGCGCTCTGAGGTAACGACCCACGAAGTTGCCTGTACGTTGAAGGGCCACGGCGGGAAGCCCGGCCAAGGCTATGCGGCCGCGATGATTGGGCCAGCAGTTCGCCGTCTCACCCCGCGCGAGTGCGAGCGCCTGCAGGGCTTCCCCGACGACTACACGCTGATCCCTTGGCGCGGGAAGCCGGCGGACGAATGCCCGGACGGCCCGCGCTACAAGGCCATCGGCAACAGCAAAGCTGTCCCGGTGGTGCGCTGGATCGGCCAGCGCCTCCTGCAACAGCTCCAGTAACCCCACCCCATCCCCACCTACTCTGCGCACTGCGCTGGAGGGATACACCATGCGCCGAATCTACCTGGCCGGCCCGATGACTGGGCTTCCCGAGTTCAACTTCCCCGCTTTCAACGCCGAGGCCGCTCGCCTAAGGGCTGCCGGAGACGCAGTAACGAACCCAGCCGAGCACGGGATTATCGACGGCTACGAATGGGTGGATTACATGAAGCTGGACATCCAGATGCTGGCCGCCTGCAACACCATCCACCTGCTGCCGGGGTGGTCGAAAAGCCGCGGCGCCAGCATCGAGTATCGCCTGGCCAAAGACCTCGGACTTCAAATCAGCTTCGCCAATGGCGCCGAGCCCTTCGATCCGGACCCGGTAGAGGCGTTCTTGGATGAGGTGCGCGCGGAGCTCAAGCGAGCCAGGAGCAAGTTCCCGGGCGACCGACTCATGACGCTAGCCTTGGCCGAGGAGTTCGGCGAGCTCTGCAAGGCTGTCCTCGATGAGTCGGCAGAGAGCGTTCGCAAGGAGGCGGTTCAGACAGCCGTCATGTGCTGCCGGGTTGTCCTGGATGGTGATGGCTCGGTGCGCTCCTGGCGCTCAGCCAGAGGCCTTGACGAGCTGAAGGCGGTGCCGGCATGAACCAGTCGAAGATCCTCACAGCGAAGCAGCAGCGCGCCGAGCAAGTCAACCAGGTGATCCGGATCATCGCGGATCACGGACGCCGGTTCTTCTTCAGCGCCAGCCAGCAGCGTTACGCCAGCATGGAGGTCGACGAGCGCGGGCGCGTCTGGTTCGTCGACGAACTCTCAGGCAAGCGCATCTACACGCATCGCACGCCTTGGGGTGGCCGCTGGCGAGGCTTCACCCACGGCGGAACGCTGCGCTCCCTGGTGGAGGAGTTCCGCGAGTACATCCGCACCGGCAAGCAGCTGCACCCGGCCTACCTCGGGCCGGAGCGAGAGCGCCTCACTGACGGGAATATCTGGGGCTATGCGCCCGGGGAAATGCAGAAAGTTCGCACCCTTGCCGGAGCCCTTCCCGTCTTCCGCCAGTTGGATCGGGAGGACTGAGCCATGTTCACCGACGGCGCAAGAAAGCTCCATACCGATGCCCTGGCCAACAAGGCACCCCGCTACCTCCACCTTCCCACCAATCGCCGTTACCTCGTCATCAGCGACGACGGCGATTCCTGCGATCTGCAGGGCGTAGACATGCGAACCATCCCGGTCAGTAAAGAAGCTCTGGCCGATCACAATGTATGGGAGAGATTGCCGTGAGCGAAGAACTGAAGCCGTGTCCATTCTGCGGGGAGGTTCCCGACCTGCCGAGCGGTGACGGAACGCAATACGAAATCGAGTGCGGCGCATGCGGTGGCGCGATGGTAAGCGTCCAGATCAGCACCCTCATGACCCATGAAGAGCGCAGCTCGGATCCGTTCACCGATTACCGCTACGCCGAGCAGTTCATTCAGCGAGCCAAAACCGAGGCTATAGAGCTCTGGAACACCCGCGCCACCCCTCCCGCCGCGCAGGTGCAGGGAGAGCAGCCGATGGAGTGCAGTTGCCCGAAGATTGGCGAGCAGTGGGACCCCGTGAAGCATGGCAAGGACTGCCCCGTGCATGAGCCTGGCGTTGCGCAGCTGCAGGGTGAACTAGGGGATTTCGAAGCATGGGTCAGGCAACGCTGCGGAATGCCCAGACATGTCCCGGTGAACTGGGAGGCGCCATTTACCCTTGATACCTGGGCCGCATGGAACGCCCGAGCCGCGCTCTCCGCCCCGCCTGCTGCTGACATGGCCGATGCCTACGTCGGCTCCCGCGAAGATGTGGCCATCTGGAAGCGTCGAGCACTAGAGGCTGAGCAGAAGGTGCGCGTGCTGGATCAGCGTATCGACCAGCTCGTGCTGGATGCTCAGGGCGAAACCCGCATGGGCGAGCCGTACATAGCCCCGCCTGCTGCTGGGGTGCTGGAACAGATGTCCGAAGAGGCCCGCTCAACGCTGGTTGGCATGGTCGAGTATTGCCTCAATGCGCGCGTCTGCATGGGTATGGACGAGGGCTTCAAATCGTTCGAGCCGGAGGTCGAGCACGATTTCGTGAAGGAGCTGCGCGCGTTCGCAGAAGGCGCCCCCACCCCGCCTGCTGCTGGGGTGCCGGAGACAGTGCACGTCCTACGCAAAGCCTACGAGGGAAACTCGGCCGGGCTCTTCAACAGTGGTGCGCCGAAGCACCTCTGGAGCGCGGCCATGCTGGAATTGTTCGAATCGCTGGACGAGGAGGTGCAGGAGGAGGCTCGGGAGACCGTCATGGCTCACTCCGACATGCGTGCTGTGGCAGCGATCGACAGCGTGATAGCACTGCTCGCCGCCACCACCCCGCCTGCATCCGAACAGCAGCAGGCTGTCGTGATGCCGGAGCGGAAGGAGATACCTGACCAGGCGACGTTCCCCGGCGGCCCGGCCTACTACGCGAAGGAGTTCGACAAAGCGCGAGCGCACAACGCCTGCCTCGACGAACTCCTGCGCCTGAACCCACGCCTGCAGCCGGCAGCGCCGAGCCAAGGGGAATCCGAATGAAGACCCATCCACTGGAAATCGAGAGCGTCGGCAGCGACACCTACATCGTCATGAGTCGCGGCCATCACAACCTCGACGAGTTCATGCGCGAGGCGGTCAAGCAGTACCCGGACTGGCAGCTGGGCGGCCCGGTCCACAAGTGGGTCAAGTCGGTGCCTGACCGCTCTGGCGAATTCGCTATGCGCTACGAATTCGTGAAGGAAGGAACGCGCGGCGCCTGGCCGGCAACGTACTGCTGGGAATACGGCGAGGACTGGCAGCGCTACAACACCACCCCGCCCCAGGAGAACGACCGATGAGCGATGTGAAGCGATTCCTGGCTCCGACAAACGACACATGCGACATGGACAGCTATCAGCAGGTTGTGCTGGCCGCCGACTACGACGCTCTGCTGGTCAAGGCTGAGCGTCAGGCCGAAACGATCATGCGTTACCAGCGAGAGGTTTCTGATGGTGGGGCATCGGCTCCTACAGTCTTGTGGGACCGCAACAAGCTCAGGGAAGAGCGCGACCAGCTCCGCGCCGAGCTCGCCGTGATCAGGGGGCAGCAGGCCGGCTGGAAATTGGTCCCAATCGAGCCTACCGCCGAAATGATTGCCGCTGGCTTCAATGCGTATCCGTGCAACCTGGCCAGGACGTACCGCGTTTACGTGGACGCTGCTCCACCTCCACCCCAGCAGCCCGACGCGGTAAGCGTGCCGAGGGAGTTGGCTGAGCGACTGGAGGTGCGCATGGCTGAGTGCAGCCCCATGAAAGAACACTGGGACACGCTGGAAGAACTCCGCGCCCTCCTCTCCACCCGCCAGGCTGAGGAGGGGGAATGATGGATAGCCAACTGAAACAGTGGCGCAATGATAAAAAGCACCTGCCGGAGTTCATGCGCGACTTCCACAACTGCAAAGACCTGTTCAAAGGGATATCGGAATACATCGTTTGCGACGATGACCACCCAGCAAATCAGGTGAATTGGCGCCAGGCGCATTGCTATACGATCGACGTTTTCCTTTGGTTCATGGCAGAGCATGGCTTCACGCTTCAGCGAAGCCGAGCTCGACAGAATTTCAGCGACCTTGACGCACTTCTGGCTGAATTGAACCGCCTGCGCCGCGAGGCATTCACCTCCGCAATGCTGGCTCACATCCAAGCCAAGTAACCCCCACCTTACAACCCCCCCCCTACCCCACCACAGCCTGCCGGATAACGGCGGGGAGGTATTCCTATGTCCCTCATGACCCTTGAGGAGTGGGCAGCGGAGCAGTTCCGCACCCCGCCCAGTGCCAACACATTGAGAAAGTGGGCCCGAGAAGGGCGAATCCAGCCGCCACCGCGCAAATGCGGCCGCAGCTACTATGTGGAGTCCGAGGCCCACTACTTCGAACCGGCGCCAGCACCACGCGTGCCTGGCGGAACACTGCTCAGCCGCATCGAGATCGCCCGCCATGGTGCCAAGGCCGCGTAAAGCAGGATCGAAAGACCTGCCCGAGAACCTCTACAAGAAGACCGATAAGCGCAACGGGAAGACGTACTACACCTACCGTGACCCGGTTTCGGGGCGCTTCTTCGGGCTGGGCACCGACAAGGCCCTGGCCATCTCCGAGGCCATCAGCGCCAACCTGAATGCTCAGCCGGTGGCGCCATCGCTGCAAGCGCGCATTGAGGTGCGGCCGCAGAAGAATGGAGGCCTGTTCTCGGCCTGGATTGAGGAGTACCTGGTGCTGTTCGCTGAGCGCGGGTTATCCGAAGCAAGCATCAAGAACGGGAGGATGCACCTGAAGAGATTGGTCGCACAGTTTGGCGCCCTGGACATGCGAGAGGTGTCGACCTTCGCCGTCGCGAACTACCTCGGCAGCCTGGCGAAGGAAGGCAAGGCGCAGATGGCCCGTGCGCTGCGGTCGAGGCTAAGCGACGTTTTTGCGGAGGCTATTGCGGCGGGGTGGTGCGAAGCGAACCCAGTCGACGTGACGAAGGCTGCGCGGGTGACGATCAAGCGCGAGCGCCTGACGCTGGAGATGTGGCTCGCCATCTACGGCGAGGCCAAGCAGGAATGGCTGAAACGCGCCATGGAGTTGGCGCTGCTCTCTGGCCAGCGGAGGGAGGATGTTGCAGGGATGATGTTCAAGAAGGTGGAGGAGGATTTCCTCCATGTGGTCCAGCTCAAGACAGGCGCCAGGATCAGGCTCAGCACATCGATACGGCTGGACTGCATAGGCCTGGACCTGGCAGGCGTGATCAAGCGTTGCCGCGATGGGGTTGTGTCGCCCTACCTGGTGCACCACAGCCGCACCATCAGCCGCGCCAAGGCGGGACAGCCTGTGATGCTCGACACCCTGTCATCTGCCTTCGCGGCGGCCAGAGACTCAGCGGCGTCGAAGGGCCTGATCCAGATCGGCGACCACCCGCCGACCTTCCACGAGCAGCGCTCGCTGGCGGCACGTCTTCACAAGGAACAAGGCCGCGATCCGCAACGACTTCTCGGGCATCGCTCGGAGAAGATGACCGGCATCTACCTGGACAGCCGCGGCGCCGAATGGGTGGATGTCGTGGCATAATCCCCGACCATCATTTTGGCGGAGTTTTGGGGAGGATTTGGAGAGCCCCAAGACCAGTAGGTAAATCAATGACTTACACCCTCTACGGCATCAAGGCCTGCGACACCATGAAGAAAGCCCGTACCTGGCTCGACGAGCAGGGCGTGAGCTACGACTTCCACGATTACAAGACCGCCGCCATCGACCGCGCCAATCTGCAGAAATGGTGTGCCGAACACGGTTGGGAAACCGTCCTCAACCGTGCCGGCACCACCTTCCGCAAGCTCGATGACGCGCAGAAGGCCGATCTCGACCAGGACAAGGCCATCGAACTGATGCTCGCCCAGCCGTCGATGATCAAGCGCCCGGTGCTCGACCTGGGCAACCGCACCCTGGTCGGCTTCAAGCCCGATCTCTACGCCGCCGCGTTCAATTGAGCGACCCCGGACGCGGCACAGCCCGGCAAGCCATCGACCGGACCGCCTGATCCAACCTATTCAGCAAGAGGAATTCCCATGTCCACCCAACTCTTCAGCGTCGCTTTCGGCGTCGGCACCCAGAACCGCCAGGGCAACTGGCTGGAAGTCTTCTACGCCCAGCCCCTGCTCAAGCCCACCGCGCAACTGGTCGAGGCCATCACCCCGATCCTCGGCTACAGCGCCGGCAACCAGGCCATCGCGTTCACCAATACCCAGGCCGCCGACCTGGCCACCGCCCTGAAGGAAATCGACCCGGCCCAGTCCGCTCTGCTGACCCGCCTGGCCGAGAGCCAGAAGCCGCTGGTCGCCACCCTGCTGGCCGAAGACGCCGCCCTGACCTCCACCCCCGAGGCCTACCTCAAGCTGCACCTGCTGTCCCACCGCCTGGCCAGGCCCCACGGCCTGAACCTGACCGGCATCTTCCCGCTGCTGCCCAACGTCGCCTGGACCAGCCACGGCGCCGTCGACCTCGCCGAGCTGGCCGAGCGCCAGCTGGAAGCGCGCCTGAAGGGCGAGCTGCTGGAAGTCTTCTCCGTGGACAAGTTCCCCAAGATGACCGACTACGTGGTCCCCGCCGGCGTGCGCATCGCCGACAGCGCCCGCGTGCGCCTGGGCGCCTATGTGGGTGAAGGCACCACCGTGATGCACGAGGGCTTCATCAACTTCAACGCCGGCACCGAAGGCCCGGGCATGATCGAAGGCCGCGTCTCCGCAGGCGTCTTCGTCGGCAAGGGTTCGGACTTGGGCGGCGGCTGCTCCACCATGGGCACCCTGTCCGGTGGCGGCAACATCGTCATCGCCGTGGGCGAAGGCTGCCTGATCGGCGCCAACGCCGGCATCGGCATCCCGCTGGGCGACCGCAACATCGTCGAGGCCGGCCTGTACATCACCGCCGGCACCAAGGTCGCCCTGCTGGACGACCAGAACGCCCTGGTGAAAGTGGTCAAGGCCCGCGACCTGGCCGGCCAGCCCGACCTGCTGTTCCGCCGCAACTCGCAGAACGGCGCCGTCGAGTGCAAGACCAACAAGACCGCCATCGAGCTGAACGAAGCGCTGCACGCGCATAACTGACAGGAGCAGCGCCAAGCTGCAAGCCGCAAGCGGTGCCCCCTTGCGGTTCCGCTTGCAGCTTGAAGCTTGTGGCTTATGGCTCTTACCTCTCCCTGGCGCTCCGACTTCCCCGCCCTCTCGGCCCTCGACGCCGAGGGGCAGACCTACCTCGACAGCGCCGCCACCTCGCAGAAGCCCCAGGTCGTGCTCGACGCACTGCTCGGCTACTACGCCAGCGGGGCGGCCAACGTGCACCGCGCCCAGCACCTGCCGGGCGAGCGCGCCACGCGGGCCTTCGAAGGCAGCCGTACGCGCGTCGCCCACTGGCTGAACGCCGCCCATCCGGCGCAGATCGTCTTCACCCGGGGCGCGACCGAGGCGTTCAACCTGCTGGCCTATGGGCTGGAGCGGCAGTTCGCACCTGGCGAGCGCATCGTCATCAGCGCCCTGGAACACCACGCCAACCTGCTGCCCTGGCAGCAACTGGCGCGCCGCCGCCAACTCGAGCTGGTGGTGCTGCCCCTGGATGCACGCGGTGACATCGACCTCGACCAGGCACGCCGGTTGATCGACTCGCGCACCCGCCTGCTGGCCGTCAGCCAGCTGTCCAACGTGCTCGGCCGCTGGCAGCCCCTCGGCGAGCTGCTGGCCATGGCCCGCCAGCAAGGCGCGCTGACCGTGGTGGATGGCGCACAGGGCGTGGTCCATGGCCGCCACGACGTGCAGGCCCTGGGCTGCGACTTCTATGTGTTCTCCGGTCACAAGCTCTACGGGCCGGAAGGCGTCGGCGTGCTCTACGGCAGGGCGGACGCCCTCGCCCGCCTCGATCACTGGCAGTTCGGCGGCGAGATGGTCCATCGCGCCGATTACCACGACGCCGACTTCCATGGCGCCCCGCTCGGCTTCGAGGCCGGCACCCCGGCCATCGCCCCGGTGATCGGGCTCGGCGCCGCGCTCGACTACCTCGGCAGCCTCGACGCCGCCGCCGTCACCGCCCACGAGACCGTGCTCCACGCCAAGCTCATGGCCGGCCTCGCCGCCCGCGACGGCGTGCGCCTGGTGGGCGATCCCCAGGTGGCGCTCGCCTGCTTCGGCGTCGATGGCGTGCACAACGCCGACCTCGGCCACCTGCTCACCGAACAGGGCATCGCCGTGCGCGCCGGTCATCACTGCGCCATGCCGCTCTACAAGGGGCTCGGCCTCGGCGGGGCGATCCGCGTATCGCTCGGCCTCTACAACGACAGCGCCGACCTGGAGCGCCTCTTCGTTGCCCTCGACAAGGCCCTGGAGCTGCTGCGATGAGCCTGCCACCCGCAGCCACCGAAGCCCTCGCCGCCTTCACCGACGCCGGCAGCTGGGAACAGCGCGCCCGCCTGCTGATGCAGTGGGGCGAACGCCTGGAGCCCCTGAGCGACGCCGAGCGCAGCGAAGCCAACCGCGTGCACGGTTGCGAGAGCCAGGTCTGGCTGGTGGAGGAGATAAAGGAAGGGCGCCGCCACTTCCGCGCCGCCAGCGATGCGCGACTGATCCGCGGCCTGTTGGCCGTGCTGCTGGTGCGCGTCCAGGGCCTGCCGGCGGAAGAGCTGGCCACCCTCGACCTTGCCGACTGGTTCACCCAGCTCGGCCTCGCCCGCCAGCTCTCACCCTCCCGCAGCAACGGCCTCAAGGCCGTGCTCGAACGGATGCGCAAGACCGCGCCTCAATGAATCCGCTCGCGCCCGCAGGAGCGAGCTCTGCTCGCGAAGCCTTTGGCCCGGTTGCCCGGGCTCACCCCACCATCGAAGCCGCCGGCAACCCCGTTGGTGGATGGAAGAGCGCCATCCACCCTAAGCAGCGACGGCCCTCCGCGTGGGAGCGAATTCATTCGCGATGAAAGCCCCCGGTGCAACTGTGCTAGCCCGCAGCCCGCTCCGACGGCCGCCGCGCACCGGCCACCAGCTTGTCCACCGTCTTCGCCGCAGCGGCCATGCCGAAGCTGGCGGTGACCATCATCACCGCGCCGAAGCCACCGGCGCAGTCCAGCTTCACACCCTCGCCGACGAAGCTCTTCTGCTGGCACACCGAGCCATCGGGCTTGGGGTAGCGCAGCTGTTCGGTGGAGAACACGCAGGGCACGCTGTAGGTGCGCCCCGGCGTGCGGGAGAAGTTGTAGTCACGGCGCAGCATGGAGCGCACCTTGGCCGCCAGCGGATCGTTGAAGGTCTTGTTCAGGTCGGTGACCTGGATCTGCGTCGGGTCCACCTGGCCTCCGGCGCCGCCGGTGGTGACGATCTGGATCTTGCGCCGCTTGCACCAGGCGATCAGCGCCGCCTTGGCCGCCACGCTGTCGATGCAGTCGATCACCGCATCCAGCTCCGGGGTGATGTACTCGGCCATGGTCTCGCGGGTGACGAAGTCCGCCACCGCGTGCACCACGCAGGCCGGGTTGATGGCGCGGATGCGCTCGGCCATCACCTCCACCTTGGCCCGCCCCACGGCGCCCTCGATGGCATGCACCTGGCGGTTGGTGTTGGTGATGCAGACATCGTCCAGGTCGAACAGCGAGATCTCGCCCACGCCGGACCGCGCCAGCGCCTCGGCCGCCCAGGAGCCGACACCGCCGATGCCGACCACCGCCACGTGCGCCGCCTGCAGGCGCGCCGCGCCCTCCAGCCCATAGAGGCGGGCGATGCCACCGAAACGTTCGTCTGTACTCATGCCTAGCTCCCAACTCGCCAGCCACCTGGCCGGGCGCGCATTATAGGAAGCGTCGACCGCCATCCCAAGCCCGACGCCGCTGAATGGCGGGCCATAGATCGCCCCGCCGCCCTCCAGCGCTATAGTCGGCCGATAACAAAAAAGGGAGCCCAGCATGCGCAACTTCAGCTTCTACAACCCCACCCGCATCCACTTCGGCGAAGGCCAGATCGACAAGCTGGCCCGGGAGATCCCCGCCGGCAGCCGGGTGCTGGTCACCCACGGCGGCGGCAGCATCTTCCAGAACGGCGTCTGGCAGCAGGTGGAGCAGGCCCTGGCCGGCTACACCCTCACCCGCTTCGCCGGCATAGAGGCCAACCCGCAGTTCGACACCCTGGTGAAGGCCGTGGAGCTGGGCCGTCGCGAAGGCTGCGACTTCATCCTGGCCGTCGGCGGCGGCTCGGTGATCGACGGCAGCAAGTTCATCGCCGCCGCGCTGTGCCACGCAGGCGACCCGCTCGACCTGCTCACCGGCACCCGGGCCAAGGCGGCCCTGCCCCTGGGCTGCGTGCTGACCCTCGCCGCCACGGGTTCGGAGAGCAACCCCCACGGCGTGGTCACCCATGTGGCGCGCCAGGAGAAGCTGCCCTTCTCCAGCCCGCTGCTGTACCCGCGCTTCGCCATCCTCGACCCGCGCACCACCTTCAGCCTGCCGGCCCGGCAGATCGGCAACGGCGTGGTCGACGCCTTCGTCCACACCCTGGAGCAGTACCTCACCTACCCCGCCGACGCGCCCCTGCAGGACCGCCAGGCCGAAGGCCTGCTCATCACCCTGATAGAGGAAGGCCCCAAGGCCCTGGCCAACCCCGAGGACTACGCCGTGCGCGCCAACCTCATGTGGTGCGCCACCCAGGCCCTGAACGGCCTGCTCGGCTGTGGCGTCCCCCAGGACTGGGCGACCCACATGATCGGCCACGAACTCACCGCCCTCTATCACCTGGACCACGCTCAGACCCTGGCCGTGGTGCTGCCGGCCATGCTGGCGGAACGGCGCGAGCCCAAGCGCGCCAAGCTGATCCAGTACGCCGAGCGCGTCTGGGGCATCGAGGGCGACGAGGAGGCGAAGATCGACGGCGCCATCGCCGCCACCCGCGACTTCTTCCAGGCCCTGGGCGTGCCCACCCGCCTCGCCGACCACGGGCTGGACGCCGAGGCCATCCCCCAGGTGCTGGCGCAGCTGGAGCGTCATGGCATGACCGCCCTCAGCGAACGCCGCGACCTCGACCTGGACGCCAGCGAGCGCATCCTGCTGCGTGCGCTGTAGTCCGCGTCGTATCGGGCCCGACACGAAGCCCCCGGCGGGCCCGGCAAATCCCCGCGAACTTCTCCGCACCCCCAGGGACAAAGCCTGTGTGCAATGGCCGGCGGGCACGGCTATCGTTCGTACACAATCTATACAGTCGCCGGACGCCGGAGTAGCATGCGCGCCGACCAGCGCTCGCTGGCGCTATCTCCCCGTTCCACGCTTCGGAACCTGAAATCCCTATGCCATCGCGTAAATTTGGACTCAACCTGGTGGTCTTCGTGGCGGTCGCCGCGTTGTTCACCGGAATCTGGGCGCTCTACAACCGTCCCGTTAGCGCTCCGGACTGGCCGGAGCAGATCTCCGGCTACTCCTACTCGCCGTTCCGCGTGGACCAGAACCCGCAGCAGAACCGCTACCCCACCGACGAGCAGATCCGTGAAGACCTGGAACTGCTGAGCAAGCAGACCGACAACATCCGCACCTACTCGGTGGACGGCACCCTGGCCGACATCCCGCGCATCGCCGAGGAGTTCGGCCTGCGCGTGACCCTCGGCATCTGGATCAGCCCGGACGAGGCGCGCAACGAGCGCGAGATCACCAAGGCCATCGAGATCGCCAACACCTCGCGCAGCGTCGTCCGCGTGGTGGTGGGCAACGAAGCGCTGTTCCGCCGCGAGATCAGCCGCAAGGACCTTTCCGTCTACCTCGACCGCGTGCGCGCCGCGGTGAAGGTGCCGGTGACCACCTCCGAGCAGTGGCACATCTGGCTGAAGTACCCGGAGCTGGCCAACCACGTCGACCTGATCGCCTCCCACGTCCTGCCCTACTGGGAATTCATCCCCATGGAGGACTCCACCCAATTCGTGCTCGACCGCGCCAAGGACCTGAAGAAGGCCTTCCCGAAGAAGCCGCTGCTGCTGTCCGAAGTGGGCTGGCCGAGCAACGGCCGCATGCGCGGCGGTGCCGATGCCTCCCAGGCCGACCAGGCCATCTACCTGCGCACCCTGGTCAACGCCCTCAATGCCCAGGGCTACAACTACTTCGTGATCGAAGCCTTCGACCAGCCGTGGAAGGCCAGTGACGAAGGCTCGGTGGGCGCCTACTGGGGTGTCTGGAACCTCGAGCGCCAGCCCAAGTTCAACTTCGAAGGCCCGGTGATCGCCATCCCGCAATGGCGCATGCTGGCCGTCGCCTCGGTGGTCATGGCCCTGCTGGCCCTGGCCCTGATGCTCATCGACGGCAGCGCCCTGCGCCAGCGCGGCCGCACCTTCCTCACCTTCGTCGCCTTCGCCGGCGGCTCGGTGCTGGTGTGGATCGCCTACGACTACAGCCAGCAGTACAGCACCTGGTTCAGCCTCACGGTCGGGGTGCTCCTGGGCATCGGTGCCCTGGGCGTGTTCATCGTGCTGCTGACCGAGGCCCACGAACTGGCGGAGGCGGTCTGGGTGCGCTCGCGCCGCCGGCCGTTCCTGCCGGTGATCGGCGACTCGGCCTACCGGCCCAAGGTGTCGATCCACGTGCCCTGCTACAACGAGCCGCCGGAGATGGTCAAACAGACCCTCGACGCCCTCGCCGCACTCGACTATCCGGACTACGAAGTCCTGATCATCGACAACAACACCAAGGACCCGGCGGTCTGGGAGCCGGTGCAGGCCTACTGCGAACAGCTCGGCCCGCGCTTCCGCTTCTTCCACGTGGCCCCGCTCGCCGGCTTCAAGGGCGGCGCGCTGAACTACATCCTGCCGCACACCGCGCCCGACGCCGAAGTCGTGGCGGTGATCGACTCCGACTACTGCGTGAACCCCAACTGGCTCAAGCACATGGTCCCGCACTTCGCCGATCCGTCGATCGCCGTGGTGCAGTCGCCGCAGGACTACCGCGACGGCAAGGAAAACACCTTCAAGAAGCTCTGCTACGCCGAATACAAGGGCTTCTTCCACATCGGCATGGTGACCCGCAACGACCGCAACGCGATCATCCAGCACGGCACCATGACCATGATCCGCCGCACCGTGATGGACGAACTGCAATGGGCCGACTGGACCATCTGCGAGGACGCCGAGCTCGGCCTGCGCGTGTTCGAGAAGGGCTACGCCGCCGCCTACGCACATGACAGCTTCGGCCAGGGCCTGATGCCGGACACCTTCATCGACTACAAGAAGCAGCGTTTCCGCTGGGCCTACGGCGCCATCCAGATCATGAAGGGGCACGCCCGCAGCCTGTTCCTGGGCAAGGACTCCGAGCTCAAGCGGGGCCAGCGCTACCACTTCATCGCCGGCTGGCTGCCGTGGATCGCCGACGGCCTGAACATCTTCTTCACCATCGGTGCGCTGCTCTGGTCGGCCGCGATGATCATCGTGCCGCAGCGGGTCGACCCGCCGCTGCTGATCTTCGCCATCCCGCCGCTGGCGCTGTTCTTCTTCAAGGTGGCGAAGATCGTGTTCCTCTACCAGCGCGCCGTCGGCGTCAACCTGAAGGACGCGTTCTGCGCCGCGGTGGCGGGCCTGGCCCTGTCGCACACCATCGCCAAGGCGGTGCTGTACGGCTTCTTCACCACCAGCATCCCGTTCTTCCGCACGCCGAAGATGCGCAGCAACCACGGCCTGATGATGGCCCTGGCCGAAGCCCGCGAAGAGGTCTTCGTGATGCTCCTGCTGTGGGGCGCGGCCATCGGCATCGGCATCGTCCAGGGCCTGCCCAGCGCCGACGTGAAGTTCTGGGTGGCCATGCTGCTGGTGCAGTCGCTGCCCTACCTCGCCGCGTTGATCATGGCGCTGCTCTCCTCGGCGCCCAAGCCGCTGGAACACCCCCAACAGGAAGCTGCGGCCTGACCCGCAGCGGGTGACCTAAACGGCGGCCAATGGCCGCCGTTTATGTTTTAAGATGTCGTCCTTTTCACGCCTTGCCGCCTTTCCGGAGCCCCGCATGACCGCCCTGTCCCCCACCCTCGAGCTCGCCTGCGAGCTCATCCGCCGCCCCTCGGTCACACCGGTCGACGAAGGCTGCCAGGAGCTGATGATGCGCCGCCTGGAGGCCGTCGGCTTCCGCATCGAGCGCATGCGCATCGAGGACGTGGAGAACTTCTGGGCCATCCGTGGCGGCGAAGGCCCCGTGCTGTGCTTCGCCGGCCATACCGACGTGGTCCCGACCGGCCCGCTGCAGGCCTGGCAGCACCAGCCCTTCGACGCCAAGATCGACGAGCACGGCATGCTGTGCGGCCGCGGCGCCGCGGACATGAAGGGCAGCCTCGCGTCGATGATCATCGCCGTCGAGCGCTTCGTCGCTGCGCACCCTGGCCACAAGGGCGCCATCGCCTTCCTCATCACCAGCGACGAGGAAGGCCCCGCGCACCATGGCACCAAGGCCGTGGTCGAGCGCCTGGCCGCCCGTGGCGAGCGCCTGGACTGGTGCATCGTCGGCGAGCCCTCCAGCACCACCCTGGTGGGCGACGTGGTGAAGAACGGTCGCCGTGGCTCCCTCGGCGCCACCCTCACCGTGCGCGGCGTGCAAGGCCACGTGGCCTACCCGCACCTGGCGAAGAACCCGATCCACCTGGCCGCCCCGGCCCTGGCGGAACTCGCCGCCGAACACTGGGATGACGGCAATGCCTTCTTCCCGCCGACCAGCTTCCAGGTCTCCAACCTCAATGCCGGCACCGGCGCCACCAACGTGATCCCCGGCGAGCTGGTGGCGGTGTTCAACTTCCGCTTCTCCACCGAGTCCACGGTCGAAGGCCTGCAGCAGCGGGTCAACGCCATCCTCGACAAGCACGGCCTGGACTATCACGTGGAGTGGGCCCTGTCCGGCCTGCCGTTCCTCACCGAACCGGGCGAACTGCTCGACGCGGTGGCCGCCAGCATCAAGGCGGTGACCGGCCGCGAGACCACGCCCTCCACCAGCGGCGGCACCTCCGACGGCCGCTTCATCGCCACCATGGGCACCCAAGTGGTGGAACTCGGCCCGGTCAACGCCACCATCCACCAGGTCAACGAGCGGGTGCTGGCCAGCGACCTCGACCTGCTGAGCGACATCTACGAACAGACCCTCGTGCGACTGCTGGCCTGATCATGCTCACCTGCCCCATCTGCCAGGCGCCGCTGTCCACCCTGGACAACGGCGTCGCCTGCCCGGCCAACCACCGCTTCGACCGCGCCCGCCAGGGTTACCTGAACCTGCTGCCGGTGCAGCACAAGAACAGCCGTGACCCGGGTGACAACGCCGCCATGGTCGAGGCCCGCCGGCGCTTCCTCGAAGGCGGGCACTACGCACCACTGGCCGCGCGCCTGGCCCAGCTGGCCGCAGGACGCGGCCCGGCGCGCTGGCTGGATATCGGCTGCGGCGAGGGCTACTACACCGCGCAGATCGCCGACGCCCTGCCCACCGCCGATGGCTACGGCCTGGACATTTCCCGCGAGGCGGTGAAGCGCGCCTGCCGCCGCGCCCCCGGCCTGACCTGGCTGGTGGCGAGCATGGCCCGCGTTCCCCTGGCCGACGCCAGCTGCCAGCTGCTGGCCAGCGTCTTCAGCCCGCTGGACTGGCAGGAAGCGCGCCGCCTGCTCGCCCCCGGTGGTGGCCTGCTGCGCATGGGCCCGACCCGCGGCCACCTGATGCAGCTGCGCGAACGCCTCTATGACGAGGTGCGCGACTACGACGACGAGAAGCACCTGTCGCTGATCCCAGAGGGCATGACGCTGGCCCACAGCGAAACCCTCGAGTTCGACCTGCACCTGGCCAGCAGCGAGGCCCGTGCCGACCTCCTCGCCATGACGCCCCACGGCTGGCGCGCCAGCGCCGAACGCCGTGCCGCCGTGATCAAGGACGCCTTCGAAGTGACGGTCTCCATACGCTACGATTGGATCGTCAGAAACTAGGACCCCGCCATGCGCCAACCCGATATCGAGATCTACCTGAAGGACGCCGACCAGGATGCCGTCGCCACCTGGCTGGCACAGGCCCTGGGCCCCTGCTCGCCCTGGCGGCAGAAGGGACAGACCTTCAAATGCGACGCCGGTGGCGTTCCCGTGACCTGGCTGCCGCGCGCCGTGGGCAAGTGGCACAGCCTGCTGCTGGAGAGCGACACGACGCCCTGGGAGGATGACCTCGGCTGCGCGCTGGCGGCCTTCGCCGCACTGGGTGTGGAAATCCGCTGTGCACCGGGCGGCTGGCAGGAAGAGGAAGGCGAGGAAGATGCGGATCGCTGGATCAAGGTCAACGCCGCAGGCGCCAACGAGTTCATCTGGCGCACCGAATAGGCGCAGCGCCCGGCGCGGTATCGCAGAAAACAAAAGGCCCGTCATCGACGGGCCTTTTGTCTGGAGTCGTCAGACTCTGGAGACGTCTTCCGCCTGCAGGCCTTTCTGCCCCTGGATCACCGCGAATTCCACTTTCTGGCCTTCGACCAGGGAGCGGTGCCCCTCGCCGCGGATAGCACGGTAGTGAACGAATACATCCGGACCGCTTTCGCGCTGAATGAATCCATAGCCTTTAGCGTCATTGAACCACTTGACGGTTCCGACCTCACGATCAGCCATTACTACTCTCTCCAAACTCGCAATTTTTGTTGTTTGCCTCTTATTCAAGAGGCTTGGACGGTTAGGCAAGGACGTTCTTCTTCTTATATCCGACCGCAGTCCAGAGAGGCGTGGGCGGGTATTACGAATGGCGTTCTTTTAACCACCGCGACCGGAGTATACGACAGGAAATGCTACAGAAAAGCACTTTTTTCCGGCACCGTGAAAGGGCCGGCTGGCAGGGCTTTCACGCCCTTTTATGGGTCTTTCGGGTCACATATTGGGGCACTCCCGGAGCCGACGAAAAGCAACTTCGAAACGCCTGTCGCCCGCCCCGGTAGTTGCCTGGGTCACTTGGCCGAAATGAGGTCGTCGAGTGTCTTGGCCAATGCCTGGTATTGGAACGCCTCGATGCGATAAGCCCAGTCGAGGCGACCCGCTACTTGTTCGCCGTCGAACTTTTCCTTGCGCTTCAACTGCATCCAGTACTGCTCGCCCTGGGCCAGGATGACGCCCTCGAGCTGGCCCCCGGCGAAGCTCTGCAGGCTGAACTGCAGCAGCGGCCGGTCCTTGAACTGCACCTGGTCCAGCGGCGCGGCATCGGCGAACTCCAGGTTGGCGAAGAGCGTCGCCATGCCGTTGGCCGCGGCCTCGTAGGCCAGCTTGCGACCAGCCGGCAATTGGCGGACCTTGAGGTTCGGCTCGCCCTCGGCGTCGCGGTAGACCGTCAGCGCCTTGCCCTGGCGGAGGGTCACCTCCACCTGACGCACGCTGTCGAACGGGATGCTGGCGATACGCCGGTCCAGCCAGCCGAGCTCGGTCTCCGGCATCAGGATGCGCCGGTCGACCAGCCAGCTCTGTGCCTGGTCGGCCAGGCGTACCAGCTGCCCCTTGCCCTGCTGGCCGGGCTTGCCCACCAGCAACGCCTGCTCGGGAAGGCGTTCGCCCTGGAGCGTCACGCGGATGCCCTGGCCTTCGCCCTTGTCCGCCAGGCCGAGCTGGCCATGCAGCTCGACCCTGGCGGTACGCGCCTCCACCTCACGGGCCTCGCCCAGCGCCCTCAGCAGGTCGGCGACCGGCTTGGCGGCCGCCGGGTAGCCGGCCTTGTCGGGCAGCGTCCAGACACCGTCCTGGCGTGCCAGGCGCAGCACCGGCTGGCCGGGGCGCTGCACCTCGATGCGCTCCACCTCGGCGAGCCGGCCCTGCAGGGCCGGCAGCAGCGGCGACGGCCCCTTGGCCGCCAGCGGCTCGGGGGTCCGGTGCAGGCCGACATAGGCCAGCACCAATGCAATGGCCACGAGGGCCAGGAACAACAGGGCCTTGCGTCCCATCAGGCTTCTCTCCTCAGGCCCGGCGACGACGCCAGAACCACAGCAGCAGTACGCCCAGGGTCAGTACCAGCGGCACCAGGGCGATGTTGATGAACTTGAGGGTACGGCCGAGCTTCTCGATATCGGCGTTCAGCTGGTAGTTGACCTCGCGCAGCTCCTTGCGGATGCGCACCTTCTCCTGCATGAACTGCTGCAGGGTGGCCTGCTGCTCGGGGGTCAGTTCCAGGGCCTTGGTCGGGTCCTGGTTCTTCTGCAGGCTGGCCAGCTTTTCCTCGGTGTCGGCCAGGCGCTGCTGCAGCACCTGCTCCTGCTCGCGGAAGCGCGTTTCCGCCTCGCGCTGCAGCGACTCGACCACGGTGAAGGGCCGGGTGAAGCGGCCACGGGAGCGCACGCTGATCAGCGCCTCGGAACCGGCGAGGTTGTCCAGGGCGTTGATGGCGAAGCCGGAGTTGTCGGCCCAGGGTTGCGGCACGCGTTGGCCGAAGAAGTCCTGCACCTGCACCCACATGCGGTCGCTGAGCATGTCGGTGTCGGCGACCACGATGACGTTGATGTTGTCCGCCGACTTGAGCCCGTCCTTGCGACCCTCGATGCCATCGGGGAAGGCGCTTTGCGCCGGCCCGCCGATCCGCGCGGCGATGGCGTAGCGATCACCGCTGGGCTTGAGCTCGCGCATCAGCACGTCGGGGTTGCGCAGCATGGCGAAACGCTCGGCGTCGAAGGGCATGGCGTACTCCGAGCTCTGGATCAGCGGCGCGAAGTGGGTCTTCGCCCCCTCCAGCGGGCGCAGGATGCCGGCCGTGGCGACGGTGACCGTCTCCAGGTTCGCGGTGGCGATGTCGCTGGCGTCCAGGGCCTTCTTCGGCAGGCTCAGCCAACCGACGTGACGCGCCGGACGCTGGCCCTCGCCCATGCTCACCGACATGGCGTAGGCACCATCACCCACCACCTTGCCGGGCACCATCTCCAGGCCCCAGGCCTTGAACAGCTCGGGAAGGTCGGAGGCCTTGTCCTCGCCGCCCATCTCGCCGGGCATCTGCATGCCGTGGTCGGCTTCGCTGTAGGGGTCGACGAAGACCAGCAGCTTGCCGCCACGCAGGACGAACTGGTCGATGGCGTACCGGGTCTGCTGCGGCAGGTTCTTCGGGTGCACCAGCAACAGCACCGAGACCTTGTCGGGAATCTGGTCGACGCTGGGCTTGACGCTCTCGATCTGGAACAGCTGGCGGATCTCCTCCATCACCATCCAGGGCTGGCTCGGCTGGCGGGTCTGCATGTCGAAGCCACCGTTGATCGGCAGCCCCGACATCACCCCGACCACGGGCCGCTGCGGCTTGGCCAGGCTCTGCACCAGGCGGCTGATCTCGTATTCGAGGAACTCCTCCTGGTCGAGCGGGAAGAACGGGATGATCTGCCGGTCATCGACCGCGTTGGTGCCGGCCAGGCCGAAGTAGATGGAGTCGCCGCCCTGCTGCAGGGGGATCGCCTGCAGGCCGAATTCGGCGGCCTTGTCCTCGTCCTCGGAGAAGGGCTCGGGGTCGACGATGTGCAGCTTGATCTTGCCGTCCGCCGCCTGGGCGTAGGCCTTGAGCATCTCCTCCACGCGCTTGGCGTAGTTGCGCAGCACGACCAGGTCCTTGGCGGACTTGTCGGAGTAGAAGAAGTACAGGTTGATGGGCTCGTCCAGCTCCCCGAGGATCTGCCGGGTGCCGTCGGAGATGGTGTAGAGCTTCTGCTCGGTGAGGTCGAGCCGGGCGTTGGTCAACGCCAGCCCGGAGACCATGTTGAACGCCAGGAAGGCCAGGGCGATGAGCAGCAGGCCGGCGCTGGAATACATCAGTTTCTTCATGTCAGTCGGCCTTCTTCAGATCGACCACCACGGCGGTGGCGGCCAGCCACGCGGCGATCAGGGTGACGAAATAGAGCAGGTCGCGCGCATCGATCACGCCCTTGCTGATGGCCTCGAAGCGGGTCAGGAAGCTCAGCGAGGCGACCGCGTCCAGCAGCCATTGCGGGGCCCACGCGCTGAAGGCGTCGAGCACCAGCGGGAAGCCGCTGACGATGAACAGGAAGCACATGACCACGGCGAGGATGAAGGCGATCACCTGGTTCTTGGCCAGGGCCGACATGCAAGAGCCGATGGCCAGGTACGCCCCCGCCAGCAGCCAGCTGCCGATGTAGCCGGTGACGATGGCGCCGTTGTCCGGCTCGCCCAGGTAGTTGACGGTGATGACCATGGGGAAGGTCAGCAGCAGCGCCAGGCCGGCGAAGGCCCAGGCAGCGAGGAACTTGCCGGTGACCGCCTCGAAGCGGGTGATCGGCAGGGTCATCAGCAGCTCGATGGAGCCGGACTTGCGCTCCTCCGCCCACAGGCGCATGGCGATGGCGGGCACCAGGAACAGGTAGAGCCAGGGGTGGAAGTTGAAGAAGGGCGCCAGGCTCGCCTGGCCGCTCTCGAAGAAACCGCCCAAGTAGAAGGTGAAGACCCCGGACAGCACCAGGAAGATCACGATGAACACATAGGCCAGCGGCGTGGCGAAGTAGCTCGCCAGCTCGCGCTTGAATATGACCGGCAACTGCTTCATGCCGCTTCTCCCCGGGTCAGGCTGCGGAACACTTCATCCAGGCGGCCCCGCTCGACATCCAGTTCCTTGACCTTCCAGCCACGCTGGTGGATCAGCTGGTTGACCTGCGGGAAGATCACCTCGCCGGGCTTGGCCAGCACCGTCAGGCCGCCGCCCAGGGGGTTCTCCTCGACACCGGCGACGCCCGGCAGTACCGCCAGGGCCAGCGCATCCAGGGGCTCGTCGGCCACCAGGGTCACCGCCTGGTGGTAGCGCGAACGGCTCTCCAGCTCATACGGCGTGCCATCGGCCACCAGCTTGCCGGCGGCGATCACCACCGCGCGGGTGCACACCGCCGTCACCTCTTCGAGGATGTGGGTGGAGATGATCACGATCTTGTCCTGCGCCAGGCTCTGGATCAGTTGGCGCACCTGGTGCTTCTGGTTGGGGTCGAGGCCATCGGTGGGCTCGTCGAGGATCAGCACGCGCGGATCGTGGAGGATGGCCTGGGCCAGACCCACGCGGCGCTTGAAGCCCTTGGACAGGGTCTCGATGGACTGCCCCAGGACCTTGTCCAGCTCCACCAGGCCGGCGGCGCGGGACACACGCTCCCGCTTCTCGGCACCGCGGAAGCCGCGCACCTCGGCGATGAATTCGAGGAAGCCGCGCACCGTCATGTCGCCGTAGCAGGGCGCGCCCTCGGGCAGGTAGCCGATCTGCCGCTGGGCCTTGAGGGTCTGGGTCTGGACGTCGAAGCCGAGGACGGTCGCGGTGCCGGAGGTCGGCGCGAGGAACCCGGTGAGCATCTTCATGGTGGTGGACTTGCCGGCGCCGTTCGGGCCGAGGAAGCCGAGCACTTCCCCCGGTTCGACGCCGAAGGACAGGCCGTCGACGACGGTGTGCTGTGCGAAACGCTTGGTCAGTTGTTTTATTTCGATCATGGCCTCTACCCCAAAGGGAAAAGCCCCCGGCCATGCGGGCCGCGGGGGCCTTGCAAACGCCGGCGGAATATAAGGAGTCCCCCGGCGGCAATGCAAGACAGCAGAAGATTCCGCAAGTTTCGCGACCCACCCCTCCATTTCGGACGGTCAGAGGCTTTTTGCGGCCCGGTGGCGAATACGGCAAACTAGCCGCCCCGAGCATTCGCTCGTTCGACTACAGACTCCGTATGACCCGCTCGCCCTTCCGCCGCCTGGCCTTCGGTACCCTGCGCCGCCTCCTCTACCTGTGGGTGCGCTCGGAAACCATCAACCAGTCCGCCTTCACCCTCAAGCTCGACCGCAGCAAGCCGGTGCTCTATGTGCTCCAGCAACCCTCGGCCAGCGACCTGGCGGTGGTGGACCGGGAATGCACCAAGGCCGGCCTGCCCCGCCCGGTGCTGCCGGTGGCGGTAGGCGACACCCTGGAGCCCGCGGCCTTCTTCTACCTGACCCCCGAGCCCGGCTGGTTCGGCGGCCAGGACAAGCGCGGCACCTCGCCCACCCTGGTGCGCGTGCTCGACGCCATCCAGCAGCACGCCGTGGATGACGCGCAGATCATTCCGGTCACCGTGTTCTGGGGCCAGTCCCCGGACCGCGAGACCAGCCCCTGGAAGCTGCTGTTCGCCGACAGCTGGGCCGTCACCGGGCGCCTGCGCAAGCTGGTCAGCATCCTCATCCTCGGGCGCAAGACCCGGGTGCAGTTCTCCGCCCCCATCCACCTGCGCGAGCTGATCGCCCAGGGCAAGGGCCCGGAACGCACCCAGCGCATGGTGCAGCGCATCCTGCGGGTGCACTTCCGCAACCAGAAGACCGCCGTGATCGGCCCGGACCTCTCCCACCGCCGCAACCTGGTGAAGGGGCTGGTGCATTCGGACCTGGTGCGCCAGGCCATCGCCGAAGAAGCCGAGCGCGAGAAGATCAGCCCGGCCAAGGCCGAGGCCCAGGCGCTGAAGTACGGCAACGAGATCGCCTCGGACTTCGCCTATACCGCCATCCGCTTCCTCGAAGTGGTGCTGAGCTGGTTCTGGAACAAGCTCTACGAGGGCATCAAGGTCAACCACATCGAAGGGGTGCAGGACATCGCCCAGGGCCACGAGGTCATCTACGTGCCCTGCCACCGCAGCCACATCGACTACCTGCTGCTCTCCTACCTGCTGTTCCGCAACGGCCTGACCCCGCCGCACATCGCCGCCGGCATCAACCTCAACATGCCGGTGATCGGCGGCCTGCTGCGCCGGGGCGGCGCCTTCTTCATGCGCCGCACCTTCAAGGGCAACCCGCTCTACACCGCGGTGTTCAACGAATACCTGCACACCCTGTTCAGCCGTGGCTTCCCGGTGGAGTACTTCGTCGAGGGCGGGCGTTCGCGCACCGGCCGCATGCTCCACCCCAAGACCGGCATGCTCGCCATCACCCTGCGCAGCTTCCTGCGCTCCTCGCGCCTGCCCGTGGTCTTCGTCCCGGTCTACATCGGCTACGAGCGCGTGCTGGAGGGCCGCACCTACCTGGGCGAGCTGCGTGGCGCGAGCAAGAAGAAGGAATCGATCTTCGACATCTTCAAGGTCATCGGCGCACTGAAGCTGCGCTTCGGCAGCGTCGCGGTGAACTTCGGCGAGCCCATCAAGCTGGCCGAGTTCCTCGACCAAGAGCAGCCCGACTGGCGTGAGCAGGAGCTGGGCCCGCAGTTCCGTCCGCAATGGCTCAACGAAACCACCAACCGCCTGGCCACTCGCGTCGCTCGCCACCTCAACGACGCGGCGGCGATCAACCCGGTCAACCTGGTCGCCCTGGCGCTGCTCTCCACCAGCCGCCTGGCCCTGGACGAACGTGCCCTCACCCGGGTCCTCGACCTCTACCTGGCCCTGCTGCGCGCCGTGCCCTATTCGCCCCACGCCACCCTGCCGGAAGGCGATGGCCAGGCGCTGATCCAGTACGTGCAGAGCATGAACCTGTTGGCCGAGCAGAAGGACGCCCTGGGCAAGATCCTCTACCTGGACGAGCAGAACGCCGTCCTGATGACCTACTACCGCAACAACGTGCTGCACATCTTCGCCCTGCCGGCGCTGCTCGCGAGCTTCTTCCAGAGCAGCGGGCGCAGCAGCCGCGAGCAGATCCTGCGCTACACCCGAGCGCTCTACCCCTACCTGCAGGCCGAGCTGTTCATCCGCTGGAACCTGGACGAGCTGGACGCCGTGGTCGACCAGTGGCTGGCCGCCTTCGTCGAGCAGGGGTTGCTGAAGTTCGAGAACGACACCTACGTGCGTCCCGCCCCCAGCTCGCGCCAGTTCGTGCTGCTGACCCTGCTCTCGCGTGCCATCGCCCAGACCCTGCAGCGCTTCTACATGGCCATCGCCCTGCTGCTCAACGCCGGGCAGAACCAGCTGACCGCCGAAGAGCTCGAAGACCTGTGCACCGTGATGGCCCAGCGCCTGTCCATCCTCCACGGGCTCAACGCCCCGGAGTTCTTCGACAAGAGCCTGTTCCGCCACTTCATCCAGACCCTGCTCGACCAGCGCGTGCTGCGCCAGGACGACGCCGGCAAGCTCAGCTACCACCCGGCCCTTGGCGATCTCGCCGAAGGCGCCGCCAAGCGCGTGCTGCCGGCGGAGATCCGCCTGTCGATCCGCCAGGTCGCCCTGGAGCGCCAGGGCGAAGCCGAGACCGAAGCACCGGTCGACGCGCCCTGATCCCCTGGCCGGCCCCGCCCGGGGCCGGCCCCCCTCCTCCGAACATTTAGGGAACTCGCCTACACGCCGCTGGGGAGCGTGCCGAACGGCCTCCTCGTGCCCGCTCAGTACCATGGCCGGCCTGCGACCAGCAGGACTCCTTAAACAAGGACGATGCCGACCATGCTGCTCAGATCAATCCCCATCCAGAACGCCGATGGCCAGGCGCTCAACGCCGCCATCCTCTGCTGTTTCGGGATCGCCGCCCTGGAGCGCGACTTCCTGCTCTATACCCTCGACGAACCCCAGCCCGGCCGCCGCTGCAAGGCCTACATCGCCGAGCTCACCCTCCACCCCGAGGGCTACAGCCTGAACGCCATCGAGGACCACCACTGGAGCCAGGTGAAACGGGTGCTCAAGGAGCTGACCCGGGAGCGCTCCTCATGAGCCCGCGCCAGCACGCGCTGGAGTTCCACCTGCTGAACCTCAAGGCGCTGCCGCTGAGCCAGCCCGTGGAACCTAGCCGCGTGGAGGAGCACCGCACGGTGCTGCTCGACCGCGACGCGCTGGAGCGGCTCATGGCGGTCACCGGCAAGGCCCATCGCGAGCAGGAGCACGGCGCCTGGAACATCGCCGCGGCGCCAGGACCAGCCGCGCCGCCCGCGGTACCCGGTCGCGCGGCGCACCTGCAGCGCCTGGAAGGGGAGCTCGTCCAGCGCATGGAGCGACTCCAGCAACAGGCACGCGAACTGGCCAGGCGCGAAGCGGAACTGGAGCGCCGGGAATCCAGCCTGGCCAAGCGCGAGGCGGCGCAGCGCCAGCGTGGTCGGAGCATGGCGCAGCGACTGGAACAACTGGTCAGCGCCCAGCGGCGCCTTCGGGAACTCAGCCGCGCGCTGCAGGAGCGAGCGCCGGCCTCGAAGGCCGACACCGACGGTCGATGATCCGAACCGGGCGCATGGGTGCTGTACCCCCGCGCCCTCGCTTCTATAGTGTGTCTATCGTCGCCAACGGACCACGAGGCCCCATGAAATCGCCCAGCCTGCTGCTCGCCAGCGCCCTGCTCGTCGCCTGCACCACCGTCCAGCCACCGTCCCAGGAGCACCTGAACGGCGAGGTCTACTACCTGCAACGCAGCGCCCTGCCGCCGGACGCCACCTTGCGTGTCTCGCTGCAGGATGTCTCGCTGGCCGATGCCCCCGCGCGCGAACTCGCCTACCAGCAGGGCCGCGTCGAGGGGCAGGTGCCCCTGCCCTTCCAGCTCAGCTACGACCCGGCCAACCTGCAGCCCGGCCACAGCTACGCGGTGAGCGCCCGCATCGAGCGCGACGGCAAGCTGCTGTTCATCAGCACCGAGCGCCACTCGGTTAAACTCGACGGCAGCGACCCGCAGCCCCTGCGCATCAAGGTCGACGCCGTTCCCTGACAACCGCTTTCCCGCCACAAGGATGCCGCCATGTTCCGACTCACCACCCTGGTCGCCGGCCTCGCCCTCTCCGCCAGCGCCTTCGCCCTCTCCCTCAGCGACCTCAGCCAGCAGGACGCCAGCGGCGGCCTCAAGGACGCCCTCACCCAGGGCGCCAAGGTCGCCGTGCAGCAGCTCGGCAAGCCGGGCGGCTTCAGCGAGAACCCCGAGGTGCGCATCGAGCTGCCGGGCAAGCTCGGCAAGGCCGCCAAGACCATGAAGATGATGGGCATGGGCGCCCAGGTCGACCAGCTGGAAGCCAGCATGAACAAGGCCGCCGAGGCCGCCGTGCCGGAAGCCCAGGCGCTGCTGGTGGACGCGGTGAAGAAGATGACCGTGCAGGACGCCAAGGGCATTCTCTCCGGCCCCGAGGACTCCGCCACCCAGTACCTGAACAAGACCAGCCGCGAACAGCTGCGCGCCAGGTTCCTGCCCATCGTCAAGAAAGCCACCGACCAGGTCGGCCTGGCCAAGCAGTACAACAGCTTCGCCGGCCAGGCCGCGAGCTTCGGCGTGGTCGACGCCAAGAGCGCCAACATCGAGAGCTACGTGACCGAGGAAGCCCTCGACGGCCTGTTCAAGATGATCGCCGAGCAGGAGGCCAGCATCCGCAAGAACCCCGCTGCCGCGGCCACCGGCCTGGCGAAGAAGGTCTTCGGCGTGCTCTGAGCCTCAGCCCGAAACGAAAAAGCCCGGCCAAGTGCCGGGCTTTTTCATGCATCCGTAGGTTGGCGCCGAGCGCAGCGAGGCCCAACGGACAAACATCCGAGACTGCCTAGTGGCCTGATCGCGAATGAATTCGCTTCCACAAAGGCAGGCTCATCACCACTGTGTAGGGTGGAGGTCGCTCTTTACCTCCACCAGGCGGAGTCGAACGCGGCAAAGGTTCATGCCTGGACTCCACCGCGCACGCGATCAACCCCGCCCCACCACCTCCACCCGCTCATCCCCCAGCGCCTCGTCCAGGCCCTGGTGGAACCAGCGCAACGCCTGCTCGTAGCGCCCATGCCAGAGGCGGTCGCTGGCGCCGGCGCGGATGCCTTCCTGCACCCGCGCGGCCATGGCGAAGTCCTCCTCCAGGGCGGCATAGAGGATCTCGTTGTTCTTCTCGAAATAGCGCCGGGCCTTCTCCGTCACCGGCTCCTCGGCCAGCAGCGTGTGGCCAAGCACCCGGGTGGCCAGCGGGCCATCGGGGAATACGCTGGAGAAGTCGATGTGGTCCGGCTCCACCAGCACCAGGGTGTTGGGCCAGAGGAAGTACAGCAGGTTGCCGTGGCGGCGCAGGTCCCACTCGGCCTCGGGCCGCGCCTGCACCTCGCGCAGGTTGCGCTTCACGTAGTAGTTGCGGATGTGCCGGCCGAAACGCTCGAACAGCCCCAGGTTCGGCCAGAACAGGTGGTCGATCGTGGCCTGGTGCGCCTTGGCCACATGGTAATTCTCCAAGAAGGTGTCGATGGTCAGCTTCCAGTTCACCGGCCGGCGGATGTCGCGCGGGTCGAAGACCACGTGCTCGTCCAGGCCGAAGCTTACGAAATCGGCCATCAGCTCGGGGCCGAAGAACGCCGGCATGTCCAATGCCGGGCCCGGCGAGTGCCGCGCCCAGATGGCACCGAAACACTCGGCCACCGGCACCTCGGTGAGGTTCAGGCAGCCGCGCTCGACGCCCTCGAACCCGTAGCCGTGGGGGATGCCGCGCAACTGCCCGTCCGGGTTGTAGGCCCAGGCGTGGTAGGGGCAGACGAAGACCCGGTTGGGGCCTTCCACCTCCGCCACCAACTGCGTGCCACGGTGCTTGCAGACGTTGAGAAAGCCGCGCAGCCGCCCGGCCTCGTCACGCACCAGCAGCAGCGGCGCCAACAGGTCGCGGGTGATGAAGCGCCCCGCCGCCACCTCGCTGGAGCGCGCCACCAGCACCGGCTCGCGGCGCAGCACCTCGTCCCGCTCACGCCGATGGCGCGCCTCGTCGAGGTAGCTGTCCACCGCCAGGGACGAGGCCGTCTCCAGGCAATCGGAAACGCCCTGTTCGGCCAGCGCCAATGCCTTCCTCAGCAATTCAACCTGGGTCGCGTGCTGCATGCCTGCCTCTTCTTGGTGTTGGGGTCATGTCGGCTGGAGTGGCGCCAGCGCGCCACGGATGAAATGCCAGAGCTGGCGCGACAGCTGCTCCGCCGGCGGTCGCGGTGAGCGGCCGAGCGCCTCAAGCAATGCCTGGTGCATGCCGCCGAGGATCATCGCCGAGACCAGCTCCGGGTCGAGGCCCGCGTTCAGCTGCCCGGCGGCCTGGCCACGGCGGATGTTGTCGGCACCCTGGCGAACGTTCTCGGCGATGCGCCGGGCCTCCAGCGCGGCCACCTCCGGCTCCCGTGCCAGGCTCACGAGCAGCAGCGGCGCCAGGGGCTCGCCGTAGACGAACTGCACCGCGCGGCGCACCCGTTGTTCCTCGCGGCTGCACCAGTCCTCGGCGCCCGGCAGCGGGTCGGCCGCCATCACCTCGGCCTGGTAGCGGTCGTGGAAATCCTCCGCCACCGCTGCCAGCAGCCCCGCACGCGAGGCGAAGTAGCGGTAGATCAGGCCGACCGAGACACCCGCCCGCTCCGCCACACGCCCCACCTCAAGGCCGCCGCCGAGCTCGAGCAGCTCGTCTCGGGCGGCGTCCATCAGGCTGGCGCGGGTTCTCTGGGCCTTGGGGGAAAGATCGGTCATGGGGTTCTCGATAAAGCGCTGGACAGAAAAAGTGAATTCAGTTTACTTATTTCTCCCGACACGCCAAGCCCCGATCCAATAAAAACCAACGGAGCATTCCCATGACCGACTCCACCGTCCACTACGCGGTCGACGGCCGCATCGCCACCCTCACCCTGAACAGGCCGGAGCGTCTCAACGCCATCGACGACCGCCTGCCCGCCGACCTGGAAGCCGCCGTGCTGCGCGCCAACGCCGACGACGCCGTGCACGTCATCGTCCTCACCGGGGCCGGGCGGGGCTTCTGCAGTGGCTACGACCTGAAGTTCTTCGCCGAGAACCCGCGCGGCATCTACGGCAGCCAGGAAATGCCCTGGGACCCGATGGTCGACTACGCGCTGATGAAGAAGAACACCGAGCACTTCATGAGCCTGTTCCGCAGCTACAAGCCGGTGATCGCCAAGGTGCACGGCCCGGCGGTGGCCGGCGGCAGCGACATCGCCCTGTGCTGCGACCTGATCCTGATGGCCGACGAGGCGGTGATCGGCTACCCGCCGGCGCGGGTCTGGGGCTGCCCGACCACGGCGATGTGGGTCTACCGGCTGGGCCCGGAGAAGGCCAAGCGCATGCTGCTGACAGGCGACCTCATCGACGGCCGCGAGGCCCAGCGCCTGGGCCTGGTCTACCAGAGCGTGCCGTTGGCCGAGCTGGACGCGGCGGTGCAAGCACTGACCGCGCGCATGCAGGGCATCCCCCGCAACCAACTGATGATGCAGAAGCTGATGATCAACCAGGCCTTCCACAACATGGGCCTGGAAACCACGCAGATGTTCGCCACACTCTTCGACGGCATCACCCGCCACAGCCCGGAGGGCGTGCGCTTCAAGGCGCGTTGCGAGGAAGTCGGGTTCGCCCAGGCGGTGAAGGAGCGCGACTCGGGCCAGCCCATTCCCTGAGCCCCCGCCGTCCCACGAGTACAGGAGGTGTTCGATGACGACGCAACAACCGCCGGCCGATCTTCCCAGCATCCCCGCCCTCCTCGCCTGGCGCGCCGAGCGCACGCCCGACTGGCCCGCCGCCCAGGTTCGCCACGCCGATGCCTGGCGCAGCCTCGACTGGGGCGAAATGGCCCGCCGCAGCGAGGCCCTGGCCAGGGCCCTGGTCGCCGCCGGTGTCGAGCCCGGTGACCGCGTGGCGATCTGGAGCCGCACCCGCCTGGAGTGGAGCCTGCTGGATTTCGCCGTACTCATGGCCGGCGCCACCAGCGTCGGCCTCTACCCGAGCCTCACCCCGGCCCAGGCGACCCAGCAGTTGCAGCGTGCCGGCTGCCGGCTGCTGTTCGTCGAGCGACCGGGACAGGCGCAGGGCCTGGCCTTGCCGGGCCTGCGCGTCGTCGCCATGGACGGCGACGGGCTTGCGGCCCTGGACGCCTTCATCGCCGCAGGCAACGACGTACCGGCCGATCAGGTTCGTCGACGCTGGCAGGCACTGGAGCGCACGTCCCTGGCCAACCTGGTGTTCACCTCCGGCACCACGGGCGAACCCAAGGCGGCCATGCTCAGCCACGGCAACCTCCTCGCCGCCGTCGCTGCCTACCCGTTGCCACCGCAGCGCTACACCGGGCTCGCCTTCCTGCCCATGGCCCATGTCGGGGAGCGGGTGATCGGCCAGTACCAGCGCCTCTGGTGCGGCGCCCAGGCCGCCTACGTGCCGGACATCAACGACGTGCCCCAGGCCATCGCCGAGGTACAGCCGGACTTCTTCGGCAGCGTGCCCCGGCTCTTCGAGAAGCTGCACGGGGCGGTCATGGCCCAGCGTGAGGCCCTGTCGCCCGGTAAACGCCGCGTGCTCGACTGGGCATTGCGCACCGGCGCCCGCCAGCGCGGCGGCCTGCGCCTGCTGCTAGCCCGGCGCCTGGTGCTGGATGGCCTGCGCCAGCGCCTGTTCGGCGCGCGCATCCGCGCCCTGGTCAGCGGTGGCGCCCCACTCGATGCCGAACTGGTGGCCTTCTTCACCGCCCTCGGCGTGCCGCTCTGCGAAGGCTGGGGCATGTCCGAGTCCACCGCCTTCCTCACCAGCAACGAAGCCGGGTTGGCCAAGGCCGGCTCGGTGGGCCGCCCCCTGCAAGGCGTCGAGGTGCGCATCGCCGATGACGGCGAGGTGCTGGTGCGTGGGCCGCAGGTGTTCCAGGGCTATTTCCAGCAACCGGAGAAGACCGCCGAGGCCTTCACCCTCGACGGCTGGCTGCGCACCGGCGACCTGGGCCGGCTGGACGCCGCCGGCCACCTCTGGCTGACCGGGCGCAAGAAGGAGCTGATCATCACCGCCGGCGGCAAGAACATCGCGCCGACGCCCATCGAGGCGCGCCTCAAGCAGCATCCCCTGGTGGAGCAGGCCCTGGTGCACGGCGACCGCCGCAAGCACCTCAGCGCCCTCCTCGCCCTGGAGCCGCAAAGCCTGGCCATCTGGGCGAAACGCCAGGGCCTGGCGGGCGATGCCGAGGCCTGGCTGCAGGCACCGGCGCTGCTGGCGGAGCTGCAGGGGCACGTCGATACGATCAACGCCGAGCTGTCGCAGGTGGAGCGGATCAAGGCCTGGGCGCTGCTGCCGCGCCTGCTCAGCCAGGAGCAGGACGAGCTCACGCCCACGCAGAAGCTCAAGCGCCCGGTGGTGGAGCGCAACTTCGCGGCGCTGCTGGATGGGATGTACGAGGAGAGCCCCGGCGGGGCGCTGTCCAGTGGGTCCCCGCCTTCGCGGGGATGACGGTGATGTGAACGCATGGATTGAAGCCCAACGAGCGGTGCCGGGGCTGGCATCGCAACGTTGGGCTTCGTACCTCGGCCCAACCTATGGCCCGTCGGAACCGTAGGATGGGTAGAGCGCAGCGAACCCCATGCGGATGGCCTTCCCGTCAGGCCCTGGGCACTTCCTTGACCCGGAACCAGGCCGCATAGAGCGCCGGCAGGAACAGCAGGGTCAGCGCGGTGGCGACGATCAGGCCGCCCATGATGGCCACCGCCATCGGGCCGAAGAACACGCTGCGCGACAGCGGGATCATCGCCAGTACCGCCGCCAGGGCGGTGAGCACGATGGGCCGGAAGCGGCGCACCGTGGCTTCGATGATCGCGTGCCACTTGTCCAGGCCGGCGGCGATGTCCTGCTCGATCTGGTCCACCAGGATCACCGAGTTGCGCATGATCATCCCCGCCAGGGCGATGGTGCCGAGCATGGCCACGAAGCCGAACGGCTGGCGGAACACCAGGAGGAACAGGGTCACCCCGATCAGCCCCAGGGGCGCGGTGAGGAACACCATCGCCGAGCGCGAGAAGCTCTTGAGCTGCAGCATCAGCAGCGTCAGCACCACGACGATGAACAGCGGCACACCGGCATTCACCGATTTCTGACCACGGGCCGAGTCCTCCACCGTGCCGCCCACGTCCAGCAGGTAGCCATCGGGCAGTTCGGCGCGGATCGGCTCCAGGGTCGGCAGGATCTGCGCCACCAGGCTCGCCGGCAGCGACTTGTCGTAGATGTCGGCGCGCACGGTCACCGTCGGCAGGCGATTGCGGTGCCAGATGATGCCTTCCTCGAAGCCGTACTCCAGGGTGGCGATCTGCGACAGGGGCACGCTCTTGCCGCTGTCGGTGGGCACCGCCAGGCTCGGCAGCAGCGCCAGCTCCTGTCGCTCGCGCGGGGTGCCGCGCAGGAGGATGTCGATCAGCTCGTTGTCCTCGCGGAACTGGCTGACCGTGGAGCCGGTGAGCGAGCTCTGCAGGAAGCGCGACAGGTCGGCGGTGCTCACGCCCAGGGCACGGGCGCGGTCCTGGTCGATGTTCAGGCGCACCACCTTGCTCGGCTCTTCCCAGTCCAGGTGCACGTTCACCACGTGGGGGTTCTCGCGCACCTTGTCGGCCACCTTGCGCGCGTAGGCGCGTACCTCGTCGATGTGCTCGCCGGAAACGCGGAACTGCACCGGGTAGCCCACCGGCGGGCCGTTCTCCAGGCGCGAGACGCGGGTGCGCAGGCTGGGGAACTCGTCGTTGAGGGTCTGGATCAGCCAGCTGCGCAGGGCCTCGCGGTCCTCGATGGTCTTGGCCAGCACCACGAACTGGGCGAAGCTCGCCGCCGGCAGTTGCTGGTCCAGCGGCAGGTAGAAGCGCGGTGAACCGGTGCCCACATAGGCCACGTAGTTATCCACGCCCGGGTGTTCCTTGATCAGTTTCTCCAGGCGCGTCACCTCGGCCTCGGTGTTGCTCAGCGAGGAGCCCTCGCCCAGCTTGAGGTCGACCATCAGCTCCAGGCGCCCGGAGGCCGGGAAGAACTGCTGGGGCACGAAGCGGAACAGGGCGATGGCGGCGACGAAGGCCGCCAGGGTGAGGACGATCACCGTCTTGCGCCGGCGCACGCACCACTCCACCACGCGCCGCACGCGCTGGTAGAAGGGCGTCGCGTAGGGGTCGTGGGCGCCGCTGCCGCCGTGCTTCTCGGCGTGGCGCTTGGCCAGGTCCGGCAGCAGGCGGTCACCCAGGTAGGGCACGAACACCACGGCGGCGACCCAGGACACCAGCAGGGCGATGGTCACCACCTGGAAGATCGAACGGGTGTACTCGCCGGTGCCCGATTGCGCGGTGGCGATGGGCAGGAAGCCGGCGGCGGTGATCAGGGTGCCGGTGAGCATGGGGAAGGCCGTGCTGGTCCAGGCGTAGCTGGCCGCCTTGAGCCGGTCGTAGCCCTGCTCCATCTTGATGGCCATCATCTCCACCGCGATGATCGCGTCGTCCACCAGCAGGCCCAGCGCCAATACCAGCGCGCCGAGGGAAATCTTGTGCAGGCCGATGCCCAGGTAGTACATGGCGGCGAAGGTCATCGCCAGCACCAGCGGGATCGACAACGCCACCACCAGGCCGGTGCGCAGGCCCAGGGAGAAGAAGCTCACCAGCAGCACGATGATCAGCGCCTCGGTGAGCACGCGGACGAACTCGCCCACGCCGGTCTTCACCGCCGCCGGCTGGTCGGAGACCTTGCGCAGCTGCATGCCGGCCGGGAGGGTTTCCTGCAGGCGGGCGAACTCGCCCTCCAGGGCCTGGCCGAGGATCAGGATGTCGCCACCCGCCTTCATCGAGACCGCGAGGCCGATGGCGTTCTCGCCCATGAAGCGCATGCGCGGCGCGGGCGGGTCGTTGAAGCCGCGATGCACGTCGGCGACGTCGCCGATGCGGAAGGTGCGGTCGCCCACGCGGATGGGGAAGTCGCGGATCTCCTTCACCGAATCGAAGCGCCCGCTGACGCGAAGCTGCACGCGGTCGCTGGCCGTCTCGAAGAAGCCGGCGGCGGCCACCGCGTTCTGCTCCTCCAGCGCCTGCTGCACGGCGGCCAGCGGCAGGCCGAGGGTGGCGGCCTTGGTGTTGGAGAGTTCGATCCAGATCTTCTCGTCCTGCAGGCCGAGCAGCTCGACCTTGCCCACATCCTTGACCCGCTGCAGTTGCAGCTGGATGCGGTCGGCGTAGTCCTTGAGCACGGCGTAGTCGAAGCCCTCGCCGGTCAGCGCATAGATGTTGCCGAAGGTGGTGCCGAACTCGTCGTTGAAGAACGGCCCCTGGATGCCCTGGGGCAAGGTGTGGCGGATGTCGCTCACCTTCTTGCGCACCTGGTACCAGAGCTCGGGGATTTCGTTGGAATGCATCGAGTCCCGTGCGAGGAAGGTCACCTGCGACTCGCCCGGCCGCGAGAACGACACGATGCGGTCGTATTCGCCGGTCTCCATGAGCTTCTTCTCGATGCGCTCGGTGACCTGGCGGGAAACCTCCTCGGCGCTGGCGCCGGGCCAGTTGGTGCGGATCACCATGGCCTTGAAGGTGAAGGGCGGGTCTTCGCTCTGCCCCAGCTTGGTGTAGGAGATGGCGCCGACTATGCCCAGCAGCAGCATGATGTAGAGGACGATCTGACGGTTCTTCAGCGCCCAGGCGGAAAGGTTGAAGTTCACTCGGCCCTACTCCTTGGCGATCAGCTTCACCGCGCGGTTGGCGCGGTCCACGGGGCGGACTTCCTGGCCTTCGCGCAGCACCTGGACACCGGCGGCGACCACCCAGTCCTCGGGCTTCAGGCCTTCGAGCACCGGCACCCGGTCCTCGCCGTAGGGACCGACGCGCACGGGGCGGCGTTCGATCTTCGAGCTGTCCGGGTTCACCACCCAGACGTAGGGCGCACCGGCTTCGGCGGTGAGCGCCGAGAGCGGCACCGAGAGCGGCACCTCGCCGTTGGCCTGGATGTACACGCGGGCGCTCTGGCCCAGTTCGGCGGGCACCTCGCCGGCGGTGAAGGCGATGCGCGCGGCGAAGGTGCGCGACTGCTGGTCGGCGGCCGGCGAGAGTTCGCGGATGCGCCCTGGGAAGCGCTTGTCGGGCTGCGACCAGAGTTCGACGGCCACTGCCTGGCCGATCTTGAAGCGGTCGATGGCGTGTTCCGGCAGGCTGATCAGCACTTCGCGCTCGCCGTCGGCCGCCAGGGTGAAGACGGTCTGCCCGGCCGCCACCACCTGGCCCACTTCGGCGCGGCGGGTGGCGATCACGCCGTTCTGCGAAGCACGCAGCACGGCGTAGCCCGCCTGGTTGCTGGCGACGTTGTATTCGGCCTGGATCTGTTTCACCCGCGCTTCGCCTGAGCGGTACTGGTTCTCGACGTTGTCGAACTGCGACTGGCTGATCAGCTTGCGGTCCAGCAGCGTCTTGTAGCGGTCGCGCTCGGCACGCACCAGCTTGAGGTTGGCCTCGGCGGCGGCGACCTGGGCGCGGGAGGCTTCCAGTTGCAGGCGCACGTCCTGCGGGTCGAGCTCGGCCAGGGGCTGCTCGGCCTTGACCCGGTCGCCCACCTCCACCAGGCGGCGGGTGATCTTGCCGCCGATGCGGAAGGCCAGTTCCGGCTCCAGCCTGGCGCGCACTTCGCCCGGGTAGGTCACCATCGCATCGCCAGCGGGCTGCGGTTGCACCACCATCGCCGGGCGTATCGATTGCTGGACGGTCTCGTCATTGCCGCAGGCACCGACGAGCAAAGAGAGTGTCAGAGGCAGAGCGAGGGGCAGGACATGGCGGAACATGGTGTATGACCTTTCGCGAAGTGCTGTTGGAATATTTATACTGCCGGGTATAGTAAAAATAGCAAACTCACCAGTCCAGTATTTAAACGCGAATGTCAGACAAATCTTTACAAGCCAGCGGCCCCGGTCGCCCGAAGGACCCCGCCAAGCGTGCGGCGATCCTCGAGGCGGCCAAGTCGCTGTTCCTCAGCAAGGGCTACGACGGCAGCAGCATGGACGCCATCGCCGCCGAGGCCGGGGTCTCCAAGCTCACCGTGTACAGCCATTTCACCGACAAGGAGACGCTGTTCTCCGCGGCGGTGAAGGCCAAGTGCATGGAGCAGCTGCCGGAGCTGCTGTTCGAACTGCCCCTGGGTGGGACCATCGAGACTGTGCTACGCAACATCGGCATGGGTTTCCAGGCGCTGATCAACAGCAGCGAATCCATCGAGCTGCACCGCCTGATGGTGACCCTGGGCAACCAGGACCCGAAGCTCTCGAAACTGTTCTTCGATGCCGGTCCGCAGCAGATCCTCAACGAGATGGAGCGCTTGCTGATCCAGGCGGACAAGGCCGGCAAGCTGCGCATCGACAAGCCGATCAACGCCGCCGAGCACTTCTTCTGCCTGATCAAGGGCGGGCAGAACTTCCGCCTGCTGATCGGCTGCGGCGCGCCGCTGGAGGGCGAAGAGGCCGAGCAGCACGTGCAGGAAGTGGTGGAGCTGTTCCTGCGCGCCTACGGCACGGAAATCACCCCCGCCGCACGAACCTGACCCTTGCACGCCTGGGCCGCAGGGAGAACCAGCCCTGCGGCTCCACCGGGCCGAGCGGCTCGACGTCCCAGTGCTCGACCCACCAGGCCAGCGACACCGCCAGGTCCATCATCGCCATCGCCGTTCCCGGGCAGGCGCGGTCCCCGAGCCCGAAGGGGAAGTAGGCGCCCTTCGGCCAGGTCGAAGGTTCGATGAAGCGCTGCGGGCGGAACTCCAGCGGCGCCTCGAACCAGCGCGGGTCGCGATGGGTGATCCAGCTCGACAGCATGACGATGTCGCCCTTCTTCAGCGCCTGGCCGAACACCTCCACATCCGCCGTGAGCTGCCGGGGCACCAGCCCGTAGGCCGGCGGGTAGATGCGCAGGCTCTCCTGGATCACCGCCCGCAGCAGCGGGCACTGGCGCAGGTCGGCCATGCCCTGCACCTGGCTCCAGTCCAGGCCCTTGAGTTCATCCCGCAGCGCCTCGCGCACCGCCGGGTTCTGCGCCAGCAACAGCTGTGCCCAGGTCAGGGTGGCGCCGGTGGACTGGTGCCCCGCCATCAGCAAGGTGGCCAACTCGTCGCGCTGCACCGCCAGCGGGCGGAGTGATTCGTCAGCGCAGCGCCCCACCACCTCCTGCAGCTGCGCCAGCGCCCAGCGCTTGCGCGGGCACAGCTTGCTGGGGAACCAGTGCCCCAGGGGGATGCCGGTGCTGGTCTCCAGCAGCGCCACCCGCGACAGCAGGCGCACCGCGCGGGCCACGCGGAAGGCGTCGTTCTCCAGGTCGATATCGAAGAGCGCGCGCCCGGTGAGGGTGACGCTGTAGGCCGCCATCTCCAGGTCGAGATCACGCTCGGCGCCATCCTCGATGCCTTCGCCCCAGCGCTCCGCCAGGCGCAGGATCTCGCCCGGCGCCGGCGCGGCGATATGCGGTCGCACCTCCTTGCGCCTTTCACGGGCCGGCTCGCCCTCGCGCATCATGAAACTGCGCCCGTTCCACTGGCGCATCATGCACAGGCTGGGTTCCCAGCGTTTCAGGTGTTCGCGGTGATCGACCATCAGCTCCTGCACCGCCCGGGGGTGGAACAGGCACCAGAGCCGGCTCAGCCCCATGCGCGTGACCGCCATGTCCGGCTGCTCGGCGTGCACGTTCTGCAGCCAGGCCAGCGGGTCGCGCTGCATCGCCAGCCAGTGGCGGGCGCCGGCGCGGTCATCACCGACCCAGGGCAGTTGCGCGAGGGTGCGGCGGATGGGGCAGCGGATGGCGTCGTCCATGGAGTCCCTTCCCTTGCGATCAGCCCTTGCTCAGGGCCTTCTTCGGATAGATGTCGTAGCGGCTGGACTTGCCCTCCAGCGCGTAGCTGGGCTTGGTCCCCTCGATGATCGGCGCCTTGCGCGGGCGCTTCACCACCACCCGGTGGGTCGCCAGTGCCAGGGCAGCGGCGAGCAGCGCCGGGGCGTCCAGGTCGTCGCCCACCAGCGGGCGGAACAGGCGCATTTCCTTCTTCACCAGCGCACTCTTGTCGCGGTGCGGGAACATCGGGTCGAGGTAGATCACCTGGGGGGCCTCGCCCTGCCAGCCCTGCATCAGTTCGATGGCGTTGCCGGTGTGCAGGTGCATGCGGGCGGCGATGGCGGCCACCTCGGCATCGTCGCAGGCGCGGGCCAGGCCATCTTCCAGCAGCGCCGCGACCAGGGGCTGGCGCTCGATCAGGTCCATCTCGCAGCCCAGGCTGGCGAGCACGAAGGCGTCGCGGCCGAGCCCGGCGGTGGCATCCAGTACCTGCGGGCGGATGCCCGGCTGCACGCCCACCGCCTTGGCGATCATCTGCCCGGCGCCACCGCCGAACTGGCGACGATGGGCCGCCGCGCCTTCGACGAAGTCGACCCGCACCGGGCCCGGCGCCTGGGGCGACAAGTCCACCAGCTGCAGGCCCTCGTCACCCAGCTGCAGGGCGAAATCCGCTTCGCCGCCCTGGGGCAGCCCGAGCCGCGCCGCCCACTCGGCCGCGCGCGCCTGGTGCTGCGGCGCCAGCGCGTCGACACGTACCCGGGCCTGTTCCCGCTCATCGCTCATCGATCGAATCCGTTGTTCCAAGATGGGCGGCATTTTGCCAGAGCGCGGCGCCAGGCGCCCGTGCACGGCACTCAGCGGCACATGCGCAGCAGGCCCATGTCGACATGGAAGTGATCCCGGTGCGCAGCGTTGTAGTCCGGCCCCAGGGTGGTGTTGAAGTGCTCGCAGGCGGCGTCGCGCGCCCGGCGCAGGAAGCGCGCCTCGGTGTCGTCGCCGGCCCAGTCGCGGGCCACGCTGATGCGACGGCCATCGGCCAGGCGGAAGCCGGCGATGTCCAGGGCATTGGCCGAGGCGTGCTGGCTGCGACGCTGGGTGCCGCCGATGTTGCGGCAGGCGAAGCTGCCCAGGTGATCGATGCGCGCCACCGGCTGGCCGTAGAGTTCGCGGGCGACGGGTTGCAGCCCATGGCGTTCGAACAGGGCGAAGGCCACGGCCACCTCGCAGGTGGCGATGAAGCTGCTGCTGAAGGCCAGGTCCGAGCCGCTGACGCGCACGCTGTTCTCGATGGGGCAACCGGCTGCCGGCGAGCTGTCCGGCAGCGCCGCGTACTTCAGGCTGGAGGTCTGCAATGCCAGGCGGCACAGCGCCGGGTCGGCCTGCAGGCGCATCAGCTTGAAGGGCGTCAGCAGGTTGGGCGCCTCGCGCACATCCAGCGGCGCCCAGGGGTCCCAGCGCGGCGGCGGCGTCACCCACTTCTGGTACACCGCCAGCGGTGCACCGAGCACCAGCAGCAGGACCAGCCAGGGGACCAGCCGGCGCACGCGCACCCGTTCAGCCCCTGAACAGGTCGTTGATGCGGTCGAAGGGCATGGCCCGCTGGGTGGCCGTGAGATCACCGCAGAGCAGGTCCTCCGCCGCGCGGAAGAACGCGCCGTAGGCGACCCGCGCCAGGTTGGAGCCCAGGCTGACGCGCTTGACGCCGAGCTCGGCCAGCTCCGCCAGGCCCACCTTCAAGGCGGGCGACCCCACCAGCAGGTTGACCGGCTTGGGCGCCACCGCGCGCACCACTTCGACGATCTGCTCGCGGGTGGTCAGCCCCGGCGCGTAGAGCACATCGGCACCGGCCTCGGCATAGGCCACCAGGCGGCGGATGGTGTCATCCAGGTCGGGTCGGCCGTGGAGGAAGTTCTCCGCACGGGCGGCGAAGGTGAAGGGGAACGGCAGGCGGCGCGCCGCCTCCACCGAGGCCCGCACACGCTCGACGGCCAGTTCGAAGGGGTAGATGGGCGCCTCGGCGCGGCCGCTGGCGTCTTCGATCGAGCCGCCTACCAGGCCGACCTCGGCGGCGAGGCGGAGGGTCTCGGCGCAGGCCTCGGGGCTGTCGCCGTAGCCGTTCTCCAGGTCCGCAGCCACCGGCAGCGGCGTGGCTTCGACGATGGCGCGGGCGTTGGCCAGCGCCTCGTCACGGCTCACCGCGCCTTCGGCGTCACGCCGGCCCAGGGAGAAGGCCAGCCCGGCACTGGTGGTGGCCAGGGCTCGGCAGCCCAGGGCGGCGAGCATTTTCGCCGACCCGGCATCCCAGGGGTTCGGCAATACGAGAAGTCCGTCGCCCTGGTGCAGGGCGCGGAAGGTTTCGGCACGTTGGGCCTGGTTCGGCATGGCATCACTCCCTCGTTGCAAAGGCCCGACCTTAACCCGCGCCTAGGGGAAAGTGACAGCGTCAGAGCAGGTCGAGTTGCGTCGATTCCGCCTCGAAGGCGCTCTCGGCCAAGGGCGGCAGGCCCGGCAGGCGGCTCATCAGCCCGGCATGGAAGCGCTGCGCCTGGGCGGCGGCGAGGTGGTTGTCGGGGGTGTGCAGGAAGACATGGGGCACCAGGCCCTCGCCTATCCAGTCGGCCACCTTGTCCAGCCAGGGGTCGAGGTAGCGCTGGTTGGCGTCGAGGTCCGGACCACCGATGAAGCGCACCTGGGGGGACGCGCTGAAAGCGGTCGGGCGCACCGGCACGCGGGGCTTCTTCGATTGCGCGTGGAGCACCGCCGGGTCGTCGGATTCGCAGGCGAACAGGGCCCGCGAGTCCAGGCAGATGCGTTCCACCCCACGCGCGTGGAGCAGGCGGTTGAGGGCCTTCTCCTCCTCGCCCCGGGCGAAGAACGCGGCGTTGCGCACCTCCACGGCGATGGCGCGGTGGGAAAAGGTGTCCAGCCAGTCCGCCAGCTCGCCCAGGCGCTGCGGCCCGAAGCTCGCCGGCAGTTGCAGCCAGAGCGGTGCCACGCGCGTGCCCAGGGGCTCGAGCAGGCGCAGGAACTCACCGGTGGCGCCGATGCGGTCGCGCAGGTCGCCCTCGTGGCTGATGTCACGCGGGAGCTTGGCGCAGAAGCGGAAATGCCCGGGCATGCGTTCGGCCCACAACTGCAGCGTGGCGACGGAGGGCCTGGCGTAGAAGGTGGTGTTGCCTTCCACCGCATTGAACACGCGGGCGTAGTGTTCGAGGGTATCGGCGGGGCGCACGTCGGCGGGATAGAAGCTGCCGCGCCAGGCGGGCTCGTTCCAGGACGGGCAGCCGAGGAAGTACGGGAGCATCAGGCGTAGAGATCGAGCCCGAGCACTTCCGGCGCGTCGGTCTCCGACGCGAAGCTGGCGGTGGAGGCGTAGCTGGCCATGGCCTGGTAGGCACGGTTGCTCAGGTTGCGTTGCTGCACGATGTCCTGCGGGCGGGCCGGCAGGCTGTTGCTGCTGGCGTTGCTGGCCTCGACCTTGCGCGGCTGGGCGGTCTGCTCGAAGCCCTGGGTGCTGGCCGGGGTGGCCGGCACGTCGCGCCGGCTCTCGACCTCACGCTGCACCTCGCGGAAAGCCGTGTTCGCGCTGCCCTGGCGGGGGCTGCGATCCAGCGAGATGGATGAGGTGAAGCCGTCGATGCGCATCAAGGGAAGTCAGGCAGGAAAAGGGATCGGCGAATGGGGTGGAATCTAGCCGGACATCCAGGGATTTTCAATCGTCCCTGACGCCCGGCACTGCCGGTGGTCAGCCCGCTCAGCGGGGCGCCTTGGGCGTGGCGACGTTGTCGCGCAGGTAAACCGGCTGCGCTTCGTCGGCCACCACCGCTTCGCCGCGGGCCCAGGCGAAGGCGGCCAGGGCCAGCAGGTCCTGGGCGTGGGGCAGCAGGTCGGGCGCCTGGCCGTTGACCGCCACCGGGAGGCGGGCGGCGAAGGTGCCCCAGCCGGTGCCGGCACCGAACCAGTCGCCCTGGGCGTCGCGGGGCAGCGCCGCGCGCTCGGGCGGCAGCACCGCCTCGCTGCCGGCCAGGCGCATCTCGCCGGCGTCCAGGCGGTAGCAGCCCCAGTAGACCTCATCCATGCGCGCGTCGATGGCGGCGGCCACCTGAGCGACGCCCTGCTCGCGATGGGCACGCTGGGCCAGCACGGCGAGGTTGGAAACCGGCAGCACCGGGCGATCGAGGGCGAAGGCCAGGCCCTGGACCACGCCCACGGCGATGCGCACGCCGGTGAAGGCTCCGGGGCCACGGCCGAAGGCGATGGCATCCAGGGCGGACAGGCCGACACCGGCCTCGGCCAGCAGGTCCTGGATCATCGGCAGCAGGCGCTGGGCATGCTGGCGCGGGATCACCTCGTAGTGACTGAGCACGCGGCCGTCATGCAACAGGGCGACGGAACAGGCTTCGGTGGCGGTATCCAGGGCCAGCAAGGTGGTCATCGGTGCATCCAGGTGGGTCGAAAAAGGCGCGCATTATAAACGCCAACGGCCCGCAAGCGGGCCGTTGGTCGAATCGATCGTCGATCGATCAGGAAAGCGCGGCGAACACCTTGGCGGTGATCTCTTCCACGCTGCCCACGCCAGCGATGGCGCTGTACTTCGGGGTGCCCTGGGCGGCCGACAGCTTCTGGTAGAAGTCCACCAGCGGCTTGGTCTGCGAGTGGTAGACGGACAGGCGATGACGCACGGTCTCTTCCTTGTCGTCGTCGCGCTGGATCAGGTCCTCGCCGGTTTCGTCGTCCTTGCCGGCGACCTTGGGCGGGTTGTGCTCGGTGTGGTAGACGCGACCCGAGGCCGGGTGCACGCGGCGACCGGCGATGCGGCCGACGATCTCTTCGTCGTCCACGGCGATCTCGACCACGTGGTCGATGGCGACGCCGGCGTCCTTCAGGGCTTCGGCCTGGGGGATGGTGCGCGGGAAGCCGTCGAAGAGGAAGCCGTTGGCGCAGTCGGGTTGGGCGATGCGCTCCTTGACCAGGTTGATGATCAGGTCATCGGAAACCAGGCCGCCGGCATCCATCACGCTCTTGGCCTTCAGGCCGAGCTCGGTGCCCGCCTTGACCGCTGCGCGCAGCATGTCGCCGGTGGAGATTTGCGGAATAGCGAATTTCTTGGTGATGAAACCAGCCTGGGTACCTTTTCCGGCACCGGGCGCCCCCAGCAGAATCACGCGCATCGATGTGCTCCTCAAGATTGTTTTGAAGTCTCGGATTCGCCTCTTGGGGCCAATCTCAGTATCGGGTTTCGGCGTCGTTGAGCGGCCAAAAGGTTGATCAAGATACACAGCACCCCTATGCCGCACAAGCCACCGAAAGTCGGATAAGAAGCCCCTTCAGCCGGTGTTCCTGAGCCCCGCCGCGATGCCCGCCACACTCACCAGCAACGCCTGTTCCAGGGGGCCTTCGGCAGCGTTTTCCGCGCGCCTGGAACGGGCCAGAAGCTCCGTCTGGAGCAGGTGCAACGGGTCGAGGTAGGTGTTGCGCACACTGATGGCCTCACGGGTCTCCGGACTGGACGCCAGCAGCTCGGACTGACCGGTCAGGCCTAGTACGGTCGTACAGGCCTGCGACAATAGGTCGCGTAGATGCGCACCCAGCGGCAACAGCCGCTCTTCCACCAGCCGCATGTCATAGCGTTCGGCGATGGTGGCATCGGCCTTGGCCAGGACCATTTCCAGCATGTCGATGCGGGTGGCGAAGAACGGCCAGTGCTCGCGCATCTCCTGCAGCAGCGCCATCTCGCCCCGCTCCACCGCGTTGCGCAACGCACGCTCCCAGCCCAGCCAGGCCGGCAGCATCAGCCGGGTCTGGGTCCAGGCGAAGATCCAGGGGATCGCCCGCAGGCTCTCCACGCCACCGGCGCGGCGCTTGGCCGGGCGGCTGCCCAGGGGCAGGCGCCCCAGCTCCTGCTCGGGCGTGGCCTGGCGGAAGTACTCGACGAATTGCGGATGCTCGCGCACCACCGCGCGGTAGCCGGCCACGCCTTCGCCGGCCAGGCGGTCCATCGCCGCGCGCCACGCGGGCTCGGGTTGCGGCGGCGGCAGCAGGGTCGCCTCCAGCACGGCGGCCAGGTAGAGGTTGAGGTTCTGCACGGCGATGTCCGGCAGGCCGAACTTGAAGCGGATCATCTCGCCCTGCTCGGTGGTGCGGAAACGCCCCGCCACCGAGCCCGGCGGTTGCGACAGGATCGCCGCGTGGGCCGGGCCGCCGCCGCGTCCGACAGTGCCGCCACGGCCATGGAAGAGCAGCAGCTCGACCTGGTGCCGGCGGCAGGTTTCCACCAATGCCTCCTGCGCGCGGTACTGGGCCCAGGCGGCGGCCGTGGTGCCGGCGTCCTTGGCCGAGTCGGAGTAGCCGATCATCACCTCCTGCGGGCCATGCAGGCGTGAGCGGTAGCCGGGCAGCCCGAGCAGCCGCTCGATGGCCGGTGCGGCGTTGTCGAGGTCCGCGAGGGTCTCGAACAGCGGCACCACGCGGATCGGCCGTTGCAGCCCGGCCTCCTTCAGCAGCAGTTGCACGGCCAGCACATCGGACGGCGCACCGGCCATGGAGATGACATAGGAGCCCAGGGACGCCGCCGGCGCCGCGGCCACCACGCGGCAGGTAGCAAGTACTTCGGCGGTGTCGGCGGACGGCCGGAAGTGCGGCGGCAGCAGCGGCCGGCGGTTGTCCAGCTCGCGCTGGAGGAAGGCCAGGCGCGCGTCTTCGTCCCAGGCCGCGTAGTCGCCCAGGCCGAGGTAGTCGGTGATCTCCGCCAGGGCCGCGCGGTGGCGGGCGGAGTCCTGGCGCACGTCGAGGCGGACCAGGAACAGCCCGAAGCACGCCGCCCGGCGCAGGCAGTCGAGCAAGGCACCGTCGGCGATCACGCCCATGCCACAGGCGTGCAACGAGTGGTAGCAGAGCTCCAGGGGTTCGAGCAGTTGCTGGTTGTCCTGCAGCACCTCGGGGCCGGGCGCCACCTCGCCCTGCAACGCCGCCTGGGCCCAGGCCCGGGTCGCCCGCAGGCGCTCGCGCAGCTGCTTGAGCAGGGCGCGATAGGGCTCCGGATGCACGCCCACGCGCACCCGCAACTCATCACTGGCCTGGTGCATGGACAGCTCGGCGGCCAGGTGGTCGACATCGCGCAGGTAGAGGTCGGCGGCCATCCAGCGCGCCAGCAGCAGCACCTCGCGGCTCACCGCCGCGGTGACGTTGGGGTTGCCGTCGCGATCGCCGCCCATCCACGAGGCGAAGCGCACCGGTGCGGCGGAGAGCGGCAGGTGCAGGCCGGTGGCGGCGAACAGCGCGCGGTCGGTCTGGCGGAGGAATTCCGGCAGCGCCTGCCAGAGGGAATGCTCGATCACCGCGAAGCCCCACTTGGCTTCGTCCACCGGCGTCGGCCGGCTGCGGCGGATCTCGTCGGTGAACCAGGCCTCGGCGATCAGCCGCTCCAACGCGGTACGCACCCGCGCCCGCTCGCCCTCGCTGAGGTCACCGTGGTCCTGGGCCGCCAGCTGCGCGGCCATGGCGTCGTATTTCTGGATCAGCGTGCGCCGCGCCACCTCGGTCGGATGCGCGGTCAGCACCAGCTCGATGTCCAGCCGCGCCACCTGCCGCGCCAGCTGCTCCGGCGAATGGCCGGCGGCGCCCAGGCGCTGCAGCAGCTCGGGCAGCACGCGGTTCTCGAAGAGTTCGGGTTCCTGCGGCCCACGCCGGCGGATGCGGTGGTACTGCTCGGCGATGTTGGCCAGGTTGAGGAACTGGTTGAAGGCACGGGCCACCGGCAGCAGTTCGTCGGCCGTGAGCCCGTCGAGCGCCTCGTTGAGCTGTTGCTCGCCCTGCCGCGAGCCCTTGCGGGCCGCCTTGGCGCCCTTGCGGATGCGCTCGATCTTGTCCAGGAAGGCCTCGCCCTGCTGGGCGCGGATGGTGTTGCCCAGCAACTCGCCGAGCAGGTGAACGTCTTCGCGCAGGCGTGCGTCGATTTCCGCCATGACAGGCTCCCCAGAGAGATGTCGAGCGTCCAGAGTGCCGAGGGCGCCATCGACTTACAAGGGTGCGACGCCATGCCGCTGCATGGCCCCCGGCGAGCTAGGCTCAAAACAGGCGGGCACCAGAAGTGACCGCCGGCCGACGGTCTACGCCGCCGACCTCCAGCAGATGCCCGCCACGAGCGGGCCCGGCACGAGGTGACCATGAAGATCCGCGAACTGATCCGCCATTGGGAAAGCAACGCCAAGGGCCGCCTGACCCGCAGCCGCTACAACATCCACCTGGACGTGGAAGCCGCGGCGCGACTCGCCGCCCTCAACGAGATGTACCCCAAGCGCAGCATCGAGGAGCTGCTGGGCGAACTGCTCGGCTGCGCCCTCGAAGAACTCGAGGCCAGCCTGCCCTACGTCAAGGGCAGCCAGGTGGTGGCGACCGACGAGCAGGGCGACCCGCTCTTCGAGGACATCGGCCCCACGCCACGCTTCCTCGCCCTTTCACGCAAGCACCTGCGCCTGCTCGAACAGCAGCAGGGCAGCATCGAGCACTGAGGTTCCCGAACCCGGCCCCCGCAACGGGGGCCGCTTCAGCTTCCTCGCCATCCTCCCGCACAGGCTCGCACCGCTCGAACGCCGTGCCAGCGCATCCACCTCTCGGCCGCAGGCCTTGCGCTGCGGGGCTTCCAGCCATTCTCCGTAAATTTTATTGAACATTTTCGAAAAGCGCCCTGTCACAAAAGGCAAGCCAGCGCATCAACCATTGATCGGCGAATTTTTGGCGGAAAATCGTCGATGTAGCGGTCAAAAGCATGCACCTGGTAGGCAAGTTGCCATGAGAAACGAAATGGCGTGGTATTCCCAATGGAGCTGAACATCATGAAGACAAGCCCTGCTGTAACGATTCGCAGAACAGTCATGACCGCCCTGGTCGCAGGCGGCACCGTGCTGCTCGCCGGTTGCGCCGGCAATCCGCCCACCGAGCAGTTCGCCGTGACCAACACCGTGGTCAAGAGCGCCGTCAGCGCGGGTGCCCCGCAATACGCGCCGGTCGAGATGAAGACCGCCCAGGACAAGCTGGCCCAGGCCGAGAACCTGCTGCGTGAAGAGCGTTACGACGAAGCCCGCCGCATCGCCGAGCAGGCCGAGTGGGACGCCCGTGTCGCCGAGCGCAAGGCCCTGGCCACCAAGGCCCAGAAAACCCTGGAAGACGCCCAGAAGGGCGTTCAGCAGATTCGCGAGGAAGGCTCGCGCCAGCCGATCATTCTGCAGTGATCCGCGCCGCCCTCTTTCCGCATCGATAAGGATGATCCGTCATGAACAAGCTGATCACAGTTTCCGCCCTCTCCGTACTCAGCCTGGCGCTGGTGGCCTGCGCCTCCAAGCCCAACCCCAACCTTGACCAGGCCCGCAGCAACTACTCCGAGCTGCAGGCCGAGCCGCAAGCCAGCACCCTGGCCGCGCTGGAAACCAAGGAAGCCGGCGACATGCTGAGCCGTGCCGAGCAGGCCTACGCCGACAAGCAGGACCAGGTGCAGGTCGACCAGCTCGCCTACCTCACCAACCAGCGCGTCGAACTGGCCCGCCAGACCATCAAGCAGAAGGCCGCCGAAGAAGCCCTGGCCAACGCGCCGGCCCAGCGCACCCAAGCCCAGCTGGATGCCCGCAACCAGCAGGTGGACGTGCTGGTCAACCAGCTCAAGGCCAAGCAGACCGACCGTGGCCAGGTGGTGACCCTGGGCGACGTGCTGTTCGAAGTGGACCGTGCCGAGCTGACCCCCAACGGCATAAACAACGTCCAGCAACTGGGCAACTTCCTGGTGCAGAACCCGGATCGCCAGGTGGTGGTGGAAGGCTTCACCGACAACACCGGCACCGTCGACCACAACCTGCGCCTGTCCCAGGCCCGCGCCGACTCGGTGCGTCGCGCCCTGGTGGCCATGGGCGTGAACCCGACGCGCGTCACCACCCACGGTTTCGGCAAGGACTACCCGGTGGCCAGCAATGACACCGCCTCGTCCCGCTCGCTGAACCGCCGCGTGGAAGTGACCATCGCCAACGGTCCCGGCCCGGTCGCCCCGCGCGCCGCGCTCTGATCCATCGCAACGGAAAAGCCCGCCGCCAGGCGGGCTTTTTTGTGCGCGACTTGGCGCCACGCCAATCACCGCTCCCGCAAAACCGGCCGCCTCGCTAGGATGCATGCCCATCGCCTTCCGGAGATCAGGGACCATGTCGCCCACCCCACCTCCACGTCACGTCCTGGCACTCGTCCTGTGCACCGCCCTGCCCTTCGCGCAGGCACAGGCGACACGCTTCGACGGCTATGAAGCCTTCTATCGCTCCCTCGGCGACAACACCTTCGAAGGCCCCGGCAGCCCGCTTCACCTGGCCTGCACCGAGGCGCAGCAGTGCCTGTGGGTCAACGCCATGGCGGCAGCGGTGAAGCGCTACGACTCCGAGCTATGGAGCGTACCGGGCGAGCTGCCGGACGCGACACCGGCCGGCATGCCCGAGATCGCCTTCGACGGCCAGCGCCTGGACATCGGTGAACGCCACTGGCTACTGGGCGAAGCCGTCGAGCTCGCCCCGGCGCAATGGCGAGTCGGGGCGTCGATGGACCCGGAGGAGCTCTACGGCATCACGGCCTGGCGTAGAGGTGAAGCCTATTGCCTGGAGCTGCCCGCCAAGGGCAACGGCCGCGCCGACCGCTACACCCAGGTCCTGCTGGTGCACGATCGGGCGCTCTACGACCTGCCCCCGCTGTTCGCGTCCTGTGCCGCCATCCGCCAGGCGCCCGCAGGCAGCTTCCTCTACCCCCGCAATGCCTACCTGGAAGAAACGATCGATAACGAGCCGATTGGCCTGCGGGTGGACTACCTGCAACCCGGCAGCAAGACACCTGCGGAACACCATCGCCTGCAGTTCCCCGACCCGCAGAACCCCTTCCTGTTCGAAGTCCGGTAGCCCGAGGATGGCGGTGCTGCGCACCGCTTGGCGACTGAAGTCGCCCCTCCAAGGAGCCTGCCGTGCCATCGCACGGACATGACCGCTGTGAAGGGTGGATGACGGTCTTCCCATCCACCAGGCGGAGCCGAGAACGGCAAACCGTTGCAGAGGAAACGCCGCCACCTCAATGCCGCTTGTGCACCCCCGGCACATGCAGGTGACCCGCCTCGGCGCAGGAATCGGAAATCACGCTCGGCGGCGCCGGCTGCTCCAGTTCGCGGAGGATGCCGCAGGACTCGCTGCTGCCGGCGGTCTGGCAATGGGCACGCAGCTGGCGCAGTTGCTCCTGCAGCGAACGCAACTCGGCGATGCGCACCTCCACATGGTGGATATGCTCGTCGATCAGCCGGTTGGCGGCGGTGCAGTCCGCCTCGGGGCTGTCGCGCAGGCGCAGCAGTTCGCGGATCTCCTGCTGGGTCATGTCCAGCGAACGGCAATGGCGGATGAAGGCCAGGCGCTCGACATGCGCCTGGGTGTACTGGCGGTAGTTGCCCTCGCTGCGGGCAGGCTCGGGCAACAGGCCTTCGCGCTCGTAGTAGCGGATGGTTTCCACCGGGCAGTCGGTCAGTCGCGCCAGCTCGCCGATCTTCATCGTTCCCTTCCCCTGCTTGACTCTGTAGTTGCTACAGGGTGTGCAATGAGCACCATTCCCGTCAATGGAGTCCCGCGATGAGCAAGGACAACTGCTGCAACCACGACCATTCGAGCCTGGCCGGAAGCCCGGCGCGGCACGAACATGGCCACGGGCACGATCACGATCACGATCACGATCACGATCATGGCCATGCTCGCGCGCAGCCTGCCGAGGTGAAGGAGGCGACCGATGCGCCGCTCGGCGAGCTGCGCTGGAGCAGCCTGCGCATCGAGGCCATGGACTGCCCCACCGAGGAGCGGCTGCTGCGCGACGCACTCGGCAAGGTCGCGGCCATCGAGGCGCTGGAATTCAACCTGATGCAACGCGTGCTGAAGGTGCAGCACCGCTTCGCCGAGCTGGCGCCGTTGCAGGAACTGGTGGCCCAACTGGGCATGCAGGCCGAACCGCTGGACGCCGCCGCACCGCCTGCCAGGGCCGCCGACAAACCCTGGTGGCCGCTGGCCCTGGCCGGCGTCGCCGCACTGGCCGCCGAGGCCTGCGAATGGTTCGGCTTCGGGCCCGCCTGGCTGGAAGCCGGCCTGGCGCTGCTGGCCATCGCCACCGCCGGCCTGCCCACCTACCGCAAGGGCTGGATCGCCCTGAAGAACCTCAACCTCAACATCAACGCACTGATGAGCATCGCCGTGACCGGCGCCATGCTGATCGGCCAGTGGCCGGAAGCGGCCATGGTCAGCGTGCTGTTCGCCCTCGCCGAGCTGATCGAGGCCAAGTCGCTGGACCGCGCGCGCAACGCCATCCGTGGCCTGCTCGACCTCGCCCCGCAGCAGGCCACCGTGCTGGTGGACGGCCAGTGGCGGGAAATCCCGGCCAGCGACGTACGCCCCGACGCCCGGGTGCGGGTGCGCCCCGGCGAACGCATCGCCCTGGACGGCGAGCTGCTGGCCGGCCGCTCCGGCGTCAACCAGGCGCCCATCACCGGCGAGAGCCTGCCGGTGGACAAGGAGCCGGGCGACCCGCTGTTCGCCGGCACCATCAATGGTGAAGGCGAGCTGGAATACCGCGTCACCCGTGCCGCCGACGACAGCACCCTGGCGCGCATCATCCACGCGGTGGAAGAGGCCCAGGGCGCCCGCGCGCCGACCCAGCGCTTCGTCGACAGCTTCTCGCGCATCTACACGCCCACGGTGTTCGTCCTGGCGTTGCTCACCGCCGTGCTGCCGCCGCTGCTGATGCAGGGCGCCTGGCTCGACTGGGTGTACCGCGCCCTGGTGCTGCTGGTGATCGCCTGCCCCTGCGCCCTGGTGATCTCCACCCCGGTGACCCTGGTCAGCGGCCTGGCCGCCGCCACGCGCCGTGGCGTGCTGGTCAAGGGCGGCGTGTTCCTGGAGATGGGCCGCCAACTGGCCTGGGTCGCCCTCGACAAGACCGGCACCCTCACCGAAGGCCGCCCGCAGCAGACCGACTACCTGCCCCTGCGCGAGGACGCCGGCCGCGACCCGCGCCGTCTCGCCGCCAGCCTCGCCGCCCGCTCGGACCACCCGGTGTCGCAGGCCCTGGCCCGCGCGGCGGAAACCGACGGCATCGCCCTGCATGGCGTCGACGAGCTGGCCGCGCTGCCGGGGCGCGGGGTCAGGGGCGTGATCGATGGCCAGCCCTACCACCTCGGCAACCACCGCCTGGTGGAAGAACTGGGCCTGTGCTCGACGACCCTGGAAATGCGCCTGGACATCCTCGAGCGCGAAGGCAAGACCGCCATCGTCTTGCTCGACGCCGAAGGCCCGCTGGCGCTGTTCGCGGTGGCCGACGGCGTGCGCGAGACCAGCCGCGAAGCGGTGGCCGAGCTGCACGAACTGGGCGTACGCACCCTGATGCTGACCGGCGACAACCCGCACACCGCCGCCGCCATCGCCGCCCAGGTGGGCATAGACGAGGCCCTGGGCAACCTGTTGCCCGAGGACAAGCTGAGCGAAGTGGAACGGCGCCAGCAGGGCGGCCAGCGCATCGGCATGGTGGGCGACGGCATCAACGACGCGCCCGCCCTGGCCCGCGCCGACATCGGCTTCGCCATGGGCGCCGCCGGCACCGACACCGCCATCGAGACCGCCGGCGTGGCGCTGATGGACGACGACCTGCGCAAGCTGCCGCTGTTCATCCGCCTCTCGCGCCGCACCCACGCGGTGCTGGTGCAGAACATCGTCCTCGCGCTGGGCATCAAGGCCCTGTTCCTCGCCCTCACCCTGGCCGGCATGGGCACCCTGTGGATGGCCGTGTTCGCCGACATGGGCGCGAGCCTGCTGGTGGTGTTCAACGGGTTGCGGTTGTTGCGCGGGGCGCGCTGAGCGAACAGCGGCGCTGCGCGCCGCTTGGCGACTAAAGTCGCCCCTACAAAAGCAGCTGGCCCCGCCGTAGGGGCATGACCACTGCCTAGGGTGGAGGTCGCTTTTTACCTCCACCAAGCGGCGTCAGGATCGGCACGGGTTCATGCCAGTTGCGTAGCCCGAGACGGAGCCAGGCTCAGGCCAGGGCTTCGCGGTAGAGGCGCGCCATGTCCTCGGAGAAGGCCACCAGCAACGCCCGCTGCAGGGTGCTGCCGGCCGGGCGCGAGCGGCGCAGCTCGGCGATGGCGACCTGCGCAGCGGCGTGCAGTGGATAGCCGTAGATGCCGCAGCTGATGGCCGGGAAGGCGATGCTGGCCAGACCTTCGGCCTCGGCCAGGGCCAGGCTGTTGCGGTAGCAGCCGGCGAGCAGCTCGGGCTCGCCATTGTCGCCCCCGCGCCAGACCGGCCCGACCGTGTGGATCACGAAGCGCGCCGGCAGGCGGAAGCCCGGGGTGATGCGCGCCTCGCCCGTGGGGCAGCCGCCGACGATGCGGCAGCGGGCGACGAGTTCCGGCCCCGCCGCGCGGTGGATCGCGCCATCGACGCCACCGCCGCCGAGCAGGGAGGAATTGGCCGCGTTGACGATGGCGTCCACGTCCAGGCGGGTGATGTCGCCCTGCCAGACCTCGATCTTCATCGCGTCCTCACTTGACCTCTTGCGGGGTCTCCTGGCCCATGCAGCGCACGGCCTGCTTCTTGTTGTTCACCAGCACGCCGGTCAGGCCCTTCTGCTCGGTGTCGAACAGCACCAGGACGCCATCGATGCACTGGGCGACCTGGGTGGCCGGGGTCAGGGAAATCTTGTAGTCCTCGCCCGGGATGGTCTTGAGCATGGTGAAGTCGGACAGCAGCAGCGCATCTTCCGGTTTGGCGAAGTGCAGGTAGCCGTAGTACCAGAGGACCATCACGGTGCCGATGATGGTGCCGACGCCGGTGAGGATCAGCGGGATGGGGTTGCGTTCGCTCATTGGGGACTCTCTGTATTCGGGACTTCAGCCAGCCGTCGCAGCCCGACGAAACCTTTCGGGTCTTCGAGGTAGCGCAGCATCACCTCCCGCCAGGTGGGGTCGGCGAAGGTCTGCACATGGCCACCGCGAGTCGGCTGGAACACCCGCGGCGGCGGCGCAGCTTGATACAAGCGCACGCCGTTGGAAAGAGGCACCACCGGGTCGTCGATGCTGTGGTAGATCAGCATCGGCAAGCCTTGCAGCTTGGAAATCGCGCCGATCGCGCTGTCGCCATCAGGCACCAGCCAGGACAGCGGCACCTGGAGCGGCCAGGTTAACCAGCCCTTGCCCAGGGTGAATTGAGCCACGTCACGGTAACTCGCCGGCACGCCGTCGAGCACCAGGGCGCGCAGCTGGGCGCGGCGCCCGGGGTGTTCGCCCAGGTAATGCACCGCCAGGGCGCCACCGAGGCTCTGGCCGAGCAGCACCAGGGGCTTGCCGCGCACCTCGGGGGCCTGGTCGAGCCAGGCGAAGGCGGCGTCGATGTCCTGGTACACCGCCGGCAGCGAGGCGCTGCCCTCGGAGCGGCCGTAGCCCCGGTAGTCCAGCAGCAGCACCTGGTAGCCCTGCTCGGGCAACCACCAGCTGCCGCCCAGGTGCGAGGCGACGTTGCCGCCGTTGCCGTGCAGGTGCAGCACCGTGCCCTTGACCGCCTTGCCCGGCGCCGCCGGCAGCCACCAGCCGTGCAGCCGCACGCCATCGGCGGTGAAGAGTTCGACGTCGCGGTAGGCCAGGCCGGCGCGCTCCGGGGTGAAGGGCAGCTGGCGCTCGGGGTAGAACAGCAACCCGCTGCAGCCCTGCAGCAGCAGGAGCAGCAGCAGGACGCCGGGACGGATCACTTGCCGCCGGCGCGGGTTTCCTCGCGCGCCTTGAAGGTGGCTTCGTAGATGCGCTCGGCCAGGCGCGAGAACGGCAGGCTCTGGATCCACACCGTGCCGGTGCCCTTGAGGGTCGCCAGGAGGATGCCCTCGCCGCCGAAGAGCATGCTCTTCAGCCCGCCGGCCAGGCCGATGTCGTAGTCGATGCCGCTGGTGAAGGCCACCAGGCAGCCGGTGTCCAGGCGCAGGGTCTCGTTGTTCAGCTCCTTGCGGATAACCGTGCCGCCGGCATGCACGAAGGCCAGGCCATCGCCTTCGAGCTTCTGCAGGATGAAGCCCTCGCCCCCGAAGAAACCGGCGCCGATGCGCTTGTTGAAGGCGATGCCGATCTGGGTGCCGTGGGCGGCGCAGAGGAAGGCGTCCTTCTGGCACACCAGGTGCCCGCCGACCTGGGCGAGGTCGATGGGCACCACCGTGCCCGGGTAGGGCGCGGCGAAACCGACCCGCTGCTGGCCGCGTCCTTCGTTGGTGAAATGGGTCATGAACAGCGACTCGCCGGTGAGCAGGCGCTTGCCCGCCCCCCACAGCTTGCCCAGCACGCCGCTGGAAGAGCCGTCGCCCATGCGCGCCTCGAAGCGGATGCCTTCGGTCATGTAGTTCATCGCACCGGCTTCGGCGATCACCGTTTCCTGCGGGTCGAGGATGATCTCCACGGTCTGCGCCGAAGCGCCGAGGATTTTGTAGTCGAGTTGATGGCTGGGCATGTGGGAACCTTCGGTTGGCTGCAAGCTGCAAGCTTCAAGCTGCAAGAGCACCAGGGATTCGCCCCTTGCGGCTTGTCGCTTGCAGCTTGTCGCTCTAGAGAATATTCGCGTAATCCGCCTCGATGCGGTCCAGGCTCAGGTGGTTGAGGAAGTTGGAGAAGCACATCCAGGCCGACAGCGCGTTGAGGTCGCGGAACTGCGGTGGCAGGTACTTGGGCGGTGCCACCAGGCCTTCGTCCACCAGTTGGCGCAGGGTGCGCATGTCTTCCAGGGTGGTCTTGCCGCAGAACAGCAGCGGGATCTGCTCCAGCTTGCCCTTGCGCACGGCGAGCTGGATGTAGTTGTAGATCATGATGAAGCCCTTCAGGTAGGACAGGTCCTTGGTGAAGGGCAGGCCGTCCGGCGAGGAGCCGCGGAACACCCGGCTGGCGTTGCCGTAGCTCTCGGCCATGCCGTAACCCTGCTCGCGGTAGAAGTGGTAGACCTCGAGGAAGTCGGCCCCCTCCTCCGCCATGTGGATGGCGCGGGTGCGGTTGGTGAGCTTGCGCAGGCGCGTGGGGTAGGAGGCGAAGGCGATCACCTCCATGAGGATGGCCAGGCCTTCCTGGGTCACGGTGGAGGACGGCGGGCCCTTGGCCAGGAAGGTGCAGATCGGCTGGTTCTGGCCGTTGAGCGTGGTGCCGACGTGCACCAGGCCCTCGTGCACTTCCAGGGCGCGCACGTCGCGCTCGTTGAACATGGCGTCGGCGCGCACCTTGATGTAGTCGGCACCTGCGGCGGCGTCGGCGACGATGCCGTCGGACTCGAACACGCGGATGGTGTCGTCGCCCTCGCCGAACACCGCGCTCAGGCGGCTCTGCAGCATGGCCACGGCGTCCTTGGCCGTGAGCGTCTTCGGCTCGTCCTTGAGGTCGCCCCGGTCGTCGATCTTGTTCAGGTAGTCCGAGAGCATCAGCCCCAGGTCGGAAAGGGTCGGGTCACCGGCATGGAAGGCGTCGGTGGCGGCGCCGTAGAGTTCCTGGGAGATCAGTCCGAAATCGGCGGTGCCGCGTGCTTCGAGCATGCGGATCACCATGCGGTATTCCTTGCACATGCGCCGCATGATCTGCCCCACCGGGTTGAACTGCCCCAGTTGGCGGGTGATGTCGCGCTCGATGTTCTGGAACTCCAGCTTCTTCGCCGAGGAATCGAAGGCCAGCGGCCGGCTCTCGTAGTAGGCGCGGTCCACCTCGGGCATGGCCTTGCCCTTGTGCTTGAGAAAGCCCTGGCGAACGCTGTCGTCCCACTTGATGGCATCCAGCACGCGGATCGGCGTCTGCGCGTGGACGATGCGGTCGGACAGGGTGCGGACGATGTTCTGGTAGTCGTCGGGCAGTTTGCGCCGGCTCATGCTCACTCCTCGGTGGAACGCTGGTAACGCGCCACCTCGACGAAGACGTCGGAGTTGGCCGGGTCGTCCAGCCAGGCCTGGATCTTCTCCCAGGGCGTGGTCAGCAACACGCCGTCACCGTCGGGCATCTCCACGCTGGCGCCTTCGAAGGTGCCGTGTTCCAGCTCCTGCTGCAGGCGTTCGACGTCGAGGTTGTAGACCACCAGTTCGTTGTCGGTGGTCAGCTCGAAGCCGGCGACGGCGAAGTTGGCGCCCCACTTCTTCGGCAGCCCGGCGGAGAGGTACCAGCGGCGGCCGTGGTGGGCGACGGTGAAGCCGTATTCCTGGAGGCTGTCGAGGTTGTCCTTGCTGCCCTCGTAGGTGCGGGCCTTGTAGAGGTTGGAGCCGGCGCGGCTGATCTCCAGGTAGAGGCGTTCGCCCCATTCGTCCTTGCGCGTCCAGTCGCCCAAGAGCGGGATCGGTGCCGGCTCGTGGGCCGGGATCGGGTCCCGCAAGGTGACCAGGCACCCGCTCAATAGCAGGAAGGACAGGGCGACCAATGCGCGCCAGGGTTTCATTTCGCTCTCCTTGTGACCATGAAAAACCCCGCAAGACAGGTGGCCTGAATGCGGGGTCTCGTACCGTGTCCTAGAGCCCCATCACCAGATAGAGGTAGCGCTTGAGCACGGCTCGCATCTCGTCGATATCGAGGTTGTCCACCCCATCGAGCAGGCCCTGATATTCCATCCGCAGAATGATGGCCGTCAACACCTTGGCGTCCTCCGCCGGCTCATCCGAACCCAGCACCTGGAAGAAGTGCTCGGCGCCCTGGGAGAGGATTCCGCGATGGGCGTCGGCCAGCGGCCGCAGCCCCTGGTTGATCAGCGCCTCCTGGCGGAACGCCTGCTCGGCCAGCAGCTGCACGCGGTTCTCGATCAGTTGGCGGCGCACGTACTGGATCGCCATCTCGACGATCTCGTCGGTCATCTGCCGCCGCGAGGCGCCGTCGCGGCTCAGTGCCGCCGCCATGCCCTGCAGGTCACCCTCGACGCTGCCCCAGAACGCGGCCATGGCTTCGGCGCTGCGTTCGACGAACTGGGCGAAGGTGTCGGTGATCAGGTCGTTGATGTCCTTGAAATAGTAGGTGGTGGCCGAGAGCGGCACTTCCGCCTCCGCCGCCACTGCGCGGTGCCGCACCGCGCGCACGCCGTCGCGCACGATGATGCGCATGGCGGCATCGAGGATCGCCTGGCGGCGTTGCTCGCTGCCCTGCCGGCTGGCCTTGCGACCCTGGTACTGGACACTTTCGGCGAGGGCGCTGGCCGCCTGGGCGGCGCTGTCGCTACGGGACGACTTGGGCAAGATTCATGGACCTCCGGGTTCGGCTGGGATGCAAGACAGTTTTGACCATTTATCCGGCTATTCAACTCATCGCCGGCCAAGAAAAAACCGCCCGAAGGCGGCTTTTCTCACACGTCAGGCCTGGGGCCGCATATGCGGGAACAGGATGACGTCACGAATAGACGGCGAATTGGTCAGCAACATCACCAGGCGATCGATACCGATGCCCTCGCCCGCGGTGGGCGGCATGCCGTACTCCAGCGCGTTGACGAAGTCGGCGTCGTAGTGCATCGCCTCGTCGTCACCGGCGTCCTTCTCCTTGACCTGCAGCATGAAGCGCTCGGCCTGGTCTTCGGCGTCGTTGAGCTCGGAGTAGGCGTTGGCGATCTCGCGGCCACCGATGAACAGCTCGAAGCGGTCGGTGACGCTCGGGTCCTGGTCGTTGCGGCGGGCCAGCGGGGAGACCTCGAAGGGGTACTGGGTGATGAAGTGCGGCTGCTCCAGCTTGCTCTCCACCAGCTCCTCGAAAATCATCACCTGCAGCTTGCCCAGGCCTTCGTGGCCGAGGACCTTGGCGCCGGCGGCCTTGGCGATGGCGCGGGCCTTCTCGACGTCGTTGAGGTCGGCCGCGGTGATCTCCGGGTTGTACTTGAGGATGGCGTCGAACACGGACAGGCGGGCGAAGGGCTCGCCGAAGTGGAAGACCTTGTCGCCGTAGGGCACGTCGGTGCTGCCGAGCACGGCCTGGGCCAGCTCGCGGAACAGCTCCTCGGTCAGGTCCATGTTGTCTTCGTAGTCGGCGTAGGCCTGGTAGAACTCGAGCATGGTGAACTCGGGGTTGTGCCGGGTCGAGACGCCTTCGTTACGGAAGTTGCGGTTGATCTCGAAGACCTTCTCGAAGCCACCGACCACCAGGCGCTTGAGGTACAGCTCCGGCGCGATGCGCAGGAACATGGCCATGTCCAGGGCGTTGTGGTGGGTTTCGAAGGGCTTGGCCGCCGCGCCGCCGGGGATGGTCTGCAGCATCGGGGTTTCCACTTCGAGGAAACCGCGCTCGGACAGGAAGCGGCGGATGTGGGCGATGACCTGGGAGCGCACGCGGAAGGTGTGGCGGGTTTCCTCGTTGACGATCAGGTCGACGTAGCGCTGGCGGTAGCGCTGCTCGGTGTCGGTCAGGCCGTGGTGCTTGTCCGGCAGCGGGCGCAGGGACTTGGTCAGCAGGCGCACGCTGGTCATGTCGACGTACAGGTCGCCCTTGCCGGAACGGGCCACGGTGCCCTCGGCGCCGATGATGTCGCCCAGGTCCCAGGTCTTGATCTCGGCCAGGGTCTCTTCCGGCAGGGTCTTGCGGTTCACGTAGACCTGCAGGCGGCTGGTGCTGTCCTGCAGAACGATGAAGGAACCACGGTTGAGCATGATGCGACCGGCGACCTTGACCGGGATGGCTGCGGCTTCCAGCTCTTCCTTGGTCTTGTCCGCGTACTGTTTCTGCAGGTCCGCGAAGTAGGCGTCGCGGCGGAAGTCATTGGGGAAGGCGATGGCCTTGGCCTCGCGCACGGCGGCAAGCTTTTCCTTGCGCTGGGCGATCAGCTTGTTCTCTTCCTGTTGCAGTTCGTGCTGGTCGGGTTGTTGGTCGCTCATGGTCTTGGTGGTTCCTGCTTCGGCGTTTTGGCGCCTGGTGAAAAGTTATCGCTTGGCAAGGACTGTGAAGGGAGGGCGGGCGCAGGTCAGGTGCTATCAACGCAGCCCGACCCGGCCCGGCCGTCTCAGAGACCTTGCTTGAGGCTCGCTTCGAGGTACTCGTTCAGATCGCCGTCCAGCACCTTGTCGCAGTCGCTGCGCTCGACGCCGGTCCGCAGGTCCTTGATGCGCGACTGGTCGAGCACGTAGGAACGGATCTGGTGGCCCCAGCCGATATCGGACTTGGTGTCTTCCAGCGCCTGGGAGGCGGCGGTGCGCTTCTGCATCTCCTGCTCGTACAACCGGGCCCGCAGCATCTTCATGGCGGTGTCCTTGTTGGCGTGCTGGGAGCGTTCGTTCTGGCACGCGACCACGGTGTTGGTCGGTACGTGGGTGATACGTACCGCCGAGTCGGTGGTGTTCACGTGCTGGCCGCCGGCGCCGGAGGAGCGGTAGGTGTCGATCCGCAGGTCGGCCGGGTTGATCTCGATCTCGATGTTGTCGTCGATCTCGGGGGAGACGAACACCGCGGTGAACGAGGTGTGGCGACGGTTGCCGGAGTCGAACGGGCTCTTGCGCACCAGGCGGTGCACGCCGATCTCGGTACGCAGCCAACCGAAGGCGTACTCGCCCTTGATGTGCACGGTGGCGCCCTTGATGCCGGCAACCTCGCCCTCGGACAGCTCGACGATCTCGGCGGCGAAGCCGTTCTTGTCGGCCCAGCGCAGGTACATGCGCAGCAGCATGTTGGCCCAGTCCTGGGCCTCGGTGCCGCCGGAACCGGCCTGGATGTCGAGGTAGGCGTTGTTGGGGTCCATCTCGCCGCTGAACATGCGGCGGAACTCGAGCTTCTCGAGGATCTCGCGCAGGCGTTCGACTTCGGCGGCGACGTCGTTCACGGCGCCTTCGTCGTTCTCCTCGACCGCCATGTCGAGCAGGTCGCGGGAGTCGGCCAGGCCGCCGGTCAGCTCATCCAGGGTCTCGACGATCTGCGCCAGTTGCGAGCGCTCGCGGCCGAGATTCTGGGCGTACTCCGGGTTGTTCCAGACGTTGGGGTCTTCGAGTTCGCGGTTTACTTCGACGAGACGATCATGCTTGTGATCGTAGTCAAAGATACCCCCGAATGGTCTGGGTGCGGTCGGAGAGGTCCTTGATGCTGTTCAGGATCGGGTTGATTTCCATGGCTGGAAGCGCTCTCAGGCAAAACTTTCGGAAAAGCCGGCGAGTATACCCGACTCGAAACCGGCCGGGCAGCCCGCCCGACCACTGTCCGCGCTAGAGCGCCTCGGCCACCGTCACCGCCCGCCAGGGGCCGGTGGAGCGGCCGCTGAGCGCCGCCCAGTACCAGGCGGAATTGTCGCTGAAGCTCTGCCCGGCGGCGTCCTCGATGTACTCGCAGACCTGCTGCGCAGGACCGCGCCCCTCGGCGACGAAACAGCGCTGCAGCCCGCCGTTGCCGGGTCGCTGGCGCAAGGCGATGGCGCGTATCACGTAACCCAGGCCCTGGTAGCAGTCGGCAGCGGGGTGCAGCTTGCGCGTGGGCGCCGTGACATGGCGCAGGGTGACCACCCGCGAGCCCGTGCTGAAGCGGGCGATGGCGCCGGGGAACTGCTCGGCGAAGCGTTGCTCGACCTTCGACAGCGCCAAGGGCCGCAGCCGTTCGCCGTCGAAGCGCTGCGGCCATTCGACGAAGGCCGACGCGGGGGATGCCTCCACCACAGCCCGCCCCGGCAACGACGCCAGCCCCAGCAACAGGAACGCCCCGGCCACCAGGGCGCGACCGCCCCGCCAGGGCGACGCCGTGGCCACGCTCGCCACCGGCAGCGGCACGCCTGCGCCCTGCCCCGCCGCCACGGTACGCAGCACCAGCGCGCAGACGCCGACGAACACCACGAGCCCGGTGGCCTCATGCATCCAGCCGGGCCAGAGCGCCTGCCCGGTCTCCTGCAGCACCAGCAGGGTGTTGCGCAGGCTGTTGCCTCCCAGCACCAGCAGCCCGATCCACGGCAGGCGTCGCAAGAGTTGCCCGTCGCCGAGGCGCAGCCAGGCGGCGGTGGCGAAGGCCGTGAAGTAGGCCACCCAGGCCATGTGCACGCCCGAGCAGGGCGCATCCACCATCACCAGTTGCCCGCCCACTTCCAGCGCCGTGCCCTCGCGCAGCACCTCAAGCCCCAGCCCGCGCAGCAGCCAGAGGCTGGCTTCGGCGGTGACCAGGCGCAGCGGATAGCCGGCGAAGAACTGCAGCGAGGAGAGGATCGGCAGCGCCAGCAACCCCAGCCCCAGCCATGCCAGCACCGGCTGGCCCGGGCGGCGCAACGCCAGGGTGGTGGCGATCACCGCCAGCACCGCGAGCACGCCGCGCCCCAGCCCCGGGATCAGCGCGCTGCCGAGGAGCGCCAGCCCCGCCAGCCCCAGCGACACCAGCAACCACCCGCGCCGGGGCACCGCCAGGAAGGCCCGGCGCTCACGCCCCAGCCCCAGCAGCAGGGCGATCAGCGCAACCACCCCGTAGGGGTCGTCCGAGCCATCGCCCATGCGCCGCAGGCTCCACAGCCACACCGGCCACAGCGCCAGCACCGGTGGCAGCAGCCAGGCCCAGCCCGGCAGTACGCGGGCCTTCACCCCCGCACCTGGCGGCGCGTCGCCCAGCCCATGCCCAGCAGGGCCAGTGCCAGCATCGCCCAGGTGCCCGGCTCCGGCGTGCTCGATACCTGCAGGCCGGCGGTGGCGGGGGCCGGGCTGGCGGTGCCGATGGCCTGGGCGCTCACCCCCTGGGGCAACGGCAGCGGCTGCTTGACCGTGGTGCTGCCGGCGGGGTCGGGGTTGCGCACCACCTGGTCCACCGCGATGAACGAGGTGTAGGGGGTCAACAGGCTGTACTTCAGGCCGAGGTCGAGGATCTGCTGGCTGTAGCCGAAGCCACCGTCCAGGCTTTCCTGGTCCACCAGCGAGGCGATGCGGTGCCGTGCCCAGAGATGGGTCAGCGCCTGGTCGCCCTCGATCACCTTGCCCGCCTCGATCGGCACCTCGGTGCGCCACGGGCCGCTGGCAGCGATGCCTTCGGCCTGCAGCACGCCACGGGGCTCGCCGCGCCACTTGCCGAACATCACCAGCGGGCGCTGGGCGAACAGGTCCGGCAGCGCCACCGGTTCGACTTCGTAGGTTTCCAGGCCGCTGAACGACAGCTTCGGGTGCACCAGCACGGGCGAGTCGATCATCCGCCGCAGGCGGTCGGCCTCGGCCTGCGCCGAGCCGTCGTCGAGCACCACGAAGGGCTCGCCCTGCCCGGCCCGCGCCAGCCCTTCGATCAGCTCGCGGTTGACCGAGCTGCCGATGCCGAAGGCGAACAGGTTGGCCTTGCTGAGATTCTTGCGCACCAGCTCGAAGGCCTCGGTCTCCACCTCCACGTAGCCGTCGGTGACCACCACGAAGCTGCGCGACCGCTCGGCATCCGCCGGCATCGCCAGCGCCTGGCGCAAGGCCGGCAGCAGCTCGGTGCCGCCGCTGCCCATCTGGGTGTCGAGCATCGCCAGCGCCTGCTCGATGTTGGCCCGGGTCGCCGGCTGCGATTGCGGCGCCAGCAGGCTGCTGCTGCCGGAGAACAGCAGCACGTTGAAGCTGTCCATCGACCGCAGGCCGCCGATCAGGCGGCGCAGCAGGACCTTGGTGGTATCCAGCGGGAAGCCGTGCATGGAGCCGGAGATATCCACCACGAAGATGTACTCGCGCGGCACGATGCTGCCGGGCTTGACCGCGGCCGGCGGCGCCACCATGGCCAGGAAGAAGTTTTCCTCGGCGCCACGGGCGAGCAGCACGCCGCTCTCGAACACCTCGCTGCCCAGGCGGTAGTCGAGGATGAAGTCGCGGTTGTTGCCCGGCTCCTGCCCGTCCTCCAGGGTCACCCGGGTGTGCCGGGGCGCGACCGTCTGCCGGAGGATGCGATGGGTGCGCGAGGCGACCTCGCCGATGGCGGTGGGCGACTGCAGGTCGACCTGCATGGAGAAGGTGCTGCGACCGGGGTCGCCCTCGGCCAGGTGCGGCGTGGAGCTCCACGCCTCGGCCTTGTGGCTCTCCTGCCCCGGCGCGCCGTTGTAGCGCGGCCCGACCACGGTGGGGAACACGAAGTGATAGGCGCCGTCGGTGGGCAGCAGCAGCTCGGTGTAGCGCAGCTCCACGTCCACCACGTCGCCCGGGAGGATATTGGCCACGCTCATCTGGAACACATTGGCGCGCTCCTGCTCCAGCAGCGCGGCGGTCTTGCCCCCGCTCTTCGCCTCCTGGTACTCGCGCTGGGCGCTCTGCTTCTCGCGGATCTGCGCCTGCAGCTCACGATCGCCCAGGCGCACGGTCATGCCGTGCACCGCCGCACGGGTGGAGCCGGGGAACACATAGCGCGCCTCCAGGGCTCGCGAACCCTCGTTGCGGTACTGCTGGATGACCTTGACGCTGGCGATCACGCCCAGCACCTGCACCTCCACGCGGGTGGATTTCAGCGGCAGGCCGTCGACGCCCGGCTCGGCGTTGTCCACGGCGAAATAGGGGCTTTCGCCGCGCTCCGAGGCCTCCTCGGCCAGGCACGGCGCCACGCCGACCAGGGCGAGAAACAACGCCAGCAGCCAACGGCCGGGCGAAAGGAAAGGCAGGGACAGGCGATACATGCGGCGCACTCCAGGGAAATGTTCGTGCCGCCATGCTCCCGCCCCTGTGTGGACACAATTTGCAGCGCCCGTGGAGATTGTGTGGAATTGGCCCCGCCGCCGCTGGGCTAAGCTCTCACTGCGGCCCCGCAGCCCTCGCCCGCCCCTGGAGAACCCCCCATGCAAGCCACGCACAGCCTGCGCAGCCGTATCGCCCTGCTCGTCGCCCTGCTGGTGGGCGCGCTGGGCTGGTTGCTGGGCGCCCTGATCGGCCACGACTCCAGCCTGCGCATGCGCGACGAGATCGGCCAGGACCTGGCGGAAGTCTCCTTCCAGATGATCGACCGCCTGGACCGCGACATGGCCGACCGCGCCAAGGTGCTGCAGGTGCTCAGCCAGTTGCGCGCGTTGCGCCAGCCCGACGACATCGCCGAGGTCCGCACCCTGCTCGACAGCCTGCAGCACGAACTGCACGAGATCGCCTGGATCGGCTACACCGACCCGGCCGGCACCGTACGGGCCTCCAGCGACGGCGTGCTCGAAGGCGCCAGCCTCAGCCAGCGCCCGGTGTACATCAACGGCATCAAGGGCCTGTTCATCGGCGACGTGCACGAAGCCGTGCTGCTGGCCAAGCTGCTGCCCAATCCCACCGGCGAGGCGATGAAGTTCGTCGACATCGCCATGCCGGTGAAGGGCCTGGACGGCGCCACGGTCGGGGTGCTCGCCTCGCACCTGTCCTGGGCCTGGGCCGACGATGTGCGCCGCTCGCTGCTCGAACCCATGCAGCAACGGCGCAAGGTCGAGTTCTTCATCATCGGCAGCGACCGCACCGTGCTCCTCGGCCCGCGAGCCATGATCGGCCAGCGCCTGCACCTGGAGGCCCTGGACAATGGCGAAACCAACTACTGGCGGGTGCAGGAATGGCCCGATGGCGGCACCTGGCTCACCGGCTTCGCCCGCAGCACCGGTTACCAGGACTACAAGGGCCTGGGCTGGACGGTGATCGCCCGGCGATCGGTCGACGAAGCCTTCGCCCCCTCGCGGGAGCTGCAGCGCGACATCTATATCTGGGGCGCAGCCCTGGCGGTGATCTTCGCCTTCATCGGCTGGGTTCTGGCCGGGCGCATCACCCGGCCGCTGCGGGAGATCGCCGCCGCGGCGGACCGCCTGCGGGCCGGCGAGATCGCGGTGATACCCGACGACCTGGGCACCCGCGAGATCCGCACCCTCAGCCAATCGATCCGCCAGCTCGTGGAAAGCCTGACCCAGCAGCAGAACGCCCTGGGCCTGATGGAAAGCCTCGCCCACCACGACCCGCTCACCGGCCTGCCCAACCGCACCGCCCTGGAAAAGCACCTGCCCCGCGTGCAGCAGCGCAGCCAGCTGGGCAAGAGCTCCCTGGCCCTGCTCTACCTCGACCTGGACGGTTTCAAGCCGGTCAACGACAACCACGGCCACTCGGTGGGCGACCAGGTACTGCGCGAGGCCGCCGCCCGCATGCGCGCCAGCCTGCGCGAAGGCGACCTGGTGGCGCGGCTTGGCGGGGACGAGTTCCTGATGATCCTCCAGGTGCCGGAGGGCGATGCCGCCCCGCAGGCCCTCCAGGTGGCCCTGCGTACCCTGCAGTCACTGGGCGAGCCGATCCAGCTGGGCGAACTGCGCCTGAACATCGGCTGCAGCATCGGCGGCGCCCTCTGGCCCCAGGACTCCGCGCAACTGGGAGAGGCCCTGGAACTGGCCGACCAGGCGCTCTACCGCGCCAAGCACGAAGGGCGCAACCGGGTGGTGTTCCATGGCCCGCAGCCGCCGCAGGGCGAGCGGACGGCCTGAAGGCCACGGGAATCGGGGAAACCGGCGTTCGCCCCCGGCAGAGCAGCGGCACTGCGCGCCGCCTGGCGACCGAAGTCGCCCCTGCAAGGTCGGCCCACCCCGTGGACCTGATCGATACGCAGGGTGGAGGTCGCTTTTTACCTCTACCGGCTTATTTCGAGGCGCCGCATCGACGGGCCTGCAGCACAAGGACGATGCGCCCGGGAAAGACCGTTCGCCAATGAACCAGCTTCCACGAGAGCGGGGCGGTTCTCCCGGCGGCGCACGAAAAGGCTAGGCGCCGGGCGCACCGGCAACCAGCCCCACCTGGTTGCGACCGTTGTTCTTGGCCATGTAAAGCCCCTGGTCGGCGAGATCCACCAGCAACAGCGACACCTGGCCCGCCTTGGGCGTGAGGGTCGATACGCCGATGCTCACGCTCAGCGAGGCCCCGTCCTGGGGCAGGTCATGGGGGATGGCGAGCGCCTCTACCGCACGCCGTACCTTTTCCGCCAGCAGGCGGGCGCCGCCGCTGGAGGTGCCCGGCAGGACCATGGCGAACTCCTCGCCGCCATAGCGCGCGGCCAGGTCGGAGGAACGCGTGCAGGACTCGCGCAGGGTCTCGGCCACGCGGCGCAGGGCGTCATCCCCGGCGACATGGCCGAAGTGATCGTTGTAGCCCTTGAAATAGTCCACATCGATCATCAGCAGGGACAACGAGGTCTGCTCGCGGAAGGCACGGCGCCATTCCATTTCCAGGTACTCGTCGAAGTGACGGCGGTTGGACAGGCCGGTGAGGCCGTCGGAGTTCATCAGCCGCTGCAGCACCAAGTTGGCCTCCAGCAACTGCTGCTGGCTCTCGCGAAGGGCACGGTAGGCCTCGTCGCGCTGCTGCAGGGCGAGGTAGGAACGCGAGTGGTAGCGGATGCGTGCCACCAGCTCGATGGAGTCGGGCAGCTTGACCAGGTAGTCGTTGGCGCCGGCGGCGAATGCGGTGCTCTTGACCGCTGCGTCGTCACGGGTCGATAGCACGATGATGGGTACGTCACGCAGCTCGGAGGCGGCGCGATAATCGGCCAGCAGGCTGATGCCGTCCACACCGGGCATCACCAGGTCCTGGAGGATCACCGTCGGCCTTATCTGCCGGGCGACCTCGACGGCCGTCTGCGGGTCCGCACAGAAATGGAAGTCGATTCCGGCTTCATCGGCCAGGGCGCGGCGCAACGCCTCGCCGATCATCGCCTGATCATCGACCAGCAGCACCATCACCTTGTTTTCGGTAATCGAGTGCATTTCGGCCTGATTGCGATAGGGGTAATGCATAACGTTCTCCGGGCCCACGGGCCTTGCGCGACACGCACACTACATCGAAGTGCGCGGCCCATGATAATGCGTGTCACGGGTAGGCCGCCGTCAAAAAATATGTCACCCCGGGTAGCGCCCCGGGCAGCCGTCATCGCGAGAACGCTTCCACGAGCCTCGGTGCGATCCGCTGCAAGGGCAGGATTTCCACGGCGGCATCCAGCGCTGCCGCCGCCTTGGGCATGCCGTATACGGCGCTGCTCGCCTGGTCCTGGGCAATGGTGAGAAAGCCCCGGTCACGCATGGCCTTGAGCCCCTGCGCACCATCGCGGCCCATGCCGGTGAGCAACACGCCCACCGCGTCGCCCCGCCAATGCGCCACCAGGCTGTCGAAGAACACGTCGATGGAAGGCCGGTAGACGTGGCTGCGAGGCTCCTCGGTATAGGCCAGCTCACCATTGCGCAGCAGGCGCATGTGGTTATTGGTGCCCGCCAGCATCACGTGGCCGGGTTGCGGCTGGTCGCCCTCGCGGGCCAGGCGCACCGGCAGGCTGGACTCGCTGCCCAGCCACTCGGCCATGCCGGCGGCGAAGGTCTCGTCGACGTGCTGCACCAGCATCACCGCCGGCGCGAAGTCGGCCGGCAACTGCTTGAGCAGCTGCGCCAGGGACGCGGGCCCGCCGGCCGAGGCACCGATGGCCACCAACTGCCGGCACGAGGGCTCGCGAGCCCCGCGGCTGCCCACACGCTGCCCGATCAGCCAGCCTATGTTCTGTATCTTGCGCAGCAGTGCCGAGGCGTCGCGCTCGTGGTCGGCGCCCAGGGCGGGCGTGTCCACGGCGTCCAGCGCACCCTGGCCCATCGCCTCGAAAACACGGTGGATGTTCTGCTCCTTGTCGACGGTGACGATGAGGATGGCGCAGGGGGATTGGGCCATGATCCGCCGGGTCGCCTCGGTGCCATCCATCTCCGGCATCAGCAGGTCCATCAGCACCAGGTCCGGGGTGTCTTCCCGGCAGAAACGCACCGCTTCGGCGCCGTTGCTCGCGATCCAGACGATCTGGTGAGCCGGCTCGCGGGCCAAGGCGCGACGCAGCGCCTCGACCGCCAGGGGCATGTCATTGGCGATTCCTATCCTCATCCCTGTGCCTCTCCGATCAGCACGACCACCGCGTCAAGCAACGCCTCGTCGTGGAAACTGGCCTTGGCCAGATAGTAGTCGGCACCGGCATCCAGGCCACGGCGCCGGTCTTCTTCACGGTCCTTGTAGGACACCACCATCACCGGCAACGATTGCAGCCGGCTGTCGCGGCGCACCAGGGTCACCAGCTCGATGCCGTCCATGCGCGGCATGTCGATGTCGGTGATCAGCAGGTCGAAGGCTTCCGAACGCAATGCGTTCCAGCCGTCCATGCCGTCCACCGCCACCGCCACCTCGTAGCCACGGCCGAGCAGCAGCTTGCGCTCCAGCTCGCGCACGGTGAGCGAGTCATCCACCACCAGCACCCGCTTGCGTCGATGGCCGGCACCCTGCCGGGCCAGGCCACCGACACGTTCCAGGCGGCCGCTGCCGAGCAGCTTGCCGACCGACTTGAGCATGTCCTCCACATCGAGGATCAACACCGGCGTGCCATCGTCCAGCAGCGCGCCGGCGGAAACGTCCTGGACCTTGCCCAGGCGCGGGTCCAGCGGCATCACCACCAGGGTGCGCTCGCCGATGAAGCGGTCGACGACGATGCCGTAGAGCGCCTCACGCTCCCGCACCAGCACCACCGCCAGGCCGTCCTCGCCGGCATCGCCCTCCGGGCGTTGCAATATCTGGCTGGCGGCTACCAGGCCGACATGCCGCTCTTCATGCCAGAAATGCTGGCGGCCTTCGAGTTGCACCAGCGCCTCGCCGGGCACGCGGGTCATGCGCTCGATGTGCGCCAGGGGGAAGGCATAGGCCTCGCCGCCGATTTCCACGACCAGGCTGCGCACCACCGACAGGGTCAGCGGCACCTCCAGATGAAAGCGGGTGCCTTCGCCCTGGCGCTGTTCCATGCGCACGCCACCGCGCAACTGACGGACCATGTGCTGCACGGCATCCAGCCCGACACCGCGACCGGACACCTCGGTGACCTGCCCGCGCATGCTGAAGCCGGGCAGGAAGAGGAAGGCCAGCAGTTCCTCCTCGCTCAGTCGCGCGCCGGTCTCGGCGTTGGCGAAACCACGCTCGATGACCGCAGCACGCAGGCGCTCCAGGTCGACCCCGGCGCCATCGTCACGCAGCTCCAGCACCAGCATGCCGGCGTGGTGGCGCGCGCTGAGGAGGATGCGTCCTTCCTCCGGCTTGCCACGGGCGATTCGCTGCGCGGGGCTCTCGATGCCATGGTCCACGGCATTGCGCAGCAGGTGGGTGAGCGGCGCTTCGAGCTTCTCCAGCACATCGCGGTCGACCTGGGTGTTCTCACCTTCTATGTCCAGGCGCACCTGCTTGCCGAGGGAACGGCCGAGATCGCGCAGCATGCGCGCCTGGCCGACGAGCACATCGGCGAACGGGCGCATGCGCGAGGCCAGCGCGGCGTCGTACATCAACTGCGCGCGCTGGCCACCCTGCCAGCCGAACTCATCGAGGTCGGCCATATGCCGGGCGAGCATCTGCTGGCACTCGCCGAGCAACTGCCTGGCCTCGGCCAGCATGGCGCGGGAGGGGGCGTCCATCGCATCGTCCTGCACCGCCTCGCGCACTCCGTCGAGCGTACGTGCCGCACTGGCCTGCAGGCGCTTGAGGCGCTGCAATGCATCCCCCAGGGGCTTGATGCGCTGGAACTCGACCAGCGACTTGCTGGAGATATCCAGCAGGTGATCGAGGCGTTCGGCGCTCACCCGCAGCACCCGGTCCCGGCTCTCGCCGGTCGCTGGAGCGGATGCCGGGTGCTCCTCCTCGGGTGCCGCCTCGTCGGGCAGGGCCACGGATTCGCCGACCGGCTCGTAGCGGGTGCCCGGCTCGCAAGGGGCCACGCGCTGCCCGCTGGCCAACGCCTGCAGACGCTCCACCAGGGCATCGATCTGCGCGCGACCGTCCTTGTCGGCCCAATCGGCCCCCGCCGCCGAGCCCAGGCGCAGCAGCAGGTCGGAGCCCTGCAACAACGCGTCGACGTGCTCGGACTGCAACTGCAGGCGCCCCTCCTGGGCGCCCACCAGGCAGTCTTCCATCACGTGGGCGATGCGCACGCCAGCCTCGATGCCGACGATGCGCGCAGCCCCCTTGAGCGAGTGGGCGGCGCGCATGCAGGCTTCGAGCTGGTCGGCCTGGCGCGGGTTGCGCTCCAGCACCATCAGCCCACTACTGAGCACCTGGGTCTGCGCCTCGGCCTCCAGCTTGAACAGTTCCAGCAGCGACGCATCGCGCATCTGGTCCGGGGTCATCCGAGGCTCCTGGCGATGGCCTGCTGCAGCATCGTCTCGTCCAGCAGGGTGATGCTGCGCCCTCGCCACTGCACCACGCCGGCGGCGAAGGGGCGGGCCACCTGGGCGGTGCCGCGGCCACCTTCCAGCACGGCGCGCAGGGGAATGGCATGAATCCCGTCGACCTCATCCACCGGCGTCACCACGGGGCCATCCCCGCTGGCGACGATGAGCATGCGCGGCACCACACGGCGCTCCGTCACCACGCCGCCCCCCGCTTCCAGGCCAAGCACCTCCACCAGCGACAGGCAGGCGACCAGCGCGCCGCGCACGTTGGTCACCCCGAGCAGGCCGAGGGAGCGCTGGTGCGGCAGGGAGTGGATCAACGACTGGGGCGCCACTTCGACCAGCTGTCGCGTGGCGAGCCCCAACCAGGCGTCCCCGAGACGGAAGACCAGCGTCGAACGGGTCTCGCCAAGGTCCTCCTCACCGGAGGCCTGCTCCTCTTCCACCTCGCGGTGCAGCGCATAGCGGTCCAGCAGCCGGATGGCCGCCACCGCATGCACCTCGCAGTTGCGGCAGTGGATATGCGCCTGCAGGCGTTCGCAGCTCTTGTCGCCGTGCACGCCGATACGGTTCCAGCAGTCGTCGATGGGCGCCTCCGGGCTGTCGTCGAGGCGTATGACGCGGCTATCGATCATGGTCGCTCACTCCACGGCTGGCGCGCTCTTGCAACCGCCTGGCCCCCGCCAGGTCGCCGCGCGCGGCGAGCAACGCCGCCAGGTGGGCCAGGGCCTCGGCATGCCCGGGCTCCAGGTAGAGGGTCTTGCGGTAGTAGTCCTGCGCCTCGCGCTGCTGGCCGGCCACATCGCAGAGCAGGCCCAGCCAGTAGAACACCGCCGCCGAGGGGCCATGGGCGGCCAGGTGGCGCTCGCAGGCAGCGCGGGCGTCGATGCTGTTGCCGCCGTTGGCCAGCCGGGCGATCTCCAACAGCTCGCCAGCGGCCTCCTGGCCGCGCCCGACCGGTGCCGGGCGCGGGGCGACGGGCGCCGGGCGGAACGCTGGCGGGGCAGCCCTTCGGGGGGCTGGGGCAGGCGCCGGAGCGGAAGCGACCCGTGGACTCGGCGCGACGGCGCGTGGCGCCCTGGCCACGCCTGCCAGGAACACGAAGGACTGCGGCAGATCCAGCGCACGCATGCCGTCCTGGCTCAGCAGGCTGGCCTCGGCAGGACCGACGAACAGCGCCCCGTCAGGACACATCAGACGCTTGAGCACCGCCAACACCTGGCTTTGGGTGGGCCGGTCGAAGTAGATCAGCAGGTTGCGACAGAACACGAAGTCATAGGGCGCCTCGCCCGCCAACAGGCCCGGCCCCAGCAGATTGCCATGGCGGAAGTTCACCTTGCGCCGGACCTGCTCGGTGAGGACGTGGCCCTCCTCGACGGGCAGGAAGTGGCGATCGCGAAAGCCCAGCTCCTCGCCACGGAACGAGTTGCGCCCGTAGACGGCCTGGCGCGCGCGCTCCAGCACCTTCTCGCTGACGTCCAGCGCATCCACCTGGAACAGTGCCGGGGCAAAGCCCGCATCGAGCAGCGCCATGACGATGGAGTACGGCTCCTCGCCACTGGAGCAGGGCAGGCTCAGCACCCGCAGCGGGCGCCCGGAGGCGAGGCGCGGCAGGCGCTCGAAGGCCAGCCGGGCCAGGGCCACGAAAGACTCGGGGTAGCGGAAGAACCAGGTCTCGGGAACCACGACGGCCTCGACCAGGGCCTGCTGCTCACCGTGGGACGACTCCAGGCTCAGCCAGTACTCGTCCACGTCCCGGCAACCACTGGCCTGCATGCGCAGGCGTATGGCGCGCTCCACCAGCTCGCGGCCGACCGAGTCGACGTCAAGGCCGATGCGCTCCTTGAGCAGACGCTCGAAGCGCGGGGTCATGATGTGGCCTCCGCATCGGCCGGGAACAGCAGCGCGCGTGCCTCTTCACCGAGCAGCTCGGCGACCTCGACACGCTGCACCAGCCCTTGTGCACTGCGGAAAACCGGCCCCAGGTAACGCGCCTCGCCCCCATCCAGCCCGTAGTCCTGGAACTCCTCGGGTTGGCAGCGCAAGGTCTCGGTGGCCTGCTCCAGGACCAGGCCGAGATTGTGCCCGGCGTAGCGCACCATCACCAGCCGGGTGCTGGTACGCGGGCGGGCGGGCTCGCCGAAAGCCAGGACGCCGAGATCCAGAACCGGCACCGGCGCACCGCGCCAGTCGAAAACGCCAGCCACCCAGGCAGGCGCCTCGGGCAGGCGCTTGAGACGGCGCAGGGGCATCACCTCCAGCACGTCGCGTACGTCCAGGGCATAGCGGTCGCTGCCCATGCCGAACAGCAGGTAGAGCTGCCCACGACGGGGCTGCTGGCCAGTCGCGCGGGTCGTCATCTCAGACCTTGAAGCGGCTGACGCCGGCCCGCAGGCCCTGGGCGACGTGGTTGAGCTCATCGATCGCGGAGCTGGCCTGACGCAGGGACTCCACCGTCTGCCCCGAAGCCTCGCCCAGCTGCACCAGGGCCTGGTTGATCTGTTCGGCGCCGGTGGATTGCGCCTGCATGCCTTCGTTGACCATCTGCACGCGCGGCGCCAGGGCCTGCACCTGCTGGATGATCTGCGACAGCTGCTCGCCGACCTGGCCGACCTCGGACATGCCGCGGCGCACCTCCTCGGAGAACTTGTCCATGCCCATCACCCCGGCCGAGACGGCAGACTGAATCTCGCGCACCATCTGTTCGATGTCGTAGGTGGCCACGGCCGTCTGGTCGGCCAGGCGGCGCACCTCGGTCGCCACCACGGCGAACCCGCGGCCGTACTCGCCGGCCTTCTCCGCCTCGATGGCGGCGTTGAGGGACAGCAGGTTGGTCTGGTCGGCGACCTTGACGATGGTGGTGACCACCTGATTGATGTTGCCGGCCTTCTCGTTGAGGATCGCCAGCTTGGCGTTGACCAGGTCGGCGGCGCCCATCACCTGGTGCATGGTCTCCTCCATTCGCGCCAGGCCCAGCTGGCCGGAGCCGGCCAGGGTGGAGGTCTGCTCGGCGGCGCCGGAAACCTCGGTCATGGTGCGCACCAGGTCCCGCGACGTGGCGGCGATCTCACGTGAAGTGGCACCGATTTCCGTAGTGGTGGCCGCCGTCTCGGTGGCCGTTGCCTGCTGCTGGCGCGTCGTCGCGGCAATCTCGGTCACCGAGGTGGTGACCTGCACCGAGGAGCGCTGGGCCTGGGATACCAGGCTCTTCAACTCCTCCGCCATGCTGTTGAAGCCCGTCTCGATGGAGTCGAACTCATCCTTGCGCCCAAGGTGCAGGCGCGCGGTGAGATCGCCCGAGGCGAGCGCCTGGAGGTTCTGCACCACGCGCTGCACCGGCTCGGTGATGGCCCGCACCAGCAAAGCTCCACAGACGAAAGCGGCGGCGACGGCCAGGAGCACCGAGACGATCATGCTCAGCTCGGCATTGCGCGCGGCGTCGACGATGTCGCCGGTCGCCTCCTCGGCGGTCTTGCGGTTGTAACTGATGAGCTCGGTCAGGTGATTGCGTCCTTCGTTCCACAGCTTGGTGAGGTCACCGGTGAGCAGCGAGCGGGCTTCGCCCAGTCGCTTCTGCTGGTGCAACTCGATAACCGTGGAAAGGGTCGCGTCATAGCGCTTGCGACTCTGGTTGAAGTTCTCCAGGAGCACCAGGTCGTTGTCGTCGCGGGCGGTCTTGCGGTAGTCGGCCACGACACCGTCGAGCCGTTCATCGAGCAGACGCAGGTTGTCCAGGTCGACCTTCTCCAGCGGCTGGTCGGAGGCGCCCACACGCTCCAGGGTCTTGATGAACACATCGGTCCAGGCGCTGCGTACCTGGGTGATGAGGAACATGCCGGGCATGGCGTCCTGCGCCAGGCGCTCCGCCCCCTTCTGCACCGTGAACAAGCGCATATAGGCCGTAACGGCCATCAGCACCATGATCGCGATGATGATGGCGAAACTCGCCTGGATTCGTAGCCGCACCGACCAGTTCTTCACGTAGACCCCCGCTTGCCAGACCTTTTCGCTTACCGCGCCGGACATCGCGCGCGCATTGGGCGGCGACTCTAGAGACTCGCCCCACGTCCTTGCAAGACAAAGCGCAACGGGGCATCAGCCCTTGGCGGGCCCGCCTGGAAGTCTGGCAGAAACGAGAAATTGTGCTGGGCGTGTTGGGAGGATGGGCGGCGCCACAGCCGAGCGAGGACATCGGTGTTCAGCGAGCACCGCGAAGCCCATCATGGGGTGCCAGGGCCCGGCTTCGCGTGGTGGAGGTAAAGGGCGACCTCCACCCGACGCAGCGGTCGTGTTCATCCGGCGGACGGTGCGGGGGCGACTTCAGCCGCCCAACGGCGCACAGCGACACCCTGTAGGAGCGAATTCATTCGCGATCGGGCATGCAGGCAGTCTGCGGGAACCTAGCTGACCTGCAGTTCCTGGCGGACCTGGCTTTCCAGCTCGGTCTTCAGGTCGGGGTCGAGCTTGAGCTGGCGGGCCAGCTCGTCCAGGTAGGCGCGCTCCATGAAGTGCTCCTCATCCACCATCAGCACGCTGGCGAGGTACATCTCCGCCGCCATTTCCGGCGTGCGTGCGGCGCGGGCCACATCGGCGGGGTCCAGCGGCTTGTTCAGCTCCAGCTCCAGCCAGGAGCGCAACTCGGCATCCTGGGTCAGCTTGCCCAGCTCGCCCTCGATGAGCTGGCGTTCGCGGGCGTCGACATGGCCATCGGCCTTGGCCGCCGCCACCAGCGCCTTGAGAACGGCCTGGCTGTGTTGCTCGGCCTGGGGCGCAGGCAGGCGGTCGAGGGTCTGCGGTTCGCCCTGGGGCGCGCTGGCCTGCCTGGCCTGCCAGTTGCCGTAGGCCTTGTAGGCCAGCACGCCGAGTGCGGCCAGGCCGCCATAGGTCAGCGCCTTGCCACCGAGCTTGCGCGCACTCTTGTTGCCCAGCAGCAGGCCCAGCGCACCGGCCGCCAGCGCGCCGCCACCGGCGCCGCCGAGCAGGCTGCCGAGGTTGCCGCCCACGCCGCCGGAGCCACCGCCTGCGAAACCGCCGGACTTGCCGCCGGTCTTCTGTTGCAGCAGGTCCTGGCCGGATTTGAGCAGTTGATCGAGCAATCCACGGGTGTTCATCACAACCTCCTTCGGTGGGCGAATCTTCTGATGGACTGCACTCTAGCCGCCGAGTTTCCGAGCACGTGAGCGCCGGATTGCTTCGGGATATTGCCGCTGGGCCGGGCCCGCCCCGACCGCCGGACTGACATCAGACCGTAGGGTGGGCTTCAGCCCACCAGCAAGGCATCGCCTGGGCTGAAGCGGAGCGCCGCCCGGCCCACCCTTCAAAGCCGCCAGCCACATGCATCAATCATTCGATAAAAAAGAATCACCCACTCGATTTTCGATAAACCATACTGTCGCGCAGCATTTATACCTGCGGAAACCCGCCCCATGATGACCCTGCGCCAGATCCGCCACTTCATCGCCGTCGCCGAGACGGGCTCCATCTCCGCAGCCGCCCAGGCGGTCTTCATCTCCCAGTCCACCCTGACCCTGGCCATCCAGCAGCTGGAGGAGGAGATCGGCGTCAGCCTGTTCAACCGCCACGCCAAGGGCATGTCCCTGACCCACCAGGGCCACCAGTTCCTGCGCCAGGCGCACCTGATCCTGGCGACCGTGGACAACGCCAAGCGCAGCCTGCAGCAGAGCACCGACCAGGTGGCCGGCAGCCTTACCATCGGCGTGACCAGCCTGGTGGCCGGCTATTACCTGGCCGACCTGATCACCCGCTTCCAGCGCGCCTACCCCAACGTGAAGACCCGCGTGGTGGAGGACGAACGCCCCTATATCGAACACCTGCTGGTGAGCGGCGAGATCGACGTCGGCGTGCTGATCCTCTCCAACCTGGAGGACCGCCACGCCCTGCAGACCGAGGTGCTGACCCACTCGCCCCACCGCCTCTGGCTGCCGGCCCAGCACCCGTTGCTGGAGCACGACAGCATCAGCCTGGCGGACGTCGCCGGCGAGCCGCTGATCCAGCTCAACGCCGACGAGATGGGCCTGCACACTCAGCGCATCTGGTCCCGCGCCGGCCTCACGCCCCAGGTGACCCTGCGTACCGCCTCGGTGGAAGCGGTGCGCAGCCTGGTGGCGGCCGGGCTCGGCCTGTCGATCCAGCCGGACATGACCTACCGCCCCTGGTCCCTGGAGGGCGACATCATCGAGGCGCGCCCGCTGGTGGACCTGGGCGAACCGCTGGACGTGGGCCTGGCCTGGCGTCGCGGCACCGCGCGGCCGCCGCTGGTGGACCCCTTCCTCACCCTGGCCCGCGAACAGCCGAACGCCCGCAAGCCTTCGATTTAATCGAACGCTGCTTTCAATATTTAGAATTTGTCGACCTCAAGCCCGCCCACTAGGCTCTGCTTCCTATAAACAGAGTCATGCCGGGCGCCGCCAGGAGCCCCGCCATGACTGAAGAACAAAAACCCAGGAAGAAAAGAGCCCCGAAGATGGCCGGCACTGCGAGCACGCCCACCCTGCATTCCCATTTGCTGATCGATGGCCGGCTGGTCATCGGTGAAGGCCTGGTCGAGCCCATCCTCAACCCCGCCACCGGGGAAACCCTGATCGCCATCGCCGAGGCCTCCATCGAGCAGGTGGAAGCCGCCGTCCTCGCCGCGCACAAGGCCTTCGCCGGCTGGTCCCGCACCACCCCCGCGCAACGCGCCGCCGCCCTGCTGGCCATCGCCGACGCGGTCGAGGCCAACGCCGAGCAACTGGCCCGCCTGGAATCGCTGAACTGCGGCAAGCCGCTGCACCTGGCGCGCCAGGACGACATCCCCGCCACCGCCGACGTGTTCCGCTTCTTCGCCGGCGCCGTGCGTTGCCAGCAGGGCCAGCTCGCCGGGGAGTACGTGCCCGGCCACACCAGCATGGTGCGCCGCGACCCGGTGGGCGTGGTCGCCTCCATCGCGCCCTGGAACTACCCCCTGATGATGGCCGCCTGGAAGATCGCCCCGGCGCTGGCGGCCGGCAACACCCTGGTGTTCAAGCCGTCCGAACACACCCCGCTGTCGATCCTGGCCCTGGCCCCCGCCCTGGCGGAGATCCTCCCGGCCGGGGTGATCAACATCGTCTCCGGCGGTGGCGAAGGCGTCGGCAGCCACCTGGTCAGCCACCCCAGGGTGCGCATGGTCTCGCTCACCGGCGACATCGTCACCGGGCAGAAGATCCTCCAGACCGCCGCCCGCACCCTCAAGCGCACCCACCTGGAACTGGGCGGCAAGGCCCCGGTGATCGTCTGCAACGACGCCGACCTCGAAGCCGTGGTCCAGGGCGTGCGTGCCTATGGCTACTACAACGCCGGGCAGGACTGCACCGCCGCCTGCCGCATCTATGCCCAGGCCGGCATCCACGACCGCCTCGTCAGTGAGCTGGGCGACGCCGTGGCCAGCCTGCGCTTCGCCCGCAAGCGCGACCAGGACAACGAGATCGGCCCGCTGATCAGCTCGCGCCAGCGCGACCGCGTGGCCAGCTTCGTCGAGCGCGCCCTCGGCCAGCCGCACATCGAGCGCGTCACCGGTGCCGCCGTGCATTCCGGCGCCGGCTTCTACTACCAGCCCACCCTGCTGGCCGGCTGCAAGCAGGGCGACGAGATCGTCCAGCGCGAAGTGTTCGGCCCGGTGGTGACCGTGACCCGCTTCGACCAGCTCGACCAGGCGCTGGACTGGGCCAACGACTCCGAGTACGGCCTGGCCTCCTCGGTGTGGACGCAGAACCTCGACAAGGCCTTCCAGCTGGCCAACCGCCTGCAGTACGGCTGCACCTGGATCAACACCCATTTCACCCTGGCCAGCGAGATGCCCCATGGCGGGCTGAAGCGCTCCGGCTATGGCAAGGACCTGTCCAGCGACTCGTTGCAGGACTACAGCGTGGTGCGCCACATCATGGCGCGCCACGGCCAGGACTTCTAAAACAACAAAGGCCGGAAGGCCCGCGAAACGACGTTCAACTGCCCCGACCAATAACTAGTCAACAAGAGGGAACATCAATGTCCGCGCGCAAAACCGCTCTGCTCAGTGCGCTCTCCACCGCCCTGCTGGCCAGTGCCAGCCTGCAGGCCGCCGAGCCCCTGAAACAAGTCGGCACTGGCGAAGGCCAGCTCGACATCATCGCCTGGCCCGGCTACATCGAACGCGGCCAGACCGACAAGAACTACGACTGGGTCAGCCAGTTCGAGCAGGACAGCGGCTGCAAGGTCAACGTCAAGACCGCCGCCACCTCCGACGAGATGGTCAGCCTCATGGCCAAGGGCGGCTACGACCTGGTCACCGCCTCGGGTGACGCCTCGCTGCGCCTGATCTACGGCAAGCGCGTGCAGCCGATCAACACCGCGCTGATCCCCAACTGGAAGAACCTCGACGAGCGCCTGAAGGACGCGCCCTGGTACACGGTGGACGGCCAGCACTACGGCTCGCCCTACCAGTGGGGCCCGAACGTGCTGATGTACAACACCAACACCTTCAAGGAAGCCCCCACCAGCTGGGCGACCATTTTCGAAGCCCAGGACCTGCCCGACGGCAAGGCCAACAAGGGTCGCGTGCAGGCCTACGACGGCCCGATCTACATCGCCGACGCCGCCCTCTACCTGAAGGCCACCCAGCCGGCCCTGGGCATCCAGGACCCCTACGAGCTGAACGAGGCGCAGTACAGCGCCGTGCTCGACCTGCTGCGCAAGCAGCACACGCTGATCCACCGCTACTGGCACGACACCACGGTACAGATGAGCGACTTCAAGAACGAAGGCGTGGTCGCCTCCAGCGCCTGGCCGTACCAGGTCAACGCCCTGCAGCTGGAGAAGCAGCCGATCGCCTCCGTGGTACCGAAGGAAGGCGCCACCGGCTGGGCCGACACCACCATGCTGCACGCCGAGGCCAAGCACCCCAACTGCGCCTACAAGTGGATGAACTGGTCCCTGGAACCCAAGGTCCAGGGTGACGTCGCCGCCTGGTTCGGCTCCCTCCCCGCCGTTCCCGCCGGCTGCAAGGCCAGCGAACTGCTCGGCGCCGAAGGCTGTGCCACCAACGGCTTCGACAACTTCGACAAGATCGCCTTCTGGAAGACCCCGCAGGCCCAGGGCGGCAAGTTCGTGCCCTATAGCCGGTGGACCCAGGACTATATCGCCATCATGGGCGGCCGCTGAAAAACACTCAGCCCGCTGCTGCGCGTGCCTGATCCGTGTTCGGGCAGTGCTCGGAATCCTCACGTACGGTCGTACGCTCCGGTTCCTGTGCGCTGGCCAACCACGGCTGAGGCCCGCTCGCGACGTGGGCTGAACGTTTTTTCCAGCCTCTTTCGAAGTGCCTCCCTCTCCTTGCAGGAGACGGGGGACAGATGAACAGCAGTACCTGAAGTTTTCCCCTCGCCTGCGGGCGGGGGGCCGTTTCGCCACACCTGCACCCTTTTCGCTTTACCGGAGCACCGCACCATGACGCTTGCAGTCCAGTTCACCCAGGTTTCCCGTCTCTTCGGCGAGGTCAAGGCCGTCGACCGGGTATCCATCGATATCCAGGACGGCGAGTTCTTTTCCATGCTCGGCCCATCCGGTTCCGGCAAGACCACCTGCCTGCGCCTGATCGCCGGCTTCGAGCAGCCCAGCTCCGGTTCCATCCGCATCCATGGCGAGGAGGCCGCCGGCCTGCCGCCCTACCAGCGCGACGTCAACACCGTGTTCCAGGACTACGCGCTGTTCCCCCACATGAACGTGCGTGACAACGTCGCCTACGGCCTGAAGGTCAAGGGCGTCGGCAAGTCCGAGCGCCTGAACCGCGCCGAGGAGGCCCTGGGCATGGTGGCCCTGGCCGGCTACGGCGACCGCAAGCCGGCGCAGCTCTCCGGTGGCCAGCGCCAGCGCGTGGCCCTGGCCCGCGCCCTGGTCAACCGCCCCCGCGTGCTGCTGCTGGACGAGCCCCTGGGCGCACTGGACCTGAAGCTGCGCGAGCAGATGCAGAGCGAGCTGAAGAAGCTGCAGCGCCAGCTCGGCATCACCTTCATCTTCGTCACCCACGACCAGAGCGAAGCGCTGTCGATGTCCGACCGCGTGGCGGTGTTCAACAAGGGCCGCATCGAGCAGGTCGACACCCCGCGCAACCTCTACATGCAGCCGGCCACGCCCTTCGTCGCCGAGTTCGTCGGCACCTCCAACGTGCTGCGCGGCGCCGTGGCGAAGGAGCTGACCGGCAACGAGCAGCCCTTCTCCATCCGCCCCGAGCACATCCGCTTCGCCACCGGCGAGGCCGCCCTGGCCGGCGAGGTGCAGATCAGCGGCCTGCTGCACGACATCCAGTACCAGGGCGCCGCCACCCGCTACGAGCTGCGCCTGGATAACGGCCAGAACCTGTGCATCAGCCAGGCCAACAACCAGTGGCAGGCCGCCGCGCCGTCGTTCCAGCCGGGCGAACGCATCACCGTGCGCTGGGCGCGCGAGGCCATGGTGCAACTGAGCGAGGGCGTGTGACATGAGCGCGACCCTCACCGCCCAGGCACAGGCCGCCCCCAGCGGGGCCATGCGGCGCCTGTCCAACCTGCTCTACCGCCGGCCGACGCTGTACCTGTCGATGCTGCTGATCCCGCCGCTGCTGTGGTTCGGCGCCATCTACCTGGGCTCGTTGCTGAGCCTCTTGTGGCAGGGCTTCTACACCTTCGACGACTTCACCATGGCGGTGTCCACGGACCTGACCCTGGCGAACTTCTCGGCGCTGTTCCAGGCCGCCAACTTCGACATCATCCAGCGCACCCTGGCCATGGCCGTGGCGGTGTCGATCGCCAGCGGCATGCTGGCCTTCCCCATCGCCTACTACATGGCGCGCTACACCACGGGCAAGACCAAGGCGTTCTTCTACATCGCAGTGATGATGCCCATGTGGGCCAGCTACATCGTCAAGGCCTACGCCTGGACCCTGCTGCTGGCCAAGGGCGGCGTGGCCCAGTGGTTCGTCCAGCAGTTCGGACTGGAGCCGGTGCTGCAGTTCATCCTCGGCATCCCCGGCGTCGGCGGCAGCACCCTGTCCACCTCGCACCTGGGGCGCTTTTTGGTGTTCGTCTACATCTGGCTGCCGTTCATGATCCTGCCGATCCAGGCCTCCCTGGAGCGCCTGCCGCCGAACCTGCTGCAAGCCTCCGCCGACCTCGGCGCCAAGCCCCGCCAGACCTTCCTGCAGGTGGTGCTGCCGCTGTCGATCCCGGGTATCGCCGCCGGCTCGATCTTCACCTTCAGCCTGACCCTGGGCGACTTCATCGTGCCGCAGCTGGTGGGCCCGCCCGGCTACTTCATCGGCAGCATGGTCTACGCCCAGCAGGGCGCCATCGGCAACATGCCCATGGCCGCCGCCTTCACCCTGGTGCCGATCGTGCTGATCGCCGTCTACCTCTCCATCGTCAAACGTCTGGGGGCATTCGATGCACTCTGAGAAAGCATCCTGGGGCCTGAAAGCGGCCGCCTGGGGCGGGCTGGTGTTCCTGCACTTCCCGATCCTGATCATCTTCCTCTACGCCTTCAACACCGAGGACGCGGCCTTCAGCTTCCCGCCCAAGGGCTTCACCCTGCACTGGTTCAGCGTGGCCTTCGCCCGCGAGGACGTGCTGGAGTCGATCAAGCTGTCGCTGCAGGTCGCCTGCGTCGCCACGCTGATCGCGATGGTGCTCGGCACCCTGGCCTCGGCGGCGCTCTACCGGCGCAGCTTCTTCGGCAAGGAAAGCATCTCGCTGATGCTGATCCTGCCCATCGCCCTGCCCGGCATCATCACCGGCATTGCGCTGCTCTCGGCGTTCAAGAGCCTGGGCCTGGAGCCGGGGCTGCTGACCATCATCATCGGCCACGCCACCTTCTGCGTGGTGATCGTCCACAACAACGTGATCGCGCGTTTCCGGCGCATCTCCCACAGCCTCATCGAAGCCTCGATGGACCTGGGCGCCGACGGCTGGCAGACCTTCCGCTACATCATCCTGCCGAACCTCGGCTCGGCCCTGCTGGCGGGCGGCATGCTGGCCTTCGCGCTGTCCTTCGACGAGATCATCGTCACCACCTTCACCGCCGGCCACGAACGCACCCTGCCGCTGTGGCTGCTCAACCAGCTCAGCCGCCCGCGCGATGTGCCGGTCACCAACGTCGTCGCCATGCTGGTGATGCTGGTGACCATGCTGCCGATCCTCGGCGCCTACTACCTGACCAAGGGTGGCGAAGGCGTCGCCGGCAGCGGCAAGTGACACACCGCCCCCGTCACGACGGCGGGGGCCTCAACCCCGGATTCGCGAAACCCCGACTGGAGGATTCACCATGCAGACCAAACTCCTGATCAACGGCCAACTGGTTGCCGGCGAAGGCGCCGCGCAAGCCGTGCTCAACCCCGCCCGTGGCACCACCCTGGTGGACATCCCCGAAGCCAGCGAGGCCCAGGTCGACGCCGCCGTGCGCGCCGCCGACGCCGCCTTCGACGCCTGGTCGCAGACCTCGCCCAAGGACCGCTCCACCCTGCTGCTCAAGCTCGCCGACCGCATCGACGCCGGCGCCGAGGAGCTGGCGCGCCTGGAATCGGACAACTGCGGCAAGCCCTACGCCGCCGCGCTGAACGACGAGCTGCCCGCCGTCGCCGACGTGTTCCGCTTCTTCGCCGGAGCCAGCCGCTGCATGAGCGGTTCCGCCGCCGGTGAATACCTGCCCGGCCACACCTCGATGATCCGTCGCGACCCGGTGGGCGTCATCGCCTCCATCGCGCCTTGGAACTACCCGCTGATGATGGCCGCGTGGAAACTCGGCCCGGCCCTGGCCGCCGGCAACACCGTGGTCCTCAAGCCCTCCGAGCAGACCCCGCTGACCGCGCTGAAGCTGGCCGAGTACCTGGCCGAGATCTTCCCCGCCGGCGTGGTCAACATCGTCTTCGGCCGCGGCCCCAGCGTCGGCGAGCCGCTGACCACCCACCCCAAGGTGCGCATGGTCTCGCTCACCGGCTCGGTGGCCACCGGCTCGCGCATCGTCGCCGGCACCGCCGACACCGTTAAGCGCATGCACATGGAACTGGGCGGCAAGGCCCCGGTGATCATCTTCGACGACGCCGACATCGACGCCGCCGTGGAAGGCATCCGCACCTTCGGCTTCTACAACGCCGGCCAGGACTGCACCGCCGCCTGTCGCATCTACGCGCAGAAGGGCATCTACGAGAATTTCGTCGAGAAGCTCGGCGCCGCCGTCTCCACCATCAAGTACGGCCTGCAGGACGACGCCGGCACCGAGCTCGGCCCGCTGATCACCGAGCAGCACCGCGAGCGCGTGGCCGGTTTCGTCGAGCGCGCCGCCGCCCAGCCGCACATCCGCATCGTCACCGGCGGCAAGAAGGTCGAAGGCCCCGGCTTCTTCTTCGAACCCACCGTGATCGCCGACGCCCGCCAGGACGACGAGATCGTGCGCCGCGAAGTCTTCGGCCCGGTGGTCTCGGTCACCGCCTTCGACGACGAGGCGCAGGTGCTGGCCTGGGCCAACGACTCCGACTACGGCCTGGCCTCCTCGCTCTGGACCGCCGACGTCGGCCGCGCCCACCGCCTCTCCGCGCGCCTGCAGTACGGCTGCACCTGGGTCAACACCCACTTCATGCTGGTCAGCGAGATGCCCCACGGCGGCGTGAAGCTGTCGGGCTACGGCAAGGACATGTCGATGTATGGGCTGGAAGACTACACCGCCATCCGCCACGTCATGTTCAAACACTGACCCTGAGCGCCGCTCGCTGGTCCGGGCGTTGTTGAGAAGCGCGTCGAAATGCTCATGTACCGCAGTACATTCCGCTTTCTCCGCGCTTCTCGCCTAGCCCGCCCTGCGCGCTCGGCACTCAGCGCTCCATGGCACCTCCCCCTGTAGGGGCGAATTCATTCGCCCGCTTTTCCCTCACCACAGGCTCCGCTTCAAAACCGCTGCACCCCACCCCCAGGAGAACCGAAATGCGAACCACCCTGCGTAGTTTCAGCTTCATCCTGCTGTGCGCCGCCACCGGCCTGGCCCAGGCCGCCGGTGATGCCAGGTCCGTCGTCGAGGGCTACATGGCCGCCTGGAATGCCCACGATGCGGACAAGGCCGCCACCTTCCTCGCCGAGGATGCGGAATACTTCGACGCCACCGTCGGCACCCCGCAGAAAGGCAAGGCCGCCGCCCGCGACAACGTCATCAAGGTGTTCATCGGCGCGGTGCCGGACCTGAAATGGAAGATGACCAGCGAGCCCATCGTCGGGCCCGACGGCATCGCCTTCCAGTGGGAGTTCAGCGGCACCAACAGCGGCGCCTGGGGCGCGGAAACCCCGGCCACCAACAAGCCCCTGAAGTTCGAAGGGGTCAGCTTCGTGCGCATCAAGGACGGCAAGATCGCCTACCAGGGCGACTACTACGACGCCCTCGGCTTCAATAAGCAACTGGGCTGGTAAGCCCGACGTGGCGCCCGGCACGACCCGGGCGCCACGCATAAAAAACGACAACGCCTTGCAGGTACACCATGACCATCACCCGCCGCGACTTCCTCAACGGCGCTGCCCTCGCCATCGGCGCCGGACTCACTCCGCTGCAGCTGCTCCAGGCCGCCCCCTCCGGCCGCTACTACCCGCCCGCCCTCACCGGCCTGCGCGGTAGCCACCCCGGCGCCTTCGAGGTGGCGCACCAGATGGGCTGGGAAAAGAAGGTGTTCGATACCGACGGTCTGAAGATCGAGGAGGAATACGACCTGGTGGTGGTCGGCGGCGGCATCAGCGGGCTCGCCGCGGCCTGGTTCTACCGCCAGAAGCACCCGCAGGCGCGCGTGCTCATCGTCGAGAACCACGACGACTTCGGCGGCCACGCCAAGCGCAACGAATTCCAGGCCGGCGGCCGGATGATCCTCGGCTACGGCGGCAGCGAAGCCTTCCAGTCGCCCAAGAGCCTCTACAGCAAGGAGGTCAACGGCCTGCTCAAGCAGCTGGGCGTGGACATCGACCGCTTCGAGACCGCCTTCGACCGCGACTTCTACCCGGGCCTGGGCCTGTCGCGCGGGGTGTTCTTCGACAAGGCCGGCTTCGGCCAGGACAAGCTGGTGACCGGCGACCCGACGCCCATGGTGGCCGACGACATCGCCCCGGAAAAACTCAACGCCCGCAGCTGGCGCGCCTTCATCGAGGACTTCCCGCTGCCGGAAGCCGATCGCCAGGCGCTGATCGACCTGCACGAGGCACCGCGCGACTACCTCGCCGGCAAGAGCCGCGAGGAGAAGGAAGACCACCTGGCCAAAACCAGCTACCAGGACTTCCTGCGCAAGGACGTGGGCCTGAGCGAGGCGGCCACCCGCTATTTCCTCGCCCGCACCAACGACTTCTCGGCCCTGAGCATCGACGCCGTGGCCGCCGCCGACGCCTACTCGGTGGGCTTCCCCGGCTTCGCCGCCATGGACCTCTCCCCCGTCAGCGAAGAGGCCAAGGCGGAGATGGAAGAGCCGTACATCTACCACTTCCCGGACGGCAACGCGTCCCTGGCGCGCCTGCTGGTGCGCGGGCTGATCCCGGCCGTGGCACCGGGCAAGGGCATGGACGACATCGTCCTCGCCGACTTCGACTACGCCAAGCTCGATCAGCCGGGCAGCCCGGTGCGCCTGCGCCTGAACAGCACCGTGGTCAGCGTGCGCAACCGCGACGGCGGCGTGGACGTCGGCTACAGCCGTGGCGGCCAGCTGCACCGGGTGCGCGGCAAGCACACGGTGCTGGCCTGCTACAACATGATCATCCCCTACATCCTGCGCGACCTCTCCGCCGAGCAGGCCCACGCGTTGTCGCAGAACGTGAAGTTCCCGCTGGTGTACACCAAGGTGGTGATCCGCAACTGGCAGAGCTTCCGCAAGCTCGGCGTCCACGAGATCTACGCGCCGAACCAGCCCTACAGCCGGGTCAAGCTTGACTACCCGGTGGACATCGGCGGCTACCGCCACCCACGCGACCCGAACCAGCCCATCGGCCTGCACATGGTCCACGTGCCCACCAGCCCGAACATGGGCATGGACGCCCGCACCCAGGCGCGGGTCGGTCGCACCAAGCTCTACGGCATGAGCTTCGAGCAGATGGAGACGGCCATCCGCGACCAGCTCCAGGCCATGCTCGGCCCGGCCGGCTTCGACCACCAGAAGGACATCCTCGGCATCACCGTGAACCGTTGGTCCCATGGCTACGCCTATTTCGCCAACAGCCTGTTCGACGACGAAGACGAGAGCGAGAAGCTGATGAACCTGGCGCGCACCCAGGTCGGCAACGTCACCATCGCCAACTCCGACGCGGCCTGGAGCGCCTACGCCCACGCCGCCATCGACGAGGCCTGGAGGGCAGTGGGCGAGCTGGGCTGACGCCGCGCCGAAGACGGGGATGCCCACGCCACAGATGAAAAAGCCCGCCGATCGGCGGGCTTTTTTCATGGGCGGGCACTCACTCCTGTATGCGCAGGTGCGAGGTATCCGGCGGAGGCGCGGCCGGGGCGGCCTTGGCCTGGCCCATGTCGCTGCCCACCGGCGCCAGGCTGAACTGGCTCAGGTCGACCTTGGGCGCCTGCGCCTCGGCCTTGGCGTCCTGCAGGTCCGCCCCCACCGGGGCGATGCCGAAGTCCGGCGCGTCCACCTCGGCGAACGCCGCCATGTATTCGTCACGCGGCGCCACTTTCAGGCGCCCCACCGGAGCGCCCTCCCCAGACGGCTGGGCCACCGGGGCGCGCGGCGCGGCGACCGGCTCCTGCACGGGCGGCGGCGCCAGCTCCACCTCCTCGATCTCGACGTCCATCGACACCACGTCCACCACCGCACCGGCACGCTCAAGCGTTGCACGATATTTCTCGGCGGCGGCCTCATCGAGGTTGTTCTTGATCACGATGCGCCTGCCGGAAAACAGCATGGCGATGCGTTGCGCGTCAGCCTGGAAGAGCTTGGCCATGTTGGCCTGCACCAGCTCCAGCCGGGCTCCCGGAACCAGTTGGCCGGAGAAAGCGATCTCGTAGCGGCTCATGGTCACACTCCTGTCCGAAACAGACCGCAGTATGGCGCAGGTTTTTTTCTGCAAACAACAAGTTGCAGCCAAGCAGTTGCTTGTTACACTTGAGCGTCGATGGAGTAATGCAATGTTTTCTCAGGCGCAAACGATAAGAATTCTCAGCCTAATGATGTTACTGGCCCTCCCTCTTTCGGGCCTGACGGGATGTTCCACCTGGATGACCGGCGGCTTCCGCGATCCGGACGTGCGGCTGGTCAAGGTCGATGTGATCAAGGCGAAACTCCTCGAGCAGCAGTTCCTGCTGCGCTTTCGCGTGGACAACCCCAACGACGTCAGCCTGCCCGTCCGCGGCCTGGTCTATACCGTCCACCTCAACGACGTGAAGCTCGCCTCCGGCGAGTCCAGCACCTGGTTCACCGTGCCCGCCAATGGCCACGAGACCTTCGATGTCCCGGTGCGCACCAACCTCTGGCGCCACATGAAGTACATCGTCAAGCTCCTGGAGAAGCCCGACGAGCCGATCCACTACCGCCTCGAAGGCGAGGTGAAGACCGGCCTGATGTTCGGCAAGAGCGTGCACCTCTCGCGCAATGGCGAGATAATCCCGGGCAACTACATCCCGGAGTGACCTTTCCATGAGTCAAGAACCCCATGTCCATGGCCCCGACTGCAACCACGACCATGATCATGACCACCACCACGATCACGGCCACGTGCACGGCCCGCACTGCAACCACGGCCCGCAGGAGCCGGTGCGCAACCCGCTGAAGGAAGTGGGCCGCAACGATCCCTGCCCCTGTGGCAGCGCGAAGAAATTCAAGAAATGCCACGGCGCCTGATCCCCGCCAGTGCAACCAAGGCCCGTCTAGCACGGGCCTTTTCGTTGGCGTGGGGAATCCTTTAGGCTGGCCGCCCGCATCCTGAGGAGTCCCACCATGATCGACCTCTACTACTGGACCACCCCCAACGGCCACAAGATCACGCTGTTCCTCGAGGAGACCGGCCTCCCCTACCGGATCCACCCCATCAACATCGGCAAGGACGAGCAGTTCCAGCCGAGCTTCCTCGAGATCGCCCCGAACAACCGCATCCCCGCCATCGTCGACCACGCCCCGGCGGACGGCGGCGAGCCGCTGTCGCTGTTCGAGTCCGGCGCCATCCTGCTCTACCTTGCCGAGAAGACCGGGCGCTTCATCCCCGCCGACCTGCGCGGCCGCGAAGAAACCCTGCAGTGGCTGTTCTGGCAGATGGGCGGCCTCGGCCCGATGGCCGGGCAGAACCACCACTTCAACCGCTTCGCCCCGGAGAAGGTGCCCTACGCCATCCAGCGCTACGTGAAGGAGACCGCCCGTCTCTACGGCGTGCTCGACAAGCGCCTGGCCGACCGCCCCTTCGTCGCCGGCGCCGAGTACGGCATCGCCGACATGGCCATCTATCCCTGGATCGTCCCGCACACCTACCAGGAACAGGACCTCGACGACTTCCCCAACCTCAAGCGCTGGTTCCAGAGCATCCAGGCCCGCCCGGCCACGATCCGCGCCTATGAACTGGTGGAAAAGATCAACCCCGCCGCCGCTAAAAAGTAGGGCCAACGGCGCTTGCGCAGTGCGAGGCCGCTCTCTAACGTAGCGCGTTTGAAAACCGCCGCCTCTTCGGGAGATACCGCTCCATGGCCTCGCCTGCGCCCAAGCGCTTCCTGCCTCGTTTCTGCCTGGCCGCCGCCCTCGGCGCCATGGTCGCGCTGACCGGTTGCCAGTCCTGGCTCGACAGCCGCTATTCCGACAGCCTGCCCCCCACCTCCGGCTTCAAGCCGGTCAAGGGCCTGGCGCAGAGCGTCTCCATCCGCCGCAACCCGCTGGGCATGCCGCTGATCGAGACCACCACCTTCCACGACGCCCTGTTCGCCATGGGCTACGTGCACGCCTCCGACCGCCTCAGCCAGATGGTCGGCCTGCGCCTCATGGCCGAGGGCCGCCTGGCCGAGATGGCCGGCCCCGGCGTGCTGGAAGTGGACCGTTTCATGCGCGCGGTGAACCTGCGCAAGAGCGCCGACATCCTCTACAAGAACGCCTCCCCGCGCCTGAAGTCCTTCTTCGAGGTCTATGCACGCGGCGTCAACGCCTACCTCTTCCAGTACCGCGACAAGCTGCCGATGGACCTCGCCGAGTCCGGCTACAAGCCCGCCTACTGGAAACCCGAGGACTCGGTGCTGGTCTTCAGCCTGCTCAACTTCGGCCTGGCGGTGAACCTGCAGGAAGAGATCGCCTCGCTGGTCATGGCGCAGAAGGTCGGGGCCGACAAGGTCGCCTGGCTGCTGCCCACCTACCCGGACGAGAACCTGCCCTTCGACGAAGCCGACAAGCTCAAGGGCCTCAACCTCGGCGGGCAGATCCAGGGCCTCGCCGCCATCGACCAGGCCGCCGGGCAGCTGGCGGGCCTGAACATGCTCGGCGTCGCCGCCTCCAACAACTGGGCCATCGCGCCCCAGCGCACGCGCAACGGCAAGAGCATCCTCGCCAACGACACCCACCTGCCGCTGGCCATGCCCTCGTACTGGAACTTCATGCAGATCCGCTCGCCGAAGTTCCAGGCCGCAGGCGTCACCATCGCCGGCGTGCCCGCCGTGGTCGCCGGCTTCAACGGCAAGCTGGCCTGGGGCATGACCATGGTCATGGCCGACAACCAGGACCTCTACCTGGAGAAGGTCAAGCGCGAGGGCAACCGCCTCTACTACCTCGCCGACGGCAAATGGCAGCCGGCCATCGAGCGCAACGAGACCTTCTTCATCAAGGGCGAGCGGCCGATCCGCGAAACCCTCTACGAGACCCGCCACGGCCCGCTGCTCAACTCCGTGCTCGGCCAGCGCAAGCACCCGCTGCAGCCCCTGGAGATGAAGAGCGGCCTGGGCATCGCCCTGAAGACCGCGCAGTTCGAGAACGACCAGACCCTGGACGCCTTCTTCGACCTGTCCCGCGCGCAATCCGTCGAGCAGGCCAGCGAGGCGACGCGCTCGATCCGCGCCATCGGCCTCAACCTGCTCACCGCCGATGCCCAGCACATCGCCTGGCAGGTCACCGGCCGCTACCCCAACCGTCGCGAAGGCCGTGGCCTGATGCCCTCCCCCGGCTGGGACGGCCGCTACGACTGGGACGGTTTCGCCGACCCCATGCTGCACCCCTATGACCAGGACCCGACCCAGGGCTGGCTCGGCACCGCCAACCAGCGCACCGTGCAGGGCGGCTATGGCGTGCAGCTGTCCAACTCCTGGTTCTACCCGGAGCGGGCCGAGCGCATCGCCCAGCTCGCCGGCAGCGGCAAGCACGACACCCGCAGCACCATCGCCATGCAGTACGACCAGACCACGCCCTTCGCCGCCAAGCTCAAGGCGATGTTCGAAGACCCGGCCATGGCCCAGCCGCTCAAGCAGGCCATCGACGCCCTGCCCACGGCCGAGCGCGACAAGGCCCGTGAAGCCCTGAGCCGCCTGCTGGCCTTCGATGGCGACCTGCGCCCGACCTCGGCCGATGCGGTGTTCTACGAAGCCTTCCTGCAGGAAAGCGCCAGGCAGATCTTCCAGGACGAACTCGGCCCCGAAGGCAGCCCGGCCTGGCAGGCCCTGGTGGAAACCGCCAACCTCTCCTACTCCGCCCAGGCCGACCACCTGCTGGGCCGCGCCGACAGCCCGTTCTGGGACGACGTGCGCACAGCGCAGAAGGAAGACAAGCCCGCCATCCTCGCCCGCAGCCTGGCCGCCGCCGTCAGCTTTGCCGAAGGCAAGCTCGGCACCGACCGCAAGGCCTGGCAGTGGGGCAAGCTGCACAGCTACACCTGGGCCACCGAAACCACCAGGCTGGCGCCCTTCATGAGCGCCAGCCAGCGCACCGGGATCAACGCCATCCAGGGCTACCTGGACCGTGGCCCCTACCCGGCCGGCGGCGACATGAACACGCTGAACGTCTCGGCCTACGAGTGGGGCAACGACTTCGACACCTGGCTGATCCCGGCCATGCGCATCATCGTCGACTTCGGCCAGCCGGAACCCATGATCGGGCTCAACAGCTCCGGCCAGTCCGGCAACCCGGCCAGCCCCAACTACGCCGACGGCATCGACGCCTGGCTCAAGGCCCGCTACATGAGCTTCCCCTTCCAGTCGCAGAACCTCGACAAGGTCTACGGCACCAAGCGGCTGATGCTCACCCCGCAAAAATGATCGCCCGGGGCGGGAACTAACCGCCCCGGCACTGTCTATGTAAGCGGACTTACTCCATAGATCACATCATTTCAGGGCGCCCTCACCGGCGCCCTTTCTTTTGCCCGCGAAAAGGCCTCGTAGGTTGGGCTGAGGCACGAAGCCCAACGCACCGGAGCCCGTCCCGGCCGCGATGTAGGGCCTCGCCGGCTCGGCGCCAACCTACGGACGTAGCCCGGGCTTCAGCCCGGGAATCGGCAAAAAGGGAAAGGTGAAGAACCAGAAGCAGCGGCCCATGCATTACACATGGGCCGCCGTCGAAGGTCAGGACGCCTTCGGCTTCACCGGTGCCTTGGGCTCCGGCTTCTGGAAGGGGTACAGGTGCTGGCGCAGGATGCCGTCCGGCAGCGGCTTGCCGAACACGCCGTAGCGGGTCGGCCACTCCTTGGGCGGCAGCTTGAAGGTGCCGAACAGCATGTCGACGATCGGCAGGTGGATCGCGTAGTTCTTGTAGATGTAGTCCGGGTGCCGGGCGTGGTGCCAGTGGTGGTAGCGCGGCAGCACCAGCAGGTAGTTCAGCCAGCCGCCGTCGATGCGCACGTTGGCGTGGGCCAGCACCGCCTGCACGCCCACCAGGATCACGTAGGCATTCATCGCCTGGGGCGAGAAGCCCATCAGCATCAGCGGCACCAGCACCCCGGTACGGGTCAGCAGGATCTCCACGAAGTGGATGCGCGAGCCGGCCAGCCAGTCCATCGCCGTGCTCGAGTGGTGCACCGCATGGAAGCGCCACAGCCAGGGCACCACGTGGTACAGGCGGTGCAGCCAGTACTGGCCCAGGTCCGCCACCAGCACCGCGAGGATGAACTGCAGCCAGACCGGCAGCGACTGCACGCCCGCCTGGAAGGCCGGCGACACCGCCCAGCCCCCCAGCAGCGTGGACGAGGCGGTGACGAAGATCAGGATGAACTGCACCAGCATGTGGCTGACGAAGAAGTACGCCAGGTCCGTGCGCCAGTGGGGGCGCAGGATGTTCTGCTGCGGGTCCTTGGCGTAGAGCTTCTCCAGCGGGATGAACACGATGGCCGAGACCAGCAGCGCCAGCACGAACCAGTCCAGCCCCAGGGAATAGGGGGTCTGGCCGATGGTCTCGAACTGGATGTTGGTGCCGCCGAGGAACACCGCCAGGCCCGAAGCGGCGATGCCGGTGAAGCCCAGCCGCTTGCGGCGGTTGAGCAGGATGTTGAGCGTGCCCAGGGAGAACGACGCCACCAGCCCCACCAGCAGCACGCTGCGGGCGAACTGCTCGCTGTAGACCTTGCGGAACTCGGCGAAGGTCAGCCATTCGGGGAACAGGAAACACAGCACCGCGCAGAGGCTGAGCAGCCCCAGCGCCGCGGAAAGATAACCGCTGATACGCCCCTCGCCGATCCGGAACGGATCATGACCGTGGCGCTGGAAATAGGCCTTGATCGCCTGCATTCGCACATCCTCCATGAAGTCGGCAGAAAAGCCGCTCCCGATCTTGACGTCCACACCCCGTTCCAGGCCACCTGTTCCGACGAACACCCGGGACTTCCGTGACCTGTTTCGCGATCCCGAGGCGAACTAGCCAGCCGAACCAACCGAACCCGACCATGCTCATAGACATGAGCCCACAACGAGGCAGCCCCATGGACCTGGTCGTCGCGAGGCCCGAAGGCCTCTACTGTCCGCTCGGTGACTTCTACATCGACCCCTGGAAACCGGTGGAACGTGCCGTCATCACCCACGGCCACGGCGACCACGCGCGCACCGGCAACGGCCATTACCTGGCGACCAGCGCCGGCGCCGGCATCCTGCGTGCACGCCTCGGCGACATCCGCCTGCAGACCCTCGACTACGGCGAGCGCCTGGAGCACGGCGGCGTCACCCTCAGCCTGCATCCGGCCGGCCACGTGCTCGGCTCGGCCCAGGTGCGCCTGGAGTACCGGGGCGAAGTGTGGGTGGCTTCCGGCGACTACAAGACCGAGGCCGACGGCACCTGCGCGCCCTTCGAGCCGGTGCGCTGCCACTGCTTCATCACCGAATCCACCTTCGGCCTGCCCATCTACCGCTGGCAGCCGCAAGCCGCCCTGTTCGCCGAGATCGACGCCTGGTGGCGCGCCAACCAGGCCGCCGGGCGCGCCAGCGTGCTGTTCTGCTACGCCTTCGGCAAGGCCCAGCGCATCCTCCATGGCATCGACGCGAGCATCGGCCCGATCCTCGTCCACGGCGCCATGGAGCCGCTCAACCGGGTCTACCGCGAAGCCGGCGTCGCCCTGCCGGAAACCCGCTACGCCGGCGACATCGCCCGCAACGACCCACTGCTGCGCCAGGCCCTGGTCATGGCCCCGCCCTCCGCCGGCGGCAGCACCTGGATGCGCCGCTTCGGCGACTACAGCGACGCCTTCGCCAGCGGCTGGATGATGCTCCGCGGCACCCGCAGGCGGCGCGGCGTGGACCGCGGCTTCGTGCTCTCCGACCACGCCGACTGGCCCGGCCTGCTCTGGGCCATCGAGCAGAGCGGCGCCGAGCGGGTGTTCGTCACCCACGGCTCGGTCAACGTGCTGGTGCGCTACCTTAGCGAACAGGGCCTGGACGCCCAGGCCTTCAGCACCGAATACGGCGACGAGGACGAACCGGCCAGCGCCCCGGAGGCGACCCCGTGAAGGATTTCGCCGAGCTCTACGGCCGCCTCGACGCCAGCACCTCCAGCAATGCCAAGCTGGCCGCGCTGCAGGACTACTTCGCCAGCGCCACGCCCGAGGACGCCGCCTGGGCGGTGTACTTCCTCAGCGGTGGCAAGCCGCGCCAACTGGTGCCGGTGCGCCAGCTGCGGGAGATCACCCTGGCCATCACCGGCCTGCCCGAATGGCTGTTCGAGGAGAGCTACCAGGCGGTGGGCGATCTCGCCGAAACCATTTCCCTGCTGCTGCCACCCAGCGTCCAGCGCTCCGACGAGGGCCTCGCCACCTGGGTCGAGGAGCACCTGCTGCCCCTGCGCGGGCTGCCCCCGGCGGAACTCGCCGCCCGCCTGCCGCCGCTCTGGGCGCGCCTCGACCGCCTGAGCCTGCTGGTGTGCCTGAAGCTGGTCACCGGGGCCTTCCGGGTCGGCGTCTCGCGCCTCCTGGTCACCCGCGCCCTGGCCAACCTCACCGGCCTCGATCCCAAGCGCGTCGCCCAGCGCCTGGTCGGCTACACCGACGCCTCGCGCCCGCCCAGCGCCCAGGGCTACGCCCGGCTCATCGCCGAACAGAGCGAGGCCGAGCACCTGGAACGCGGCGGCCTGCCCTACCCCTTCTTCCTCGCCCACCCGCTGCAGGCGGAGGTCGGCACCTTCGCCGACCTGCTCGGCCCGCCGGCGGACTGGCTGGTCGAATGGAAATGGGACGGCATCCGCGCCCAGCTGGTACGCCGCGACGGCCACCTGTGGATCTGGTCGCGGGGCGAGGAGCTGGTCAGCGAGCGCTTCCCGGAACTGCACGGCCTGGCCCATGCGCTGCCCGAAGGCACGGTGATCGACGGCGAGATCCTGGTGTGGAAGGACGGCCGCGTGCAGCCCTTCGCCCTGCTGCAGCAACGCATCGGCCGCAAGCGCCTGACGCGCAAGGTGCTCGACGACGCCCCCGTGCGCCTGGTGGCCTACGACCTGCTGGAGTGGCGTGGCGAGGACTGGCGCCAGCGCCCCCTGGCCGAGCGCCGCGAACGCCTGGAGCAATTGCTGGAGGAGCTGAGCGACCCGGTGCTGGAGCTGTCCCCCGAGGTGCGCGGCGAAGACTGGCATGACCTCGCCCGCCAGCGCGAGGGCGCACGCGCCCTGGGCGTCGAAGGGATGATGCTCAAGGCCCGCGACGCGCTGTACGGCGTCGGCCGCACCAAGGACCAGGGCACCTGGTGGAAATGGAAGCTCGACCCCTACAGCGTCGACGCCGTGCTGATCTACGCCCAGCGTGGCCACGGCCGCCGCGCCAACCTCTACACCGACTTCACCTTCGCCGTCTGGGAGGGCGACGACGCCACCGCCGAGCGCGCCCTGGTGCCCTTCGCCAAGGCCTACTCGGGCCTCACGGACGAGGAAATGCGCCAGGTCGACGCCATCATCCGCCGCACCACGGTGGAGAAGTTCGGCCCGGTGCGCAGCGTCACCCCGACCCTGGTGTTCGAACTGGGCTTCGAAGGCATCGCCCTGTCCAAGCGCCACAAGAGCGGCGTCGCCGTACGCTTCCCGCGCATGCTGCGCTGGCGCCGCGACAAGCCGGTGGCCGAGGCCGACACCCTCGCCAGCCTCCAGGCACTGCTCGCCGATGCCCCGCCGGAGCCCGAGGCTTGAGCCGCGCGCCCCGCCCCTCCTCGCGCTGGTTCGACAGCCGCGGCTGGCGCCCCTTCAGCTTCCAGAAGGCCCTCTGGCGCGCCGTCGCCCAGGGCCGCTCCGGCCTGCTCCACGCCACCACCGGCGCCGGCAAGACCCACGCCGCCTGGTTCGCCGCGCTCGACCTGCTGGCCGGCACCGCCCCCACCCGCAAGGCACCTGGCAAGGGCCAGGTGCTGCCGCTTTCGGTGCTGTGGATAACCCCCATGCGCGCCCTGGCGGCCGACACCGCCCGCGCCCTGCAGGCGCCCATCGACGAACTCGGCCTGCCCTGGAGCCTGGGCCTGCGCACCGGCGACACCGGCAGCGCCGAGCGGGCCCGGCAATCGCGCAACCTGCCCAGCGTGCTGGTCACCACGCCGGAAAGCCTGACCCTGCTGCTGACCCGCGCCGACGCCGCCCAGGCCTTCGCCGGGCTGCGCATGGTGGTGGTCGACGAATGGCACGAACTGCTCGGCAACAAGCGCGGCGTGCAGCTGCAACTGGCCCTGGCGCGGTTGCGCCGGTGGAACCCCACGCTCGCCACCTGGGGCCTCTCCGCCACCCTCGGCAACCTGGACCACGCGCTGCAGGTGCTGGTGCCCGGCGGCGACGGCCTGCTCCTGCAGGGCGAACAACGCAAGCGCCTGGAGGTGGACACCCTGTTGCCGGCCAACGTCGAGCGCTTCCCCTGGGCCGGGCACATGGGCCTGCGCATGCTGCCGCAGGTGGTCGCGGAGCTGGAGTCCAGCGCCAGCAGCCTGGTGTTCACCAACACCCGCGCGCAGTCCGAAGCCTGGTACCAGGCCCTGCTGGCGGCGCGGCCGGACTGGGCCGGGCTGATCGCCCTGCACCATGGCTCGCTGTCCCGCGAGGTGCGCGAGTGGGTCGAGAACGGCCTCAAGCAGGGCCGGCTCAAGGCGGTGGTGTGCACCTCCAGTCTCGACCTGGGGGTCGATTTCCTCCCCGTGGAGCGGGTGCTCCAGGTAGGCACCGCCAAGGGCGTGGCGCGGCTGATGCAACGGGCCGGCCGCTCCGGCCACGCGCCGGGCCGCGCTTCGCGGGTGACCCTGGTGCCCACCCACAGCCTGGAACTGGTGGAGGCGGTGGCCGCGCGCCAGGCCATCGCCGAGCGCCGCATCGAAGCGCGCCTGAGCCCGGAGAAGCCGCTGGACGTGCTGGTCCAGCACCTGGTCAGCATGGCCCTGGGCGGTGGCTTCACGTCCGCGGCGATGCTCGCCGAGGTGCGCAGCTGCTGGGCCTACCGCGCCCTGGGCGACGACGAATGGGCCTGGGCCCTGGCCTTCATCCGCCACGGCGGACACTCCCTCACCGCCTACCCCGAGTACCGCCGCGCCGAGCCCGACGGCGACGGCCACTGGCACGTGCCCAGCGCGCAGCTGGCGCGACGGCACCGGCAGAGCATCGGCACCATCGTCAGCGACGCCAGCCTGCAGGTGCGCTTCTGGGGCAAGGGCGGCGCGGCCGGCTCCCTGGGCAGCATCGAGGAAGGCTTCATCTCGCGCCTGCGCCCGGGCGATGCCTTCCTCTTCGCCGGCCGCCCGCTGGAGCTGGTGCGGGTCGAGGACATGACCGCCTACGTGCGCCGCAGCACCGCACGCAAGGCCGCCATCCCGCGCTGGAACGGCGGGCGCATGCCGCTTTCCAGCGAACTGGCCGACGCCCTGGTGCACCAGTTGGGCGAAGCCGCGCGAGGCCATTACGACAGCTCGGAGCTGAAGCTGACCCGGCCGCTGCTGGAGCTGCAGCAGGCCTGGTCGGCGCTGCCCGACGAGCACTGCCTGCTGGCCGAGCGGTTGAAGAGCCGCGAAGGCTGGCACCTGTTCCTCTACCCCTTCGCCGGCCGCCAGGTGCACCTCGGGCTGGCCAGCCTGCTGGCCTGGCGCCTGGCCCGGCAGCGCCCGGTGAGCTTCTCCATCGCCGTCAACGACTACGGCCTGGAGCTGCTGGCGGCCACCGAGGTGGACTGGGCCGAGTGCCTGCGCCCCGACCTATTCAGCGAGCACGCGCTGCTCGACGACCTGCTGCACAGCCTCAACGCCAGCGAGCTGTCGCGCCGGCGCTTCCGCGAGATCGCCCGCATCTCCGGGCTGGTGTTCGCCGGGCGCCCCGGCGCCAGCAAGAGCACACGCCAGCTGCAGGCTTCCAGCGGGCTGTTCTTCGATGTGTTCCGCCAATACGACCCGGACAACCTGCTGCTGCACCAGGCCCGCGAGGAAGTGCTGCGCCAGGAACTGGACCTGCCGCGCCTGGAGGATTGCCTGCGGCGCATCCGCGAGCGCGAACTGCGCCTGGTGGAGGTGCCACGCCCGACACCGCTGGCCTTCCCGCTGCTGGTGGAACGCTTCCGCGAAGGCCTGAGCAGCGAGAAGCTGGCCGACCGCATCGCGCGCATGGTCGAGCAACTGGAACGCGCCGCCGACAAGCCGCCACGCCGGAGCCGCGCGCGATGAATGCCGCACTGGAGGTGGCGCTGGCCGGCACCCGCGTCCTGCTGCTGGCCGACCGCGCGCTGTACTGGCCCGAGGAAGGCTGCCTGCTGGTGGCCGATATCCATTTCGGCAAGGCCGCCAGCTTCCGCCGCCTCGGCCAGCCGGTGCCCAGCGGCACCACGGCGGCGAACCTGCGCCGCCTGGACAACCTGCTGCACGAACATGGCTGCCGCCGGCTGGTCTTCCTCGGCGACTTCCTGCACGCCCGCCAGGGCGCCGACGCCCCCCTGTGGCCGGCGCTGGCTGCCTGGCGTGCCGGCCATCCGGAGCTCTCCATCGACCTGGTACGCGGCAACCACGACCGCCATGCCGGCGACCCGCCCGCCGCCCTCGGCTTCACCCTGCACAACGAGCCGCTGGCCCTCGGCCCCTTCGCCCTGCAGCACGAGCCCGAGCCGCACCCGGCGCTGCACGTGCTGGCCGGCCACCTGCACCCGACCTTCCGCCTGCGCGGAGCCGGTCGCCAGAGCCTGCGCCTGCCCTGCTTCCACCTGGGCGAAAACCTGAGCCTGCTGCCGGCCTTCGGTGAGTTCACCGGCGGCATGGAGCAGGCCAGCGCAACGGGTTCACGGATCTTCGTCTGCGGCGACGGCGGCGTCTGGCCCGCCCGCCATAGTTGATCGCCGCCTGGCTTGTTCGCCATCCATTAGCCGCAGGATGTCGACTTTTTTGCTGTTTTTCTGAACTTACGCGCCAGGCAACACTCAGAACCTATGCATTGTTCATTGCTCCCTGGCGCCCACGTTGGCGCCTATTTTTTTGCCCGGAATTCGCCCTGGCCGCGCTGTCAGGACAGCACGCTGCGGTCGAAGGTGAACACGCCGCCTTCCGCCGGGCAGTGCTCCAGCACCTTCTGCGGGCGGCCCATCTTCGGGTGGTTGTGTTCGCCGGTATCCAGCACCCAGCCCTGCCCCTTCATCTTCTCCAGGCGCCCGCGCAGGGTGGTGTGCTGCACCGCCTGGCCGAGGCAGGCCTGGAAGGCACCCAGGGCTTCGGTGACGGTGAAGCGCCGGGGCAGCAGGTGCAGCGGCAGGGAGGTGTAGACCGACTTGCCGGCCAGTCGCTCGCGGGCCTGGCGCACCAGCTGGTCGTGGTCGAAGGGCAAGCCGCTGGCCTCGTCCAGCGGCAGGAAGCGCAGGTCGGCGTCACTCAGTTGCGTGTCGGGCTCCAGCAGGGCGAGGTAGAAGGTCGACAGCGACCAGCCTCGCGGGTCGCGCCGGGCGTTGCCCACGGTGGCCACCTGTTCCAGGTGCTGCGGGCGCACCCGTGCCTTCTCCGCCAGGGCCCGGGTGGCGGCGGCGTCCAGGTCGGCGTCGTCGCAGCGGCCGTTGACCAGCACGCCCGGTAGCGCCCATTCGCCCTCGAAGGGCGCCTGGGCCCGGCGGATCAGCAGCAGCTCCAGCCCCTGGGCTTCGTTCAGGCGCAGCGCGACGATGTCGACGCTGGCCAGTACCTGTGCAGAACTCATTGCAGCTCCCTATAGATATCCAGTTCACCCTGCACTTCCGGCAGGCACCAGGCCGGCGGCAGCGCCAGGCCCTCGCGCAGGTGCAGGCGGATGGCCGAACTGTGCAGCTGCAGCGTCTCGTCCGCCACCAGCAGGCCGAAGCGCTCGCGCAGCTCCGCCCCGCGATGGAAGCCCGCCACCTGGGGCAGGTTGTCTTCACCGATGACCAGGGCGATGTCCTCCGGCATTACGCCGTGCTCCGCGGCCAGCGCCTGCAGGAGGTCGTAGCTGTACACGGCCGCCGCGCCGGGCGCCAGCCGCGCCTCGATGGGGTCGCAGCGTACCCGCGCCGGGTCGATGCGCGCCGCCAGGCGCTCCAACCAGGCACAGCGCACGGCGAAATCGACCATGCGCTTGCCGTGGGCGTGGCGGTGGCTGGGCACCAGCAGCACCTGCTCGGCGCATTCCAGTACCCGGCGCACCACGCTTTCATGGCCCGGGTGGGGCGGGTCGAAGGCGCCGCCGTACACCGCCAGGCCAAAGCGCACGGGCGCGGGCTCGGCCTGGCCGGCCGGGTAGGCCCGCAGGCTGGAATCGGGAAAATCCTGCCGACTGTTTCTCATCGCTGTCCTCCTGTGATCAAAGAGTGCTTGACGACATATTACACGAGATGGAATATGTAGCCAGCCGCAACCGAACGAGGAACGCAGCCATGAAAATCGCCAGCTTCGATGTCGACGCCCAGAAAGGCTTCACCCCCCTCTGCCCCGCCGAACTCCCGGTGCCGGGCGGCGACGAGATCGCAGCGCACCTGAACCTGCTGGCCCGCCGCGCCGAGCTGCGCATCGGCAGCAAGGACGCCCACAGCCCGCAGGCCGCCTGGGTCGTGCCCAGCCACGCCGAGATGCTCGCACCGCTGCCCCTGGCCAATGCCGACATCACCTGGGTCAGCCACTGCGTACCGGGAACCGCGGGCTTCGAGCTGCTCGACGAGCTGCCCCAGCCGCTGGACTACGACTACTTCGTGTGGAAGGGCGTGGAGCCCGACCTGCACCCCTACGGCGCCTGCTACCACGACCTGGCCGAGCGCCGCAGCACCGGGGTGATCGAATTCCTCCGGCAGAACGCGGTCAGCCATGTACTGGTGGGCGGCCTGGCGCTGGACTACTGCGTGAAGACCACCGCGCTGCAACTGCGTCGCGCCGGCTTTGCGGTTATCGTCTACCTCCCGGCGTGCCGGGCAATCGCCGACGCCACGGCACAAGCCGCGCAACTGCAGATGAACGAACTGGGCATCACGCTGTGCGCCAGCGAGGCCGAACTGGACGCCTTGCTGAACAGCATCGAGAAGGAGAGCTGATCATGGCCGAGAGCGTGTTTTCCGACCGCATCGTGCAGAACCTGCTGGACACCGATTTCTACAAGCTGACCATGATGCAGGCGGTGCTGCACAACTACCCCAACGCCGAGGTGGAGTGGGAATTCCGCTGCCGCAACGCCGAGGACCTCAAGCCCTACCTGGCGGAGATCCGCTACCAGATCGAGCGCCTGACGGAAATCTCCATCACCGCCGACCAGTTGGCCTTCCTGGAGCGCATCCCCTTCATCAAGCCGGACTTCATCCGCTTCCTCAGCCTGTTCCGCTTCAACATGCGCTACGTCCAGGCCGGCATCGAGGACGACCAGCTGTGCATCCGCCTGCGCGGCCCCTGGCTGCACGTGATCCTCTTCGAGATCCCGCTGCTGGCCATCGTCAGCGAGGTGCGCAACCGCTACCGCTACCGGGAGGTGATCCTCGAGCAGGCCAGCGAGCGCCTGTACCAGAAGCTCGACTGGCTCAAGGGCGAAGCCAGCGCCAGCGAGCTGGAAGGCTTCCAGATCGCCGACTTCGGCACCCGCCGGCGCTTCTCCTACCGGGTGCAGGAAGAGATGGTGCACATCCTCAAGCGTGACTTCCCCGGGCGCTTCGTCGGCACCAGCAACGTGCACCTGGCCCGCGAGTTCGACATCAAGCCCATCGGCACCATGGCCCACGAATGGCTGATGTCCCACCAGCAGCTGGGCCCGCGCCTGATCGACAGCCAGATCGCCGCGCTGGATTGCTGGGTCCGCGAGTACCGGGGCCTGCTCGGCATCGCCCTGACCGACTGCATCACCACCGACGCCTTCCTCAAGGACTTCGACCTGTACTTCGCCAAGCTCTTCGACGGCCTGCGCCACGACTCCGGCGACCCGCTGGAATGGGCCGAGAAGTGCATCCGCCACTATGAAAGGCTCGGTATAGACCCGCAGACCAAGACCCTCGTATTCTCCGACGGCCTCGACCTGCCCAAGGCGCTGGAGCTATATCGCGCCCTGCACGGTCGTATTCACGTCAGCTTCGGTATCGGGACCAACCTGACCTGCGACATCCCCGGTGTCGTGCCCATGAACATCGTGATCAAGATGACCGCCTGCAACGGCCAGCCGGTGGCGAAGATCTCCGATACCCCGGGCAAGACCCAGTGCCGCGACGAGAACTTCGTCGCCTACCTGAAACACGTATTTCGCGTATCAGACGCGCGCTAGCGCCGAGGAACCATCATGAGCAATCGCCAGAAAGAGATAGCCGCCGCCCTGGACGTGGTGCCCCCCTTCGCCGACGAGGCCGCCCTGCAGGCCGAGATCGAGCGGCGCAAGGCCTTCATCAAGACCTGCCTGCGCAACGCGCGGCTCAAGGTGCTGGTGCTGGGCATCAGCGGTGGCGTGGATTCGCTGACCGCCGGCCGCCTGGCCCAGCTGACGGTGGAGGAGCTGCGCGCCGAGACCGGCGACCCGGACTATCGCTTCATCGCCGTGCGCCTGCCGCACAACACCCAGCACGACGAGCACGATGCCCAGGAGTCGCTGAAATTCATCCGCGCCGATGTCGAGGACACGGTGAACATCGCCAACAGCGTGATCGGCCTCGGTGAGCAGGTCACCCACCTGCAGGCGCTGAGCGACGCCCGCCGCGATTTCGTGGTCGGCAACATCAAGGCGCGTATCCGCATGGTCGCGCAGTTCGCCATCGCCAACGCCAACAACGGCCTGGTGATCGGCACCGATCACGCCGCCGAGGCGGTGATGGGCTTCTTCACCAAGTTCGGCGACGGCGCCTGCGACCTGGCACCGCTCTCCGGCCTGGTGAAGAACCAGGTGCGCGCCATCGCCCGCTACCTGGGTGCGCCGGACAACCTGGTGCAGAAAGTGCCGACCGCCGACCTCGAAGAGCTGCGCCCCGGCAAGCCGGACGAAGAGGCCCATGGCGTCAGCTACGCCGAGATCGACGCCTTCCTGCACGGCGAGACCGTGCGCCAGGAGGCCTACGACATCATCGTGCGCACCTACGACGCCACCCAGCACAAGCGCGACCTGCCGCTGGTGCCCTGAGGCGCTACACCACCGGAGCGGGCGGCGGCTGGTCGGGAAGGGTCGGTTCGCCCGGTTCGTGGGGCTGAGTGGGTTCGCCCGGCTCCTCGGGGCTGTCCGGCCCCGGCACCTGTTGCAGCACCAGCGACGGGTCGCTGCGGGCGAAAATGGCGTCCACCAGTGCGCTGGCACTGGGCGTCAGGGCTTCGATGATGATCTGGGAGCGCATGGCAATCCTCCGGCGTTCACAGTGGCTTCAAGCAGTAGAGCCCTGCGACTATCGAAGAATTCCGCTTATTTCCGTCCCCGCCGACCTGTAGCCCGGCTTCAGCGGTCAAAGGCTTCGCGAGCAGAGCTCGCTCCTACGGGCGCCCTATCAGCGCGGGTCGTTGAAGTGCACGGTGATGGAGACCAGCACCGGCTGGTCCTCGTCGCCCTGGCGGTACTCCGGCTCGAAGCCATAGCCCAGCCAGACCTCGCTGCCGTTCTTGATCACCAGGTCCGAGCGCTCGTCGCCAGTGCCTTCCAGCCCCTGCAGCCAGGGGCCCGTCTCTTCGCGACGCTGGCCCAGGCGCAACTGGCCATCCAGGCTGAAACGCCAGTTCGCGCCGCGCTCGCCCACGCCCTGCATCCAGCCGAGGAACAGGCTGTCGCTGTAGCCGCCCAGCTCCCAGCAGCGCACCTCGCGCAGGCGGTCGCCGAGGAACACCAGCATCATCGAATTGCCATACAGCAGCCCGCGCCGCTTGCCGTACATCGGCAGCTCGGCCGTCGGCGGGCCCAGGCGCTCGACGAACTGCGCGCGGGTGGCCGTGGCGGGCAGGCCGAAGGCCTCGGTGCCGCTGACCACATTGAGTTCCTCGGCCTGCAGCAGCGCGCAGAAGCCGAGGCCCAGGATGAACAGGACAGGTTTGAGCAGGTTCATTCGTCAGTTCCCTTGACTGGAGAGAGGCATGAAAAAGCCGGGCAAGGGCCCGGCTCTCTGGTGTGGCAGGTGATTCAGGCCTTGGGCAGGGTGACGCCGGTCTGGCCCTGGTACTTGCCGCCACGGTCGCGGTAGGAGACTTCGCAGGCTTCGTCCGACTGCAGGAAGAGCATCTGCGCCACGCCTTCGTGGGCGTAGATCTTCGCCGGCAGGTTGGTGGTGTTGGAGAACTCCAGGGTCACGTGGCCTTCCCACTCCGGTTCCAGCGGGGTGACGTTGACGATGATGCCGCAGCGCGCGTAGGTGCTCTTGCCCAGGCAGATGGTCAGCACGTCACGCGGGATGCGGAAATACTCGACGGTGCGGGCCAGGGCGAAGGAGTTCGGCGGGATGATGCAGACGTCGCTGTTGATGTCGACGAAGCTCTTCTCGTCGAAGTTCTTCGGGTCGACCACGGCGGAGTGGATGTTGGTGAAGACCTTGAACTCGGCCGCGCAGCGAACGTCGTAGCCGTAGCTGGACACCCCATAGGAAATCACCCGGCTGTCGTCCGCGCCGCGCACCTGGCGCTCGACGAAGGGCTCGATCATCCCGTGTTCCTGGGCCATGCGGCGAATCCACTTGTCCGATTTGATGCTCATGGCGGGGGTCCTGTGAAGGTGAAAAATGATCGCGAATCTTACCGGGCGCGGGCCTTTCGGGCAAAGGGCAGCGACCGGGAGCGTGGCCTGCCGCCCAGTGCCGCCGAGCGGGGCTTGTGGCGACGCCGCCGAGTGCGCCACTGTTGGCCCGCCCTTGTGGAGAAAGGACCCACCATGACCCCCTGGCTGATCATCCCCGGCCTATTCTTCGCCGTCTTTTCCTTCTCGTTCTTCAAACGCCGCCGCGCAAGCGGCCGGGAACGCTTCATCCGCGAATTCCGCCCGGCGCCCTGGCTGTTCGACGAACTGCGCAAACGCCATCCGCAGCTGAGCCTGGAAGACTGCATGCTGGTGAGCGCCGGCCTGCGCCAGTACTTCCTCTGCTACCTCAAGAGCGGCTACGGCTACGTCTCCATGCCCTCCCAGGTGGTGGACGACCTGTGGCACGCCTTCATCCTCGACACCCGCGAATACAAGCGCTTCTGCCAGCAGGCCTTCGGCCGCTTCCTGCACCACCGCCCGGCGCGCACCCTCTCGGGCAACGCCCGCCAGGCCGACGCCGGCCTGCGCCGCTGCTGGTGGTACGCCTGCGAACAGGAACGCATCGACCCGCAGCGGCCCGGCCGCGTGCCGCTGCTGTTCGACCTGGACAGCCGCCTGGGCATCGTCGGCGGCTTCCTCTATGTCGCCGACTGCAAGGGCGTACGGCGCAACGACGGCGGCGACGCGGGCAGCGGCGTCATCTACTGCGGCGGGGACTTCGTCGGCAGCGACTCGGGCTACGGCTCCAGCGACTTCGGCGACGGCAGCGGCACGGGCGGCAGCCATCACGGCAGCGATTCATCGAGCGATGGGGGCGGTTCGGACGGCGGCGGGGACAGTGGAGGCGGATGCGGCGGAGGGTGTGGCGGCGGTGGGGGCGATTGAGTCCGCACTTTGCATCGCCGTCAGTCGACGACAAAGCGCGCCATGGCTAGGCTAGGCGCCCTTTTCACACGGACGGAACCGGAATGATCGACTCGTTTTCCCCCCTGCTCTACCTCAAGCTCACTTCCGGATACCTGAGCGGCCTGAACGTAAAGACCGGAAAGCTGCTCGAGGAACCAACGGTCCTCGCCGTTCGGGCTCAAGCTGGCAAGCGCATACCGGTCGCCATGGGGCAGGCGGCGAAACAGCTTGAAGGCCAGGCCGGAATAGAGCTGCTCAACGGCCTCGACCATCCCCGCACCCTGTTGGCCAACTTCTCCGTAGCCGAGCAAACCCTGAAGCTATTCGTGCGCCAGCTGGCCCCCAAAACCTTCTACAGCGCAGCGCCCGTGCTGGTGCTGCACCCGCAGGAACACCTGGAGGGCGGGCTGACGCAAGTCGAGACACGCGGGCTGTACGAGCTGAGTCGCTGCGCCGGTGCCCGCAAGGTGCACCTGTGGGTCGGCCGCGAACTGACCCGCGAGGAACTGCGTGCAAAGCAGTTCCCGGCGGAAGGCGGCTCGCTGCTGACGATCTGAGGTATCAGTCGTCGCTGATGGTGATGGTCGGCATGGCACCGGCGCCCATGCCGGACTGCGCGATGCGCGCGCCGACGCAGCGGGCCATTTCCTGGTAGATCATGGCGATCTGGCTTTCCGGGTCGGCGACGGTGGTCGGCTTGCCGCCATCGGACTGCATGCGGATGGCCATGGACAGCGGCAGGGAGGCCAGCAGGTCGACGCCGTACTGGGCCGCCAGCTTCTCGCCGCCGCCTTCGCCGAACAGGTGTTCGGCATGGCCGCAGTTGGAGCAGATATGCACCGCCATGTTCTCCACCACGCCGAGCACCGGGATGTTGACCTTGCGGAACATCTCCACGCCCTTCTTCGCGTCCAGCAGGGCCAGGTCCTGCGGGGTGGTGACGATCACGCTGCCGGCCACCGGCACCTTCTGCGCCAGGGTCAGCTGGATGTCGCCGGTGCCCGGGGGCATGTCCACCACCAGGTAGTCGAGGTCGTCCCAGGCGGTCTGGGTGATCAGCTGGATCAGCGCGCCGGAGACCATCGGGCCGCGCCACACCACCGGGGTGTTGTCGTCGGTGAGGAAGGCCATGGACATGACCTCCACGCCGTGGGACTTGATCGGCACGAAGAACTTCTGGTCACGCACCTCGGGGCGGGTGCCCTCGGCGATGCCGAACATGATGCCCTGGCTCGGGCCGTAGATATCGGCGTCGAGGATGCCCACGCGGGCGCCTTCGCGGGCCAGCGCCAGCGCCAGGTTGGCGGCGGTGGTGGACTTGCCCACACCGCCCTTGCCCGAGGCCACGGCGATCACGTTCTTGACGTTGGCCAGGGCCGGCACCTGGGCCTGGGCCTTGTGCGGCTCGATCACGCAGTCGACCTCGACCCTGGCCGAATCGATGCCGTCCTGGTTCTCCAGGGCCATCTGCAGCATCTGCGCCCAGCCGCTCTTGAACAGGCCGGCGGCGTAGCCCAATTCCAGGCGTACGTGGACCTTGCCGCCCTGGATGTCGACCTCGCGCAGGCAGCCGGCGCTGACCGGGTCCTGGCCAAGGTGGGGATCGGTGAACTGGCGAAGCGTGGCTTCCACCACGGCGCGGGTGACAGGCATGGAAGACTCCGGGAAAAGACCGACTGAAACAGGCGGGCATCTTAACCCAAAGCCCATGCAACAGATGAAAATGCCCCGCCGCGCCTATATAGTTACCGACTTTCCCGTGTTCCCAGTGCAGCCGATCACCATGACCGAAGCCCGCAAGATCCTCGTCACCAGCGCCCTCCCCTATGCCAACGGTTCCATCCACCTCGGGCATATGGTCGAGTACATCCAGACCGACATCTGGGTGCGCTTCCAGAAGATGCGCGGCAACCAGGCCATCTACGTCTGCGCCGACGACGCCCACGGTTCGGCCATCATGCTGCGCGCCGAGAAGGAGGGCATCACCTCCGAGCAACTGATCGACAACGTGCGCGCCGAGCACACCACCGATTTCGCCGACTTCCTGGTGGAGTTCGACAACTACCATTCGACCCACTCGGACGAGAACCGCGTGCTGTCCAGCAGCATCTACACCAAGCTGCGCGACGCCGGCCACATCGCCACCCGCCCGGTGACCCAGTACTTCGACCCGGACAAGCAGATGTTCCTGGCCGACCGTTTCATCAAGGGCACCTGCCCGAAATGCGCGGCCGAGGACCAGTACGGCGACAACTGCGAATCCTGCGGCGCCACCTATTCGCCCACCGAGCTGAAGAACCCCAAGTCGGCCATCTCCGGCGCCACCCCGGTGCTCAAGGAGTCGCTGCACTACTTCTTCAAGCTGCCCGACTTCGACGCCATGCTGAAGCAATGGACCCGCAGCGGCGCCCTGCAGGAGTCGGTGGCCAACAAGATCGCCGAATGGCTGGACGCCGGCCTGCAGGAATGGGACATCAGCCGTGACGCCCCCTACTTCGGCTTCGAGATCCCCGACGCCCCGGGCAAGTACTTCTACGTCTGGCTGGACGCCCCCATCGGCTACATGGCCAGCTTCCAGAACCTCTGCGCGCGCCGTCCGGAGCTGGACTTCGACGCCTTCTGGGGCAAGGACTCCAGCGCCGAGCTGTACCACTTCATCGGCAAGGACATCGTCAACTTCCACGCCCTGTTCTGGCCCGCCATGCTCGAAGGCGCCGGCTACCGCAAGCCGACCGCGCTCAACGTGCACGGCTACCTGACGGTGAACGGGCAGAAGATGTCCAAGTCGCGCGGCACCTTCATCAAGGCGCGCACCTACCTCGACCACCTGAGCCCGGAATACCTGCGCTACTACTACGCGGCCAAGCTGGGCCGCGGTGTGGACGACCTCGACCTGAACCTCGAGGACTTCGTGCAGAAGGTGAACTCCGACCTGGTGGGCAAGGTGGTCAACATCGCCAGCCGCTGCGCCGGTTTCATCCACAAGGGCAACGCCGGCCGCCTGGTGGCCGCCAACGCCGCGCCGGAGCTGTTCGCCGAGTTCAAGGCCGCTGCGCCGAGCATCGCCGAGGCCTTCGAGAACCGTGACTTCGCCCGCGCCATGCGCGAGATCATGGCCCTGGCCGACCGTGCCAACGCCTGGATCGCCGACAAGGCGCCCTGGGCCCTGGCCAAGCAGGAAGGCAAGCAGGACGAGGTCCAGGCCGTCTGCGCCGCGGGCGTCAACCTGTTCCGCCAGTTGGTGATCTTCCTCAAGCCGGTGCTGCCGAACCTCTCCGCCGCCGCCGAACAGTTCCTCAACGTCGCCCCGCTGAGCTGGGCCGACCACGAGACGCTGCTGGCCGACCACCAGCTGAACGCCTTCACCCCGCTGATGACCCGCATCGAGCCGGCGAAGATCGAAGCCATGGTCGCCGCGTCCAAGGAAGACCTGGCCGCCGCCGCACCGGCCCCCGCCGGCAATGGCGAGCTGACCAAGGACCCGCTGGCCGCCGAGATCGGCTTCGACGCCTTTGCCGCCGTCGACCTGCGCATCGCGCTGATCGAGAAGGCCGAGTTCGTCGAAGGCGCCGACAAGCTGCTGCGCCTGTCGCTGGATATCGGCGACCAGAAACGCAACGTGTTCTCCGGCATCAAGAGCGCCTACCCGGACCCGAGCAAGCTCGAAGGCCGCCTGACCCTGTACGTGGCCAACCTGGCCGCGCGCAAGATGAAGTTCGGCGTCTCCGAAGGCATGGTCCTGGCCGCCGGCCCCGGTGGCGAGGAGATCTACCTGCTCAGCCCCGACAGCGGCGCCAAGCCCGGCCAGCGCGTGAAGTAAGCACACTGTCCCTCACGAAGCGCCTGCCCGCTCACCGGCCAGGCGCTTCGTCGTTTCAGGAACCGACAAACCACGCGACACCACGCAAGGAACGCACATGATCAAGCACTGGACCCTGCCCCTGCTGCTGGCCCTCACCGCCCTGGCCGGCTGCTCCGAATCGAGCAAGGGAGGTGATGCGGGAGGCGCAGCCGCCTTCAGGGGCGAAGCCTCCAAACCCGGCGCCTTCCTCGCCTACGAGCACCAGGTCTCCATCCACCTCGCCGCCGACAAGGTCGCCCCGCGCCTGGCCGCCGCCCGGGAAGCCTGCAGTGACGGGCGCTTCGGCACCTGCGACCTGCTGGCCATCGAGCAGAGCCAGGGCGGCTACCGCGCCGGCCAGCTGGTGCTGCGCATCGTCCCCGAAGGCGTGGAGAAGATGGTCGCCCTGGCGGCCGAGGGCGGCACGCTGGAAAGCCGCAACACCCGCGCCGAGGACCTGGCCCAGGCCGTGGGCGACAACGCCCGCACCCGCGAGCGCCTGGAGCGCCAGTACAAGACCCTGGAAGCGTTCCAGGGGCGCAAGGACCTGGCCGTCGCCGACCTGCTGGCCCTGGCCCGGGAGATGGCCGAGCTGGAGGTGCAGCTGGCCGCCACCGCCCAGGAATCCGCCCAGCAGCAGCGCCGCATCGCCACCAACCTGCTGACCCTGGACTTCACCACCGACCAGCAGCGCCCGAGCCGCCTGTCGCGAATCGGCGATGCCGCCGCCGGCCTGCTGGACAACGCCACCGAGGGCACCGCCCAGGCCCTGGAGATGCTCGGCTACGGCATCCCCTTCGTGATCATCCTCTTCCCCCTGGCGCTGCTGGTACGCTGGCTGTGGCGCAAATCCACGCGTCGCGGCAAGGCCGCCGCCCGGCCCTGAGCTAGCCTTGCTGACAAGGGCCGCGACCGCGCGGCCCTGTACCGCTCCGGCGGCATCCCCGATAATGCGCGGCCTTTTCGATAGACCCGACGCCCCTGACCATGACTGATTTCATCCTCGCCCTGCTCGGCGCAGCGCTGGTCAACAACCTGATTCTCGTCCTGCCCCTGGGCACCGACGCCCTGCGCCAGCCCCGCAGCCGCAGCCTGGCGCTGGCCGGCGGCCTGCTGCTGGCACTCGCCACGCCGCTGGCCTGGGCGCTGGACCGGCTGCTCGCGCCCCTGGGCCTCGGCTACCTGGGCATCGCCCTGTTCATCCCCGCCCTGCTGCCGCTGGCCTGGGCGAGCCTCGCCCTGCTCGCCCGCGTAGCGCCGCGCCTGCCCCGCGACGGCCTGCTGCCCCTGCTGCTGGGCAACGGCGCGGCACTGGGCGCCATGTTGCTGGCCGCTGCCGGTGATTTCACCAGCGCCCTCGGCCTGGGCATCGGCGGTGGTATCGGCTTTTGGGTCGCCCTGCGCCTGTTCGACGACCTGTTGCAGCGCGTGGAGGCGGCCGACGTGCCCGCGCCCTTCCGCGGCCTGCCGGTGATGCTCGTCTGCGCCGGGCTGATGGGCGTCGCCCTGCTCGGCTTCAACGGCATGGTGGCGGCATGAACCAGGCCGCGCTGGTCGAGCGCATCGATGCCCTGCTGCCGCAGACCCAATGCGGAAAATGCGGCCACCCCGGCTGCAAGCCCTACGCCGAAGGCATGGCCCGGGGCGAGTCGATCAACAAGTGCCCGCCCGGTGGCAATACCACCATCATCGCCCTGGCCGAACTGCTGCAGGTGCCGGCCCTGCCCCTGGAGGCGCCCGGCGGTCCGGTGCCGCCACAGCTGGCGTTCATCCGCGAGGCCGAGTGCATCGGCTGCACCAAGTGCATCCAGGCCTGCCCGGTGGACGCCATCGTCGGTGCCGCCAAGCAGATGCATACGGTGATCGCCGACGAATGCACCGGCTGCGAGCTGTGCGTCGCCCCTTGCCCGGTCGACTGCATCGACATCCTGCCCCTGGCGGAGCCCGCTGCCAGCCTGCAGCGCCAGCACGCCGACCAGTTCCGCCGCCGCTACGAACAACGCAACCGCCGCCTCGCCCGTGACGAAGCCCGCCGCCTGGCCGAGCGCGAAGCCCGTGCCGCCAGGGCTGCCCAGGCACAGGCGCGGCAGCAGGCCGCGGCCACCCCGGACCCGGTGCAGGCCGCCATCGAGCGGGTCAAGGCACAGAAGGCCGCCGCCGGCACCCAGACCGACCTGCAGAAACGCCTGAAGATCGAGGCCGCGCAGGCCCGGGTCGCCCTGGCCAAGGCCGAGAAGCAGCTGGAGGTCTACGGCACCTCCGACATCGCCGCCCAGGTGCAAGCGCTGCGCGTCGCCAACGCCAGGGCACAGGCCGCGCTGGAGGCCGCCAACCAGGCACCGGTGGCGGCCTTCGACGAAGCCGCCTACAAGAAGGCCAAGATCGCCGCCGCCATGGGCCGCACCCAGCTGGCCAAGGCGGAGAAGGCCTTCGGCGATGAGCCGACGCCGGAGCAACGTACCCAACTGGAGGAGCTGCGCGGCGTCGTGACCCAGGCCGAAGCCGAGCTGGATCGCCTGCAGGGCGCCCAGGCCGCCGCCGCCCCCACGCCGGGCATGGCCGCGCTGAAGCAGGCGAAGGTCGCCCTGGTCAGCCGCCGCGCCGAACTGCGCAGCGCCGAGGCGCGGGGCGCCACCGAAACGGAGCTGGCCCCCCTGCGCCAGGCCCTGGCCGATGCCGAGCAGGCATTGCACGCCGCCGAGGACGCCAGCGGCAAGACCCCGCCGGACCTGCAACGCATCGACAAGAACCCCATCGACCCGGCCCTGCGCGCCCTGAAGACCGAGCTGGCCATGGCCCGCGCCGAGGTGAGCAAGCTGGAACGTCGCCAGCCCGTTGACGAACAGGCACTGACCCGCGCCCGTGAACGTCTGGAGCGCGCCCAGGCGCAGCTCGACGGGCACGCGGCATCATGACCGAGCAGCCCGGCTTCGTCCCGCGCCCAGGCATGCGCCTGGTGTTGCTGGCCTGCCTGCCGGGCCTGTTCGCACTGCTCTGGCAATACGGCTGCGGCCCCCTGGTGCAACTGGCCATCGCCATCCCCACGGCGCTGGCCTGCGAGGCGCTGGTCCGGCACCTGCGCAACCAGCGCATCGCCCCGACCGACGCCTTGTTCGGCCTGGCGCCCCTGGCCGAGGGCGGCGCCCTGGTCACCGCCGTGCTGCTGGCGCTGGCGCTGCCGCCCTACGCGCCCTGGTGGCTGGCGCTGTGTGCAAGCGCGAGCGCCATCCTGCTCGGCAAGTCGCTGTTCGGCGGCTTCGGCCACAACCCCTTCAACCCGGCGATGCTCGGTTTCGCCCTCGCCCTGCTGGCCTTCCCCGCACAGTTCACCCACTGGCCCGCCTCGGGTCATGTCCACGGGTTCTGGGCCGCAGCGCAACAGGTGTTCGGCATCGGCGACGGCCTGGTGGACGGCTGGAGCCAGGCCACGGTGCTGGACAGCCTGCGCCACAACGACCGCCTGACCATCGACGAGCTGTTCGCCAGCCACAATGCCTTCGGGGGTGTCGGCGGGCGCGGTGTCGAGTGGGTCAACCTGGCCTTCCTCGCGGGCGGCCTGTTGCTGCTGCAGCAGCGGGTGATCCGCTGGCACGCGCCCGTGGGCCTGCTCGCCGCACTGTTCGTCATGGCGCTGCTGTGCTGGAACGGCAGCGGCTCGGACTCCAACGGCTCGCCGCTGCTGCACCTGTTCTCCGGCGCCACCATGCTCGGCGCCTTCTTCATCGTCACCGAGCCGGTCTCCGGCCCCTCCAGCGACCGTGCGCGCCTGCTGTTCGGTGTCGGCGTCGGCCTGCTGGTCTATGCGATCCGCACCTGGGGCGGCTACCCGGACGGGCTGGCCTTCGCGGTACTGGCCATGAACCTGCTGGTGCCGACACTGGAACGCCTGGCGGCATGGAGCGAACGCCGATGAACGGCCGCGCCCTGGTGACGCTGCTGGCCCTGGCGCTGGCGGGAACCGCCCTGCTGGTCGCCCTGCAGCTGGGCCTCGCCCCGCGCATCGACGAGGCGCGCCAGGCGGCCGAGGAGCGCGCGCTGCTCGACCTGCTGCCGCCCGGCAGCTATGACAATCACCCCTTGCGCGAGCCCGTCGCCCTCCCGGATGCCGAAGCCCTGGGCCGCCCGGCGCCCGGCTCGGCGTGGCGGGCCCGCCGTGAGGGCCAGGTGGTGGCGCTGCTCCTGCCCGTCACGGGGCAAGGGTACGAAGGCCCGATCCGCCTGCTGCTGGCCATCGCCCCGGACGGCCGCCTGTTGCGCAGCAAGGTGCTGGAGCACCGCGAGACCGCCGGTATCGGCGATCGCATCGAACCCTCACGCAGCCCCTGGCTGGCGAGCCTGGACGGCGTCTCGCTCGGCAACCGGCCCGGGGAATGGCGGGTCAGGGCCGATGGCGGCGGGTTCGACCAGATCGCCGGTGCCACCCTCACCTCGCGTGCCGTGCTCGCCGCGACCCAGCAGGGGTTGCGCTACTTCGACAGCCATCGCGAGCACTTGCTGGGAGCGGCGCCATGAAGCCCGTGAGCCCCCTGCCGCTGCTCGGCCTGGCGCCGCTGCTGGGCACCAGCGACCTGCTGGTCAAGGCGCTGGGCATCACCCTGGTCGCCCTGCCGCTGCTGACGTTGTTCGGCGCGGCGCTGCCCACCCTGCGCCGGCTGCTCCAGGGGCGCGCCCTGTGGCTCGGCGCCTCGCTGCTCGCCGGCGCGCTGATAGGCGCCGCACAGTTGCTGATGCAGGCCGCAGCGTTCGAACTGCTGCGCGCGCTCGGCCCCTTCCTCGCCTTGCTGGCGTTGCCCTGCCTGCTGCTGGTGGCGCACGAGCCGGCCGGCCCTGGCACGGGCCTGCGCCAGGGGCTGGTGTTCGCGTCGTTCGCCCTGGCACTGGGCGCGCTGCGGGAACTGCTCGGCCATGCCAGCCTGCTGGCCCATGGCGAGTGGCTGGGCCTCGGAGCCCTGCACTGGCAGGCCGCGGGCGATGGCCTGCCGCTCTTCGCCTCGGCACCGGGAGGCCTTATCCTCCTCGGCCTGCTCCTGGCGCTCGCGCGCCTCAAACCCTAATCAGAAGCCCTCGACCATGAATGCCGCCAAACGCCTGGAAATCTTCCGCCGCCTGCATGAGGACAACCCCGAGCCCAAGACCGAGCTGGCCTATTCCTCGCCCTTCGAACTGCTGATCGCGGTGATCCTCTCCGCCCAGGCCACCGATGTCGGGGTGAACAAGGCCACGGCCAAACTGTTCCCGGTGGCCAACACGCCGGAAGCCATTCATGCGCTGGGTGTGGAGGGGCTGTCGGAGTACATCAAGACCATCGGCCTCTACAACAGCAAGGCGAAGAACGTCATCGAGACCTGCCGCATCCTCGTCGAGAAGCATGGCAGCCAGGTGCCGCAGGAGCGCGAGGCGCTGGAGGCCCTGCCCGGCGTCGGTCGCAAGACCGCCAACGTGGTGCTCAACACGGCCTTCCGCCAGTTGGCCATGGCGGTGGACACGCACATCTTCCGCGTCAGCAACCGCACCGGCATCGCCCCCGGCAAGAACGTGCTGGAGGTGGAGAAGAAGCTGCTCAAATTCGTACCAAGGGATTACCTGCTCGACGCCCACCACTGGCTGATCCTGCATGGCCGCTACGTCTGCGTGGCCCGCAAGCCGCGCTGCGGCGCGTGCCGGATCGAGGATCTGTGCGAATACAAGGCGAAAACCTCGGACGATTGAAGCTTCATTGAATCGTCCAATGTTTCGATTGAAAAAATCTTTTTTACCGGCTCCGGCTTTGTCGCTATAAGGTGCGCCAATAGCGCCCCGCATCGTGGAGTGACCGTATGAGCACAGGCAAAGAAGAGATCGAGACCGAGGAAGACTTCGTCGCCGAAGACAGCGATGAAGGCGAAACTCCCGTCGAAGTTGCCAAGACCAACCTGACCAAGCGCCGCATCATCGACAACTACCTGGAAGAGCGCCGCCTGCAGAAGCAGTTGTCCGATTACGATTTCGACTTCTGATCTGTGAAGCCGCCCGAAAGCCCCGCCGATGCGGGGCTTTTTGTTGGTCGGGTTTCACATCCCGCAGGTTGGCGCCGGGCCTGCGAGGCCCAACGCCGGGGGCCGAACATGGACGCGTTGGGCTTCGCGCCTGGGCCCAACCTGCAGACAAAAAAAGCCCCGCATCGGCGGGGCTTTTCAGGCTCTGGCGGCTCAGTCGTTGCGCGAGGGCGAGAGCAGTTCGATCTTGTAGCCGTCCGGGTCTTCGACGAAGGCCAGGATGCTGGTGCCGTGCTTCATCGGACCCGGCTCGCGGGTGATCTTGCCGCCACGGGCGCGGATGTCTTCGCAGGCCTTGTAGACATCGGCCACTTCCAGGGCGATATGGCCGTAGCCGGTGCCCAGCTCGTACGTGTCCACGCCCCAGTTGTAGGTCAGCTCGATGACGCTGTTCTCGGCTTCGTTGCCGTAGCCGACGAAGGCCAGGGTGAACTGGCCGTCCGGGTAGTCCTTGCGACGCAGCAGGGTCATGCCCAGGACTTCGGTGTAGAAGGCGATGGATTTGTCCATGTCGCCGACGCGCAGCATGGTATGCAGCAGTCTCATCAGGGATTCCTCTTCGTTGCCCGATCGGGGCTTATAAAAGCAGAACCCCGGCTCGTGGCCGGGGTTCCGTTGGCACGGGCGCTCAGCTTATCAGAACAGCTTGCGACCCTTGCCGGCGGCGATGCGCATGCGCAGGGCGTTGAGCTTGATGAAGCCCGCCGCGTCCGCCTGGTTGTAGGCGCCGCCGTCTTCCTCGAAGGTCGCGATGTTGGCGTCGAACAGCGAGTCGTCGGACTTGCGGCCAACCACGATGACGTTGCCCTTGTAGAGCTTCAGGCGCACGACGCCGTTCACGTTGCTCTGGGAGGCGTCGATCATCTGCTGCAGCATCAGGCGCTCGGGGCTCCACCAGTAGCCGGTGTAGATCAGGCTGGCGTACTTGGGCATCAGCTCGTCTTTCAGGTGGGCCACTTCGCGGTCCAGGGTGATGGACTCGATGGCGCGGTGGGCGCGCAGCATGATGGTGCCGCCGGGGGTCTCGTAGCAGCCACGGGACTTCATGCCGACGTAGCGGTTCTCGACGATGTCGAGGCGGCCGATGCCGTTCTCGCCGCCGATGCGGTTCAGCTCGGTCAGCACCTGGGCCGGGGTCATGTCCTTGCCGTCGATGGCGACGATGTCACCGGCGCGGTAGGTGAGCTCGATGTAGGTGGGGGTGTCCGGCGCCGCTTCCGGCGACTTGGTCCACTTCCACATGTCCTCTTCGTGCTCGGTCCAGGTGTCTTCCAGCACGCCGCCTTCATAGGAGATGTGCAGCAGGTTGGCGTCCATGGAGTACGGGGACTTCTTCTTGCCATGGCGCTCGATCGGGATGGCGTGCTTCTCGGCATAGTCCATCAGCTTCTCGCGGGACAGCAGGTCCCACTCGCGCCAGGGGGCGATCACCTTCACGCCCGGCTTCAGCGCGTAGGCGCCCAGCTCGAAGCGGACCTGGTCGTTGCCCTTGCCGGTGGCGCCATGGGAGATGGCGTCGGCGCCGGTCTCGTTGGCGATCTCGATCAGGCGCTTGGCGATCAGCGGGCGGGCGATGGAGGTACCCAGCAGGTACTCGCCTTCGTAGATGGTGTTGGCGCGGAACATCGGGAAGACGAAGTCGCGGACGAATTCTTCGCGCAGGTCGTCGATGTAGATTTCCTTGACGCCCATGGCCTGGGCCTTGGCGCGGGCCGGTTCGACCTCTTCGCCCTGACCGAGGTCGGCGGTGAAGGTCACCACTTCGCAGTTATAGGTGTCTTGCAGCCACTTGAGGATTACCGAGGTGTCCAGGCCACCGGAATACGCCAGGACAACCTTCTTCACGTCCGCCATGCCATCAACTCCACGGGGTTGTACGAAAAACCCGTGATTCTACTGACCCTGGCGGCCAAATTACAGTGGCGCGACAGGCAATGACGACCAAGCGACAGATTCTTTCGTCCAATCGACCCGGGCAGGATCAGGAAGCAGCGCCCTGGGTGGCCTTGTCGGCCTCGGGGATGATCGGTGCGGGAGCGGCTGCGGGGGCTTCGGCAGGAGGGGCCTCGGCCTCGCGGGACAGGCTGAGGGTGACGCGGCGGTTCTTCGCGCGGTTGGCTTCGTTGTTGTTGGGCACCAACGGGTAGCGCTCGCCGTGGAAGCGCATGACCATGTGCGACTCGGGAATGCCGTTGGCCTTGAAGTAGTCGTACACGGCCAGGGCGCGGCGGCGCGACAGGTCGCGGTTGGTCAGGCGGTTGCCGGCGTTGTCGGAATGGCCGTCGATTTCGAGGTGATTGACGCTGGGATCGGCCTTCAGGTAGTCGAGGATGATCTCCAGCCGGGCCCGCGCCATCTCGTCCAGCGCCGTGCCGCCGCCGGCGAAGCCGACCTGGGCGTTCTTGATCTGGTCGAAGTTGACCGGCAGCAGCTTGGTCGTGCAGGCGAGGTAGTCGTTGTAGGCCTTGTTGAACTTCACCGGCAACAGGCGCACCTCGATGGCATCGCCCCCCTGCAGGGTGCGGTGGCGCACCAGCGGGCTGCGCCCTTCCAGCAGGCCGGCGAGCAGGCGCCCGCCCTGGAGCTGGGAACTGTTGAAGGGCACATCGCCATTGCCGACACTGACCGCGCCGAGGTTGATGTCGCCGCGTCCGGGCTGCCAGGGCGCGGCGGCGGCCAGCAGGGTGGCGGAGCCTGCGCCCAGCCAGCGCTCGCGGGCCTTGATGCGGAACGTCACCTGTTCTCCCGCGCGACGTACGAACTCGCCGCTGCCGAAATCGGTGATCGGTTGCGACAGGCGGCATTCGAACTTGTCCCCCTCGACCGTCCATTCGGCCTTCTCCAGGCGCGTCTGGAAGGTAATGGCCATGGCCGGAAGGCTGGCGAACAGGCTGAGCAGGGCGACATAGCGCTGGCGCACGGCGGCGGGCTCCACGGGGAAATTTCTGCACTCCCCAGGGCTATCGGTGGCGTCGGTTAAAACTTGAGTGGATTCGACGCACGCCCTCGTAGGAGAAGGCCAGCCATGGCGCCCTCCCCCGTCACATCGTGAAAAGCCGCCGACGCCCTGAAACACAAGCCCCGCGTGCCCCGAAAAAGCTTTTCCGGTAGCATGCACGACGAGTTTTGCCCGCCTGGAAGCCCCCCCATGTCCGACCGTTTGACCTTGCTGCGCCCCGACGACTGGCACATCCATCTGCGCGATGGTGCCGTGCTGTCCCACACAGTCGCCGATGCCGCGCGCACCTTTGGCCGCGCCATCATCATGCCCAACCTGGTGCCACCGGTGCGCAACGCCGAAGAGGCCGACGGCTATCGCCAGCGCATCCTCGCCGCACGCCCGGCCGGCAGCCGCTTCGAGCCGCTGATGGTGCTCTACCTCACCGATCGCACCAGCCCCGAGGACATCCGTGCGGCCAAGGCTTCCGGCTTCGTGCATGCCGCCAAGCTCTACCCGGCCGGCGCGACCACCAACTCGGATTCGGGCGTGACCCGCATCGACACGATCTTCCCGGCCCTGGAAGCCATGGCCGAAGTCGGCATGCTGCTGCTGGTGCACGGCGAGGTCACCCGCAGCGAAATCGACGTGTTCGACCGCGAGAAGGTCTTCATCGATGAGCACCTGCGTCGCGTGGTCGAGCGCTTCCCGACCCTGAAGGTGGTCTTCGAACACATCACCACCCGCGATGCCGTGCAGTTCGTGGAGTCGGCCTCGGCCAACGTCGGTGCCACCATCACCGCCCACCACCTGCTGTACAACCGCAACCACATGCTCGTCGGCGGCATCCGCCCGCACTTCTATTGCCTGCCGATCCTCAAGCGCAACGTGCACCAGGAAGCCCTGCTGGACGCGGCCACCGGTGGCGGCGAGCGCTTCTTCCTCGGCACCGACTCGGCACCGCATGCCAAGCACGCGAAGGAAGCGGCCTGCGGTTGCGCCGGCTGCTACACCGCCTACGCCGCCATCGAGCTCTATGCCGAAGCCTTCGAACAGCGCAACGCGCTGGACAAGCTGGAAGCCTTCGCCAGCAAGAACGGCCCGGACTTCTACGGCCTGCCGCGCAACACCGACACCATCACCCTGGTCCGTGAAGAATGGACCGCCCCTGCGAGCCTGCCGCTCGGCGAGCAGACCGTGATCCCGCTGCGCGCTGGCGAGACGCTGCGCTGGCGCCTGCTGGAGGACAACGCGTGAGCGAAGACCTGTACGACGAAGAACTCGACGGCAGCCTGCCGCAAGGTCCCCGCCACCCGATGGCCGCCCGCTTCCGCGGTTACCTGCCGGTGGTGGTGGATGTCGAGACCGGCGGCTTCAATGCGGCCACCGACGCCCTGCTGGAGATCGCGGCGACCACCATCGCCATGGACGAACAGGGGTTCCTCTACCCGGATCACACCCACTTCTTCCGCGTCGAGCCCTTCGAGGGCGCCAACATCGAACAGGCGGCGCTGGAGTTCACCGGCATCAAGCTCGACCACCCGCTGCGCATGGCGGTTAGCGAGGAGCACGCGCTGAACGAAATCTTCCGGGGCCTGCGCAAGTCGATCAAGGCGAGCGGCTGCAAGCGTGCCATCCTCGTGGGGCACAACAGCAGCTTCGACCTGGGCTTCCTCAACGCGGCGGTGAACCGCACCGGGATCAAGCGCAACCCCTTCCACCCCTTCTCCAGCTTCGACACCGCGACCCTCGCGGGCCTCGCCTACGGCCAGACCGTACTGGCGAAAGCCTGCCAGGTGGCCGGCATCGAATTCGACGGCCGCGAAGCCCACTCCGCGCGCTACGACACCGAGAAGACCGCCGAGCTGTTCTGCGGCATCGTCAACCGCTGGAAGGAGATGGGCGGCTGGATGGAAGACGACGACTGACGTCCCTGCTCCAACACCCTCTATATAAGGAAGCCCGGCCGATGCCGGGTTTTCTTTTGCCTGGATTCGACCCCTCTCGACACCGAGCAGCAAGACGCTGCGTCCTCGTGCTATCGGCCTGGAACCGGCCGCCCCCTCGGAAGCGCTCTGGGACGGGGCCTGACGGACGGACTTTGACAATCATTCTCATTCTGATTAGTATCGCTTTCCATCAAGCCCACAACCGAGCATTGAGCCCACCCATGTACGTCTGTCTCTGCCAAGGTGTCACTGACGGCCACATTCGTGACGCGATCTATGAAGGCTGCTGCAGCTACCGCGAGGTCCGCGAGACCCTCGGCGTCGGCACCCAATGCGGCAAGTGCGCCTGCCTCGCCAAGCAGGTCGTGCGTGAAACCCTCTCGGACGTACGGAGCAGCCAGGCGTCCCTCGCCTACCCCGCGAGTTTCGTGCCTGCGTGAGTTGAACAAGTTTTGAAGAACCGGACCTGGCGTCCGGTTTTTTTATGCCTGCAATTCAAACAGTTAGCGCCAAGACGCGGAATCTAAACATTCTTATTCACATTCAAATTATCTTACATATCAATAACTTACGTTGACTTTGCCGGGCAACTGGATAAAATTCGACCACTTACACCCATTTGCACGGCAGGACTCCACATGAAAGGCGACAAGAAAGTCATCCAGCATCTCAACAAGATCCTCGGCAACGAACTTGTGGCCATCAACCAATATTTCCTGCACGCGCGCATGTACGAGGACTGGGGCCTGGAGAAACTCGGCAAGCACGAGTACCACGAGTCCATCGACGAGATGAAGCACGCCGACAAGCTCATCAAGCGCATCCTCTTCCTGGAAGGCATTCCCAACCTGCAGGACCTGGGCAAGCTGATGATCGGCGAGAACACCAAGGAAATGCTCGCCAGCGACCTGAAGCTGGAGCTGAACGCCATCCCCGACCTGAAAGCCGCCATCGCCTACTGCGAGAGCGTCGGTGACTACGGCAGCCGCGAACTGCTGGAAGACATCCTCGAGTCCGAGGAAGAGCACGTCGACTGGCTGGAGACCCAGCTGGGTCTGATCGAGAAGGTCGGCCTGGAGAACTACCTGCAGTCGCAGATGGACGAGTAAGACGTCCGGACATGAAAAAGCCCCGCATCGGCGGGGCTTTTCTTTTGCAGCGAGGAATCAGGCGCTGGCTTTCTTGCTCACCGCGTCCTTGATCAGCTGCTGCAGCTCACCCTTCTCGAACATCTCGGCGAGGATGTCGCTGCCGCCGACCAGTTCGCCATTCACCCACAGCTGGGGGAAGGTCGGCCAGTTGGCGTAGGTGGGCAGGTTGGCGCGGATTTCCGGGTTCTGCAGGATGTCGACGTAGGCGAATTTCTCGCCACAGCCCATGACGACCTGAGCGGCACGTGCCGAGAAGCCGCACTGGGGCGCATTCGGCGAGCCTTTCATGTACAGCAGTACGGTGTTGTTGGCGATCTGCTCTTTGATGGTTTCGATGATATCCATGGCTACCTCGGCTGAACGTTCCGACTCGTCGGTCGGCAGGATGGCGGCATTGTAACGGAAGTCCGAGCTCAACGCTCGGACTTGCCCCGCGACATTCAGGCCGCCACCACCTCCACCGGCACGCCATTGAGCGCGGCGTTGCCGGAGACCACATCCAGATACCGCTCGTCGGTCAGGTCGTTGGCACTGGCCCCCGGCTGCTCGCTGGCGATGCCCATCATCACGCCCGGGCGCGCATGTCCCCAGCCGTGGGGCAGGCTGACGACGCCAGCCATCATCTCCTCGCTGGCCGCCACCTCGACCTCGATCATCCCGACCCGCGACCGCACCTTCACCCGCTGACCATCGACCAGCCCACGACGCTCCAGGTCGCCCGGGTTCATCAGCAACTGGTGACGCGGCTTGCCCTTCACCAGCCGGTGGTAGTTGTGCATCCAGGAATTGTTGCTGCGTACGTGACGCCGGCCGATCAGCACCAGCCCGCCTTCCTCGGGCGCGGCCTGCGTGGCGAAGCGGGCCAGGTCGTCGAGGAAGATCGAGGGGGCTGCGACCACGCGCTTGTCGGTCGTTTTCAGGCGACCCGCCAGGTTGGGCTTGAGCGCGCCCAGGTCCAGTCCGTGGGGGAACTCGCCCAGGCGCTGCACGGACAGCTTGTGCTCGGAACGATCGCCATAGGGGCCGAAGCGCAGGCCCATGTCGATCATCTGCCTGGGCTCCAGGGTCGGCTTCAGCTCCACGCCGGTACGCGCCGCGAACGCCTTGGCCAGTCCGACGAAGATCTCCCAGTCATGCAATGCACCCTGCGGCTTGGCCAGCACCGGCTCGTTGAAGCGGGTGACGTTACGCACGGCGAAGAGGTTGAAGGTGGTGTCGTAGTGATCATGTTCCAGCGGCGCGGTGGGCGGCAGGATCAGGTCGGCGTAGCGCGTCGTCTCGTTGATGTAGAGGTCGATGCTGAGCATGAACTCCAGCCCGTCGAGGGCCTGTTCGAGGCGTCGCCCGTTGGGGGTGGACAGCACCGGATTGCCGGCGACCGTCACCAACGCGCGGACCTGTCCCTCGCCCGGGGTCAGCATCTCCTCGGCCAGGGCCGAGACGGGCAGCTCGCCACCGTACTCCGGCAGCCCGGAGACGCGACTCTGCCAACGGTTGAAATGACCGCCCGAAGTGGTTGCGACCAGGTCCACGGCCGGCTCCGTGCAGAGCACGCCGCCGACGCTGTCGACGTTGCCGGTGACCAGGTTGATCACCTGGATCAGCCACTGGCAAAGGCTGCCGAAGGCCTGGGTGGAAACCCCCATGCGCCCGTAGCAGACGGCGCTCCCGGCAGCGGCGAAGTCACGCGCCAGCTGGCGGATGGCGGCGGGATCGATGCCGCAACGCGGGCCCATGGCCTCGGCGGTGAACGCGGCGATGGCACGGCGAACCTCGTCCAGCCCGTCGACCGCCAGGTGCGTCGGACGGCCAAGCCCCTCTTCGAACAGGGTGTTGAGCAATGCCAGCAGCAGCGCTGCATCCTGCCCCGGCCGCACGAACAGGTGCTGGTCGGCGATGGCGGCCGTCTCGCTGCGACGCGGGTCCACCACCACCAGGCGGCCGCCGCGCGCCTTGATGGCCTTCAGGCGCTTCTCCACGTCGGGCACGGTCATGATGCTGCCGTTGGACGCCAGCGGGTTGCCGCCGAGGATCAGCATGAAATCGGTGTGGTCGATGTCGGGGATGGGGATCAGCAGGCCGTGGCCGTACATCTGCTGGCTCACCAGGTGGTGGGGCAACTGGTCCACGGAGGTGGCGGAGAAGCGGCTGCGGGTCTTCAGCAGGCCCAGGAAGTAGTTGCTATGGGTCATCAACCCATAGTTGTGCACGCTCGGGTTGCCCTGGTACACGGCCACTGCGTTATTGCCGTGGCGCGCCTGGATGTCGGCCATGCGCTCCGCCACCAGTGCGAACGCCTCGTCCCAGCCGATGGGTTGCCACTCGCTGCCGGCGCGGCGCATGGGCTGGCGAAGGCGGTCGGGGTCGTTCTGGATGTCCTGAAGGGCCACGGCCTTGGGACAGATGTGGCCACGGCTGAAACTGTCCTGGGCATCCCCCTTGATGGACAGGATGTGCCGGGAGCCATCTTCCCGATCCTCGGTTTCGATGGTCAGCCCGCAGATGGCTTCGCAGAGATGGCATGCACGGTGGTGGACGGACTTGGTCATGGCCTTGCCTCATGTTCTTGTGTCGAGACGACCGGTCGGGTCGCAAGAGCAGAACTATGGAAGCAGATCGATCGGTCGGCCAGTAGATTCAACGATATGAATCGGCAGGCATCAGGCCTGCCGATTCGCTTCGCGGGTCAGCGGATGGACTGGATGGTGCCCTTGTTGCCGGTCACCTTGGCGCTCACTTTCTTGAAGACGAAATAGTCCTGGATGGTGAGCTCGTAGCGCGGCGCCACGATCAGGTCGGCACCGGAGGATTTGACGGCCTTGAACGCGGCAGCGGATTTCACCGCCGAGATGGGATCGGGCCCGAAAGGCAGGCTGCCACCGGCATCACCGCCGTAGACCACGCCATCGGCGAACTGGGAGTCGCCGCCGAATTGCAGGAAGTGGAACAGGATGTTCACTTCGGACTGCCCGCTGATCGGCTCGCCTACCGCCACATCGGCCTTCAGGCCGGTCTTTACGTTGCCGTTGAGCGGTGAGCTCGGCTGGCTGACGTTGTAGCTGCTGCAACCGGTCATACCGGCGATAGCGACGACCAGGGCGGCAGGTACGAGGAACTTCTTCATTGGTATCTCCATGATCAGAACATGCTGGCCGGGCCCAGCATCCATAAGCGGGCCCCGCCCTCGAAACCGAGTGATTTCGAGGCGGCACAAGCTAGCAACGCGCCCTGTGTCGCATAAGTTCATGCAGGCTGATTTGTCCCTTGGAAATTTCCCAAACCCCGCCTTTTCGCCGAATTTCCTTGCATTCGGTCAATGCGTCCGCACCATCCGGCAGCACGCCCTGCCGATCGGTCGGGATGATCTGCGCCACAACCTCGAACCAGACGTCGAGGAACACGCACGCACATCTCTGGCACGGGCCCCTCGAGGCACTGGTTGGCAGAGTGCGACAATTCCTTATAAGATCGCGCCTCCCCCTATTCCGTCGCCCCGTGCGGCTTAGCCCGCCGGTCCCGCCTGCTTTTCCCTGAAAAAACCGACCAGGACCCGCGGCCAGAGGCAAAAAAGGTAGTCAGCAATGAGCGCAAGGCACTTTCTCTCCCTGATGGATTGCACCCCCCAGGAGCTGAGCAGCCTGATCCGTCGAGCCATCGAGCTGAAGGACCTGCGCCACCGAGGCGTCCCCTACGAGCCCCTGAAAAGCCGCGTGCTGGGCATGATCTTCGAGAAGGCCTCCACCCGCACCCGCCTCTCCTTCGAGGCAGGCATGATCCAGCTCGGCGGCCAGGCGATCTTCCTCTCGCCCCGCGACACTCAGCTGGGCCGGGGCGAGCCGATCAGCGACTGCGCCATCGTCATGTCGCGCATGCTCGATGCGGTGATGATCCGCACCTTCGCCCACAGCAAGCTGGTGGAATTCGCCGCCAACTCCCGCGTACCGGTGATCAACGGCCTGTCCGACGATCTGCACCCCTGCCAGTTGCTGGCCGACATGCAGACCTTCCAGGAACACCGCGGCGCCATCCAGGGCAAGACCGTGGCCTGGATCGGCGATGGCAACAACATGTGCAACACCTATATAGAAGCGGCGATCCAGTTCGATTTCCGCCTCAACGTCGCCTGCCCCGAGGGCTTCGAGCCCAACCCGGCGTTCCTCGCCCAGGCCGGCGACCGCGTGCAGGTGATGCGTGACCCGCGCGAAGCGGTACGCGGCGCCCACCTGGTGAGCACCGACGTCTGGACCTCCATGGGCCAGGAAGAGGAAACCGCTCGGCGCCTGGCGCTGTTCAAGCCCTACCAGGTGAACCAGGCGCTGCTTGCGCTGGCCGATGAAGCGGTTATCTTCATGCACTGCCTGCCGGCGCACCGGGGCGAGGAAATCAGCATGGACCTGCTCGACGACCCGCGTTCCGTGGCCTGGGACCAGGCAGAAAACCGTCTGCATGCGCAAAAGGCGCTGCTGGAACTCCTCGTCGAACACGCGTCCCGAGCATGAGCCACGAACTGCTTCTAAACCTGCGCAACCTGAGCTGCGGCTACCAGGACCAGCGCGTCGTACAGAACCTCAACCTGCACCTCAACGCCGGCGACATCGGTTGCCTGCTGGGGCCGTCCGGATGCGGCAAGACCACCACCCTGCGCGCCATCGCCGGCTTCGAGCCCGTATTCGAAGGCGAGATAGTGCTGGCCGGCGAGGTGATCTCCAGGGCCGGCTTCACCCTGGCCCCGGAAAAACGTCGCATCGGCATGGTGTTCCAGGACTACGCGCTGTTCCCCCATCTGACGGTGGAGGAGAACGTCGCCTTCGGCATCCGCAAGCACCCCGAGCGCCAGCGCATCACCGGCGAGCTGCTGGAGCTGGTCAAGCTCGGCCACCTCGCCAAGCGCTACCCCAACGAGCTCTCCGGCGGCCAGCAGCAACGCGTGTCCCTGGCCCGCGCCCTGGCGCCGGAGCCGGCGCTGCTGCTGCTCGACGAGCCCTTCTCCAACCTCGATGGCGAGCTGCGCCGCCGCCTCAGCCACGAGGTGCGCGATATCCTCAAGGCCCGCGGCACCAGCGCCGTGCTGGTGACCCACGACCAGGAAGAGGCCTTCGCGGTCAGCGACCAGGTCGGTGTGTTCAACAACGGCAACCTGGAGCAGTGGGACACCCCCTACAACCTCTACCACGAGCCGGCGACCCCCTTCGTCGCCAGCTTCGTCGGCCAGGGCTACTTCATCCGTGGCCAGCAGGTCTGCCCGGATACGGTCCAGACCGAGCTCGGGGTGATCAGCGGCAACCGTGCCTACGCCTGGCCGGAAGGCAGCGCAGTGGATGTGCTGCTGCGCCCGGACGACATCGTCCCGGCGCCCGATGGCACGCTCAGGGCACTGGTGACCGGCAAGACCTTCCTCGGCGCCGCCACCCTCTACCGCCTGCAACTGCCCACCGGCACCCAGCTGGAAGCCATATTCCCCAGCCATGCCGACCACCAGCCCGGCCAGCACGTGGGCATCCGCGTGGCCGCCGACCACCTGGTGGTGTTCCCCGCCAACGGCAGCATCGCCACCCAGGCCGTGCAGGACGCGGGCGTGCGCCGCTACAGCACGGCGAGCTGATCGCGGCCGCTGTGCTTGGCCTCATAGAGCGCCATGTCGACCCGCAGCAGGCTGTCCTCCCAGGACTCGCCGGGCCGATAGGCGCTGACCCCGAGGGACAGCGTCAGCTTCAGGCCCGGGCATTGATCCCAGTGCGCGGCGCGCACCTTGGCCTGCAAGCGCTCCAGCATCACCTCGGCGCCCGCCTCGTTGGTGCGTGAAAGCACCAACAGGAACTCCTCGCCGCCCAGCCGCGCGACGAAGTCCACGTCCCTCACCGAGTCCTGGAGCATCTTCGACAATTGCCGCAGCACCGCGTCGCCGCAGCCGTGGCCATAGCGATCGTTGACGTTCTTGAAGTAGTCCAGGTCCACCAGGCAGAGCACGAAGCCATAGTCGCCACGATCGGCCAGGGCCTTCTGCTGAGTCAGGATGTCCTTGGTGAACCGGCGGTTGTAGAGCCCGGTGAGCTCATCGGTGATGGCCAGCTTCTGGATGCTTTCCAGGGCCACGCGCAGATCGTTGTTGCGCTGCACCAGGCTGCGCCGCAGGCCGTTCATCTCCAGCGAAAGCAGGCCGACACCGGTCAGCAGCACGAAGAACTCCACCGCCTGGATCGCCTCGCTGTGCAGGTCGAGTTCCCGCCCCGCGGCGACCAGCGAGCTGATGAGCAGGGCGTAGCACACAGCGGTCAGCAGGATCACCAGCAGGAAGCCGCGCAGCTGCAGGCGGAAGGTACCGAACATCAGCACCAGCAGCACCGTCATCAGAAACAGCAGGCGCAGCTCGCCGGCATGGTAGGCGGTGGCGAAGATCACGCAGATCGCCCAGCTCATCAGCGGCAGCGTCAGGCTGGGATCGTGGAAGCGCAGGTTGAGGTTGCTGCGCACCAGGGCCAGGAACGCCAGGCAACTGAGCCCGACCAGGCCCGTGAGCAGGAGCATGCCGCCCAGGCTCAGGCCCAGGTAGCCGGCGGCGTGCGCCGACCAGCACAACAGCAGGAACAACAACGATGCACCGCTGGCCAGCGATACCCTTCGCAGGCGCAACAGCTGATGTCGGGAGGGCTGCATGGGCTCCCCTTTCTTGGCGATGAATGGCCGGGAGTATAGACAGGCGTCGTGATCCCGCCGCCAATCAGGGCGTCGTCACGCCATAGCTGCGCATCAGCGCATCCAGCCGGCCCGAAGCCCGATAGCGCTGCAGCCCCTCCTCGAACAGGGCGTTGTAGCGTGCGCTGGCCTCGATGGCGGGGGAAAACGCCAGGTAGATGGGCACATCCGGGGCGCGGCAGCCCGCCGCCTGCAGGCGATCCTGCTGGCGGGTGCGGGCCAGCAGGTTCTCCATCACCCAGCTGTTCTCCACCGTGGCATCGAGGCGCCCGAAGCGCACCTTCTCCACGTTCATCTCCAGAGCCTGCTCGCCCGAAACCACCTGCACCCGGTCGCCTTTCGCGCGGTGCATGCGGACGTAGGCATCGATCTCCTGCCCATAGCTGTAGCTGTTGATGGTGCCCAGGCGCACCTGCGCGAGCGAACCCAGCCCCTGGTAGCGCCAGGACGCCCCCTGGGCGACGTAGAAGCACATGCGCGAGATACCCGGCGCCGTGGGCGTGTAGAGGAAATCGGGAGCGTCCTGGATACCGGCGCCGATCACCGCGTTGAGCTTGCCGGTGCGGGCATCGCTGATGGCGCGCGCCCAGTTGACCACCCGGTACTCAACCTGGATGCCGGACTCGGCGAAGATGTCCCGCGCCAGCTCGACGAAGATGCCCGGCTTGGTCGAGCCGGGCGCGCAGTTGATCGGGCACCAGATATCGCCGGCAATGACCAGCGTTTCGGCGCGAACGGGGCCGATGGCGAACAACGCGGCCAGCCCGAAGGCCAGGCCGCGCGCACGGCGATGACGGAAAGAATCCCTGAAATACACGTAGAACTCCCTGTATTGCGAACAGCTCCAGAGCGCAGCTTACGCCTCGCTGGCCTCGCTGCGTACCCGCTGGACGGCATCCAGCCATCCCTCGTAAAGCCTGGCCCGGTGCGCGCTCGCCATGTGCGGGGTGAAGCGCTGCTGGCGGTGCCAGTGTCGGGCGATCTCGTCGAGGTCGCGGTACAGCCCCGCCTTCAGGCCCGCCAGGTAGGCGGCGCCCAGGGCGGTGGTCTCGGTGACCTCGGGGCGCTCCACCGCCACGCCGAGGATATCGGCGAGGAACTGCATCACCCAGTTGTTCTCCACCATGCCGCCGTCCACCCGCAGCGCGCTGGGCGCCGCCGCGCCATCCTGGCTCATGGCTTCGAGCAGGTCGCGGGTCTGGTAGCAGACCGACTGCAGGCCGGCGGTGACGATTTCCTTGATCCCGGTGTCGCGGGTCAGGCCGAAGATCGCGCCACGGGCGCGCGGGTCCCAGTAAGGAGCGCCCAGGCCGGTGAAGGCCGGCACCAGGTAGACGCCGCAGGCATCGCCGGTCTGCTCGGCCAGCGCCTCGGTATCGCGGGCATGGCTGATCAGCTTGATGCCGTCGCGCAGCCATTGCACCGCCGCGCCGGCGACGAAGATGCTGCCTTCCACCGCGTAGGTGACCTTGCCATTCAAACGATAGCCGACGGTGGTGAGCAGGCGGTTGCGCGAGGTGACGGGCGTCTCGCCGGTGTTCTGGATCAGGAAGCAGCCGGTGCCGTAGGTGCTCTTGACCATGCCCGGCTGGAAGCAGGCCTGGCCGATCAGCGCGGCCTGCTGGTCGCCGGCCATGCCCAGCACCGGAATCGCGGCGCCCAGCAGCGGCGCCTCGGTGGTACCGAAGTCGGCGGCGCTGTCGAGCACCTCGGGCAGCAGGCTGGCGGGGATCTCGAACAGCTTGAGCAGTGCCTCGTCCCACTGCTGGGTGTGGATGTTGAAGAGCATGGTCCGCGACGCATTGGTGGCGTCGGTGCGGTGCGCCTTGCCGCCGGTCAGCCGCCACAGCAGGAAGCAGTCGACGGTGCCGAAGCGCAGCTCGCCCTTCTCCGCGCGTTCGCGGGCACCCGGCACGTTGTCGAGGATCCAGCGCAGCTTGGTGGCGGAGAAATAGGGGTCGATCAGCAGGCCGGTGCGGCGCGATACCTCGTCCTCGTGGCCGGCCTCCTTCATCGTCGAGCAATAGTCGGCGGTGCGCCGGTCCTGCCAGACGATGGCCGGGTGGATCGGCGTGCCGGTCGCGGCGTCCCACACCAGGGTGGTCTCGCGCTGGTTGGTGATGCCGATGGCGGCGATCTCGGACGCGGGCATCCCGCTCTTCTGGATCGCCTCGCGGCAGACCTTGAGCGTGGTCAGCCAGATTTCCTCGCCGTCATGCTCGACCCAGCCGTCCTTGGGGAAGTACTGCTTGAACTCCTGCTGGGCGCGCGCAACGGGCAGGCCCTGGGCGCTGAAGACGATGGCACGACTGCTGGTCGTGCCCTGATCGATGGCAAGTAGGTACTGGGCCATATGCAGGCTTCCTTGTTGTTATGGGGGCGTCACTCGCGGCCGATCGCCGCGAACTGCGCCTGGGTGTGCTGGGCCAGGGTGTCCGCACTCAGCTCGACCTCCAGGCCACGCCGGCCGGCGCTGACATGGATGGTCGGGTGCGAACAGGCCGATTCGTCGATGAAGGTGCGCAGGCGCTTCTTCTGCCCCAGCGGGCTGATGCCGCCCACCAGGTAGCCGGTGGCGCGCTGGGCCGCGTCCGCCGCCGCCATGTCCGCCTTCTTGGCCCCGGCCGCATGGGCCAGCGCCTTCAGGTCGAGGGTCCCGGCCACCGGCACCACGGCCACCAGCAGCTCGCCTTTCTCGGTGGCGGCCAGCAGCGTCTTGAACACCCGCGCCGGGTCCAGGCCGAGCTTCTCGGCCGCTTCCAGCCCATAGGAAGGCGCCTTGGGATCGTGGGTGTAGCTGAGCACCCTGTGCTCGGCCTTGGCTTTCTTAAGCAGATCGATGGCAGGCGTCATGTTCGATAGTGAAAACAGGAGGGCGAATTGGGCGTACCTTAGCTGAAAAGTCGCCGTTCGGCAGCACGTCGCTATAATGCGCGACAAAAATCCGGAAGCCCTTCCCATGACCTTGGCGCCCCGCCAGCAGGAAATCCTCGACCTCGCCCGCGACCGCGGCTACGTCAGCATCGACGAGCTGGCCCAGGCCTTCGCGGTGACCCCCCAGACCATCCGCCGCGACATCAACCAGCTCGCCGAGCAGGGCCTGCTGCGGCGCACCCACGGCGGCGCCGCCAGCGAGGCGTCGAGCATCCAGAACACCGCCTACGCCATGCGCGCCGGACAGATGCGCGACGAGAAGCAGCGCATCGCCGAAGCCGTGGCGGCGCTGATCCCGGACCACGCCTCGCTGTTCATCAACATCGGCACCACCACCGAGGCCATCGCCCGGGAACTGCTGGGCCACAAGGGCCTGAAGGTGATCACCAACAACCTGCACGTGGCCGCGCAACTGGCCGACCGCCCGGACTTCGAGGTGCTGGTGGCCGGCGGCACGGTGCGCAGCGACGGCGGCATCGTCGGCCAGTCGGCGGTGGACTTCATCCAGCAGTTCAAGGTGGACTTCGCCATCGTCGGCATCAGCGGCATCGACGACGACGGCAGCCTGCTGGATTTCGACTACCAGGAAGTGCGCGTCTCCCAGGCCATCATCGACAACGCCCGCCAGGTCCTGCTGGCCGCTGACTCCAGCAAGTTCGGCCGCAACGCCGTGGTCCGCCTGGGCTCCATCGCCCTGGTCGACCGCATGATCACCGACCACGCGCCCTCCCCCGCCCTGGCCCGCCTGATGGCCGAGCACAAGGTCCACCTCGACCTGGTCTGAGCCCCCCGCCGCCCGATCCCTTTCGTCGCCCACCCGCCGGCCACCACGCCGGCGGGCTGGCGATTTCATGCGTATTCGTCTAGCATTTTTCGGAAACGAACATACAAAGTTCACTTTCGACTTCCGGTGCCCGCATGAACCCTCCGATGAGCCGCAAATCGCCCATTTCCGAAGTCTATGACCTCGCCGTCGTCGGCGGCGGCATCAATGGTGTGGGCATCGCCGCCGATGCGGCGGGCCGTGGACTGTCCGTTTTCCTTTGCGAAAAGGACGACCTCGCCCAACACACCTCCTCCGCCAGCAGCAAGCTGATCCACGGCGGCCTGCGCTACCTGGAGCACTATGAATTCCGCCTGGTGCGCGAGGCCCTGGCCGAGCGCGAGGTGCTGCTGGCCAAGGCGCCGCACATCGTCCGCCCCATGCGCTTCGTGCTGCCGCACCGCCCGCACCTGCGTCCGGCCTGGATGATCCGCGCCGGCCTGTTCCTCTACGACCACCTCGGCAAGCGCGAGAAGCTGCCGGGTTCCCGCGGCCTGAAGTTCGGCGCCGGCAGCCCGCTGAAGGCGGACATCGCCCGCGGTTTCGAGTATTCCGACTGCTGGGTCGACGACGCCCGCCTGGTGGTACTCAACGCCATGGCCGCCCGCGAGCACGGTGCCCATGTCCACACCCGTACCCGCTGCGTCAGCGCCCGTCGCAGCAAGGGCCTGTGGCACATCCACCTGGAGCGCGCCGACGGCACTCTGCTGTCGATCCGCGCCCGCGCCCTGGTCAACGCCGCCGGCCCCTGGGTCGCGAAGTTCATCAAGGACGACCTCAAGCAGAAATCGCCCTACGGCATCCGCCTGATCCAGGGCAGCCACATCGTCGTGCCGAGGCTGTACGAGGGTGAACACGCCTACATCCTGCAGAACGAGGATCGGCGCATCGTCTTCGCCATCCCCTACCTCGAGCGCTTCACCCTGATCGGCACCACCGACCGCGAATACCAGGGCGACCCGGCCAAGGTGGCCATCAGCGCCGAGGAAACCGCCTACCTGCTGGACGTGGTCAACCGCCACTTCAAGCAGCAGATCGGCGAGAAGGACATCCTGCGCACCTACTCCGGCGTCCGCCCGCTGTGCGATGACGAGTCGGACGACCCGTCCGCCGTCACCCGCGACTACACCCTGTCCCTGGAAGCCCACCCGGGCGAGGCGCCGCTGCTCTCGGTGTTCGGCGGCAAGCTCACCACCTACCGCAAGCTCGCCGAATCCGCCCTGGCCCAGCTGGCGCCCTTCTTCCCCAACGCCAAGCCGAGCTGGACCGCCAGCCAGCCGCTCCCCGGCGGGGAACAGATGAACAGCCAGGCCGAACTGGCCGAAGCCCTGTGCAACCGTTTCGGCTGGCTGCCCGACAGCCTGGCGCGGCGCTGGGCCGGCACCTACGGCAGCCGCACTTGGGCGCTGCTGGACGGCGTGCAGAACCTCACCGACCTGGGCGAACACCTGGGCAGTGGCCTGTACACGCGTGAAGTGGATTACCTGTGCCGCGAGGAGTGGGCCACCGGCCTGGACGACATCCTCTGGCGCCGCACCAAGCTCGGCCTGTTCATGACCCCCGGCCAGCAGGAGCGCCTCGCCCAGTACCTGCTCAACCGCCCCAAGGCCGACGCCGCCTGACACGGAACCCCCGTAGGGTGGGCTTCAGCCCACCGATGGACGCTCCAGGATTATCCGGTCATCCCCCACTTCGCGCCAGGCTCCCCGGGCTGAAGCCTAGGCCCACTACCCCCTCTCCCCCCTCCAGCGATGAGCTCACAGCTGCGCCACGTGCCCATCCACCTGCCGGTGGGCCAGCAGGTGCGGCAGTACCGCCGCCAGCAGGGGCTCCTTGAAAGCCTCCTGGAAGCGGTGGGCCAGGCCCGGGATCAGCTTCAGCTCCGACCCCTTGATATGCGCCGCCACATGCACGCCATGCATCACCGGCAGCAACGGATCGGCGGTGCCGTGCACCACCAGGGTCGGCACGCTCAGGCGGTTGAGCATCTCCACCCGGCTCGGCTCGGCGAGGATCGCCAGCATCTGCCGCTGCACCCCCTCGGGGTTGAAGGCGCGGTCATAGGCCCGCGCGGCCTGTTGCAGCAGTTGCGCACGGTCATCGGCCACCTCCGGGCTGCCCAGTGCCGCCAGAAGATCGGCCTGCTGCTCAAGCGCCACCTCGCGGCTCGGCGCCTCGCGACGGGCCAGCAGGGCGATCAGCGCATGGCTCGGAGCCGGCAGCCCCTGGGCGCCGGAACTGGTCATCACAAGGGTCAGGCTCAGCACCCGTTCCGGCGCGATATCGGCCACATGCTGGGCGATCATCCCGCCCATGCTCGCGCCCAGTACATGGGCCTGGCGGATGTTCAGGGCGTCCATCAGGCTCAGTGCGTCCCCCGCCATGTCACGCAGGCTGTAGGGCGCCTGCACCGGGAAGCCCAGGCGGTAGCGCAGCGCCTCGTAGGTCAGGTTGGCGGCAGGTTCAGGGTGACTCCAGGCGGACAGGCCGACATCACGGTTGTCATAGCGGATCACCCGGAACCCCCGCTCGCAGAGCGCCGCCACCACCTCGTCCGGCCAGTGGATCAACTGCCCGCCCAGCCCCATGATCAGCAGCAGGGCCGGGTCCTTTTCCTCGCCGATGCTCTGGTAGGCCAGGCGCACCTCGCCCAGGTGCACGGTCTCCGTCGGCACCTGCGTATCGCAGCGCGCGGAGGCAAAAGCTGGCAGGCCGCACAGCAAGGCGGCGAGAAAAATGAAAAGGCGCATGATGAAAATCCAGAACGCAAAACCCCAGTGAAACGCGATTCTGATGAATCCCTTTCGCTCGCACTGCCACACAACCGTGACAATTTCATGAAGGGCGCCCAACGGTCGTTGCAGGCTCGTGCATGGCCCCTCCCCGACAGCTCGTAGCGATTTCATTCCAGCGTATCGACAACGCTACAGCCGCTGCGGGCCATGGCAGCCGTGAGTCTGACCGCCACCGGGCCGCACCGGTTCGGACGGCTGTAGCGAAATCCCTACAGCGGCGCCGCAGCGCGAGGCCGGCCCAGCGAGCAACCCATTGATAAACCTGGCTTTCCCGGCACTGGCACCACCCTTGCTATCGCCCTCCCCAGGACCATGACCGAGGACGTCCCATGTTCAGCAAGCACGACCAGATCCAGGGCTACGACGACGAACTGTTCAGCGCCATGCAGGAAGAGGAGCGCCGCCAGGAAGACCACATCGAGCTGATCGCCTCCGAGAACTACACCAGCCAGCGGGTGATGCAGGCCCAGGGCAGCGGCCTGACCAACAAGTACGCCGAGGGCTACCCGGGCAAGCGCTACTACGGTGGCTGCGAATACGTCGACAAGGTCGAGCAACTGGCCATCGACCGCGCCAAGGCCCTGTTCGGCGCCGACTACGCCAACGTCCAGCCGCATTCCGGCTCCTCCGCCAACAGTGCCGTCTACCTGGCGCTGATCAATGCCGGCGACACCATCCTCGGCATGAGCCTGGCCCACGGCGGCCACCTGACCCACGGCGCCAAGGTGTCGTCCTCCGGCAAGCTCTACAACGCCGTGCAGTACGGCATCGACACCAGCACCGGGCTGATCGACTACGACGAGCTCGAGCGCCTGGCCGTCGAGCACAAGCCGAAGATGATCGTCGCCGGCTTCTCCGCCTATTCGAAGACCCTCGACTTCCCGCGCTTCCGCGCCATCGCCGACAAGGTCGGGGCGCTGCTGTTCGTCGACATGGCCCACGTCGCCGGCCTGGTCGCCGCGGGCCTCTACCCCAACCCGCTGCCCTACGCCGACGTGGTCACCACCACCACCCACAAGACCCTGCGCGGCCCGCGCGGCGGCCTGATCCTCGCGCGCAAGAACGAGGAGATCGAGAAGAAGCTCAACTCCGCCGTGTTCCCCGGCGCCCAGGGCGGCCCGCTGATGCACGTCATCGCCGGCAAGGCGGTGTGCTTCAAGGAGGCACTGGAGCCCGGCTTCAAGACCTACCAGGCGCAGGTGATCAAGAACGCCCAGGCGATGGCCGGGGTGTTCATCGAGCGCGGCTTCGACGTGGTCTCCGGCGGCACCGACAACCACCTGTTCCTGGTCAGCCTGATCAAGCAGGGCCTGACCGGCAAGGACGCCGACGCCGCCCTGGGCCGCGCCGGCATCACCGTGAACAAGAACGCCGTGCCCAACGACCCGCAATCGCCCTTCGTCACCTCCGGCGTGCGCATCGGCACCCCGGCCATCACCACCCGTGGCTTCAAGGAAGAGCAGAGCGTCGCGCTGGCCGGCTGGATCTGCGACATCCTCGACCATCTCGGCGACGCCGATGTCGAGGCCCAGGTCGACAGGCAGGTGGCGGCCCTGTGCGCGGACTTCCCCGTCTATCGCGGTTGATCCCGGCCCGGACGCAAGGCGGCCCCAGGGCCGCCTTTTTCATGCCCTGCGCGCACCGCCAGGCGCCTCTCGACAGCCGCCCATCCATGAGGGAGACTCAACTTCCTTCCGCCTGCCACGAATTTCATTCATAGAGCCGCCATCATGCTGGAACTGCGCCATCTCAAGACCCTGCACGCCCTGCGCGAAGCCGACAGCCTGGTGGAGGCCGCCGAGCGCCTGCACCTCACCCAATCGGCCCTCTCCCACCAGTTCAAGGAGCTGGAGGAGCGCCTCGGCATGCAGCTGTTCGTGCGCAAGACCAAGCCGGTGCGCTTCACCAGCGCCGGCCTGCGCCTGCTGCAACTGGCCGACTCGCTGCTGCCGCAGCTGCGTGCCGCCGAGCGCGACATCGCGCGGCTGGCCGGCGGCACTGCCGGTCGCCTGCACATGGCCATCGAATGCCACAGCTGCTTCCAGTGGCTGATGCCGACCATCGACCAGTTCCGCGACGCCTGGCCGGAAGTGGAGCTGGACCTGGCCTCGGGCTTCTCCTTCGCCCCGCTGCCGGCCCTGGCCCGGGGCGACCTCGACCTGGTGGTGACCGCCGACCCCGTCGACCTGCCCGGCATCACCTACGTGCCGTTGTTCACCTATGAAGCCCTGCTGGCCGTGGCCAACCAGCACCCTCTCGCGAGCAGGCCCCATGTGGTGCCCGAGGACCTGGAGACGGAAACCCTGATCACCTACCCGGTGGAGCGCGACCGCCTGGACATCTTCACCCGCTTCCTCGAACCCGCCGACATCGAACCCGCCCAGGTGCGCACCTCGGAACTCACGGTGATGATGATGCAACTGGTCGCCAGCGGCCGTGGCGTGTGCTGCCTGCCCAACTGGGCCCTGCACGAATACAGCTCGCGCGGCTACGTCACCGCCAAGCGCCTCGGCGAGAAATCCCTCTACGCCACCCTCCATGCCGCCATCCGCTCGGACATGCTCGACGCCCCCTTCATGCGCGACTTCCTCCTCACCGCCAAGGACACCTCCTTCGCCACCCTCGAAGGCGTCAGCGCCGCACGCTAAAGCCCCCGTTGGGCGAACTCATTCGCCCAACGGTGCGGCACCTACCCACCCAACCCGTGGGGGCGAATTCATTCGCGAAGGAGCCGCAGGCTTCACCCCCCCCCCACAAACACAACCCTGTAGGGGCGACTTCAGTCGCCAAGCGGTGCACAGCACCGCCAAGGGCTTCGCGAGCAGAGCTCGCTCCTACCAGGCGGCACATGCCAGTCCTGTGGGAGCGAATTCATACGCGAAGGAGCCGCAGGCTTCACCCGCCCCACCCCCACAAGCACAACCCTGTAGGGGCGACTTCAGTCGCCAAGCGGTGCGCAGCGCCGCCAAGGGCTTCGCGAGCAGAGCTCGCTCCTACCAGGTGGCACATGCCAGTCCTGTGGGGGCGAATTCATTCGCGAAAGAGCCGCAGGCTTCACCCGCCCCCCACAAGCACAACCCTGTAGGGGCGACTTCAGTCGCCAAGCGGTGCACAGCGCCGCCAAGGGCTTCGCAAGCAGAGCTCGCTCCTACCAGGTGGCACTTGCCAGCCCTGTGGGAGCGAATTCATTCGCGATGGCCCTCTCCAGCGCCAAGAACCGACAGGCAATCCTCCGGCCTGCTTTCGCGAATGAATTCGCTCCCACGACATCCCCGGCCTGCACCTTGCCCGGGCTTCAGCCCGGGAGGCAACAGCCGCTCAGAACAACGCCAGGCTGTAGCTCAGGATCACCCGGTTCTCGTCCACGCCCCGGCCCACGCTGGTGCGGTAGACGGCGTTGCGCCAGGTCAGCCCCAGGTCCTTGAGCGGGCCGCTCTGCACCACATACTTGATGTCGGTGTCGCGCTCCCATCCGTCCACCGAGCGACCGTCACCCAGTTCACCATCCCGGGCCTTGAAATAGCGGGTCATCAGCGACAGGCCCGGCACGCCAAGGGCAGCGAAATCGTAGTCGTAGCGCAGTTGCCAGGAGCGCTCGCCACGCTCGGCGAAGTCGTAGTACTGGCCGAAGTTCACCAGGTAGGCGTCGGCCCCCTGCACATAGGGGAAGGCGGTACGACCACTCATGCGCTGCAGACCCAGGCCCAGTGCATGGCCATCGTGGCGACGGTAGGTGATCAGGCCACCGATGGAGCGGTTGTCGATCTCGCGGCGCCAGCCGGTGCCGGCATCGCGGCTGTCGAACAGGCGCAGGTCCAGCTCCAGGCGGTCCTCGCCCAGGGGCACGCGGCCCTTGAGGCCGAAGAAGTCCTGGCGGTAGATGTCCTCCAGTTCGGCGTGGTGATAGCTCAGCACCCAGCCGGGGCGCGCCTCCCAATCGACGCCGGCCAGATCCAGATGCCCGGCACGGGGCCCGGCGGTGAAACGCTTGTTGCGGTTGTACAGGGCCAGGTCGCTGCGCCCGCCCTCGTTGCGCTGGCTCACCTCGTCCAGCCGCGCCAGGGTGAAGCCCAGGCCCTCCCATTCGCGGGATTCTACGAGGCCGCCATGGAAGGTCTGCGGGAACAGCCGGCCATTGTTCGGCTGCAGGGTGGGCAGCCTGGGCACCAGCGCGCCGAGCTTCAGCTCGCTGCGCGACACCCGCGCCTTGAGGGTGCCGTCGATCCGGCCGTAGTCGTCGGCGGCGCGGCCATCGTCCTGCACCGCCAGCAACCCGGTGCCGGCGCGGCCCTTGCCGGAATCCAGCTTCAGCCCCAGGCGCCCCATGGCGTCGAGGCCGAAACCGACGGTGCCTGTGGTGTAGCCGGAGCGGTAGTCGAGGAGGAAGCCCTGGGCCCATTCCTCGTGCAGCGAGTCGCCCGCGCCCTCACGGAAATCGCGGTTCATGTAGAAGTTGCGCATCTGCAGGGTGGCGCTGGAGCCCTCGATGAAACCATCGGCGGCCAGGGCCCAGGGGGCCGCGCCGCCCAGCAGCAGGGCAATAAGTGCAGCGGGGTGTTTCTTGTTGTTATGCATGGTGCTCTCCAAGGCTCGGGCGCGCCGGCTGGCGCGCCCTCCATCACGAAGCGCTCAGGTGCGCTCCAGGACCACGGCCACGCCCTGGCCCAGCCCCACACAGAGGCTGACCACGGCGTAGCGCAGGTTCTTGCGTTGCAGGGTGCGGCAGGCGGTCAGCGCCAGGCGCGCGCGAAGCAGTCATCACCGGCAACAGCAGGCCGCCGGCCAGGTCATCCGGGCGGACCTGGACCAGGGCACCGCTGTGGCGGCCGAAGGGCGTGCGCAGGCCGCCATGGATATAGGCATCGAGCATCAGCGTTCTCCCTGGAAAGATGGATCGGCATGCAGGAGGGACAGGCCCAGCCGCGCGCGACGGCGCAGCCAGGGGCTGGGGCGGTAGCGCGGATCACCGCTGAGGGCATGCAGGCGCTGGAGGATCGACAGCACCCGCGCTGGCCCCAGGTGATCGCCCCAGGCCAGCGGGCCCTGTGGATAACCGAGGCCCAGGCGCACGGCCAGGTCGATATCGGTGGGTGCGGCGATGCCTTGCTGGGCGATGTCGCAGGCCAGGTTGACGATGCCGGCCAGGGTGCGCTGGACCACGAAGCCCGCGCTGTCGCGGATCACCGTGACCCTGGCGCCATCGGCCGTGAACAATGCCCGCGCGGCTCCAAGGCAGTCCGCCCGGGTGGCGGGCGTGGGCATCAGGCAGCGGTGCGAGGCCAGTTCCGCCAGGGCGTCGAAGGCCACCACGCGCGTGGGGTCGAGCTCGAAGTGCAGCACCGCCTCGGTGGCATCCAGGCCCAGGGGCGCGAGCAGGCAGAGCGCTTCGGCGGAAGGCCGCGCGCCCTCCTCCAGCTCCGCGCCCAGTCCGCTCAGCCAGGGGCGCAATATCGCGGCGTCGAAGCCCTCGTCCAGCCCCAGCCACACCGGCATCCGCGGGCCGATGGCACACGGTTGCGGAACCGGCTCGGCAACCGCCGGATAGCGATGGAAACCGTGCCCGCTCTTGCGTCCCAGATAGCCGGCGGCCAGGCGCTGGCGCAGCAGCGGGTGCGGGCGGTAGCGCGGCTCCTCGTAGAACTGCCGGTAGATGGATTCCATCACCGGCACGCCGACATCCAGCCCCACCAGGTCCATCAGCTCGAAAGGCCCCATGGGGAAGCCCGCGCCATCGCGCAACAAGGCGTCCACCTCGGCGGGCCCGGTCACGCCCTCGGCGAGGATGCGCAACGCTTCGGTGCCATAGGCCCGGCCCGCGTGGTTGACCAGGAAGCCCGGCGAGTCCCGCGCCCGCACCGGCTCGTGTCCCAGCTGCCGCACCAGCGCCAGCAGGCGTTCGACGACGGTCCCACGGGTCGCCAGGCCGGGGATGACCTCCACCAGGCGCATGCGCGGCACGGGGTTGAAGAAGTGCAGCCCGGCGACCCGCCCGGGGTTGTCGCAGGCCGAGGCGATGGCGGTGATCGACAGCGACGAGGTGTTGCTGGCGAGAATCGCCTCGCCCTCCAGCAGCACCTCCAACTGGCGGAACAGCGCCTGCTTGGCGGGCAGGTCCTCGACTATCGCCTCGACCACCAACTGGCACCCGACCAGGTCCTGCAGCGTTTCCACCGGCCGCAGTGCGGCCCTGGCCTGCTCCAGGCGGGTATCACTGACCCGGCCCTTGTCCCGCTGTTTCTCCAGCGCGGCGACGATGCGTTCCCGGGCCTGTGCCGACGCGCCAGGACGTGCGTCATGCAGGCGCACCTGCAAGCCCGCGCTGGCCGCCAGCTGGGCGATGCCCTGGCCCATGGCGCCGCAGCCGACCACACCGAGCCGGGTGATCTCGAACCCGTTCATCGGCCTTGGTACTCCGGCTCGCGCTTCTCGAGAAAGGCGCGCATGCCCTCCTTCTGGTCATGGCTGTCGAACAGCAACTGGAACGCCTGGCGCTCGAGCAGCAACGCGCTTTCCAGGGGCAGGTCGGCGCCATCACGGACCACCGCCTTGATCTGCGCCACGGCCAGCGCCGGCAGGCGGGCGATCTCCCCGGCCAGCGCCAGCGCGCGGGGCAGTGCGTCCTCCTCCGCCACCTCGCTGGCCAGGCCCATCGCCAGGGCTTCCTCGGCCCCCACCAGGCAGCCGGTCAGCAGCAGGCGCAGGGCCTGGTACTTGCCCACCGCGCGCACCAGGCGCTGGGTGCCGCCGGCGCCGGGCATGATGCCCAGGCGCACCTCGGGCTGGCCAAAGCGCGCCGTGGCGCCGGCGACGATCAGGTCGGCATGGAGGGCCAGCTCGCAGCCGCCACCCAGGGCCAGGCCGTTGACCGCCGCGATGATCGGCTTGCGGCATTGCGCCAGGGCCTGCCAGTAGTGCTCCACGCGCCGTTGCTGGACCTGCAGCGGGCCGGCTTCCACCAGTTCGCCGAGGTCCGCTCCGGCGGCGAACACCGTGGGGCCGCCGCTGATGACGATGACCCGCACCGACGGGTCCTCGTCCAGCCCCTGCACCGTCTCGGCCAGGGTGCGACGCAACTCCAGGTCCAGGGCATTGCGCAGCGCCGGTCGATCGAGGGTGAGCAGGACGATGCCGGCGCCGGGGTGTTCGAGCCGCAGCGGCGGCTCCGGGCAAAAGCGTTCTTCATGGACCGTCATGACGATCTCCGTTGTGTTCTGTCTGCGGGGAAGCGGGAGGTGCGTCAGCCGCGCACGATTCCGCGTTGGATCAGGTCGTCGACCTGACCGGCGTCCAGGCCGAGGCCCTCGAGCAGCTCGCGGCTGTGCTGGCCCAGACCCGGTGGCGGGCTGCGGTACTGCGCCGGGGTGCGCGAGAGCTTCACCGGCGAGGCGATACCGCGGTAATCACCCAGCGCCACCAGCATTTCCCGGTGGCGGGTGTGCGGATGGGCGATCGCCTGGTCCACCGTGGCCACCGCGCCGCAAGGCACGCCCAGGCGGATCAGCGCCTCGGCCAGGGGCGGGCCGTCGTGGCTGGCGAGATGGCCTTCGAGTGCCGCCTTCAGCGCCTGGCGGTGCACCGAGCGGCTGCCGTTGTCGGCGAAGCGCGGGTCGTCCAGCAGGGCCTCGGCGCCCAGGTGCTCGCAGAGCCGGGCGAACTGCCGGTCGTTGCCCACGGCGAGGAAGATCGGCTCGCCGCCGGTGCGGTAGCTGTCGTAGGGGGCGATGTTGGGGTGGGCGTTGCCGCTGCGCGAGGTCACCCGGCCCGAGCCGAAGTAGTTGGGCAGGTGCGGGTGCAGGAGCGACAGGCCGCAGTCGTAGAGGGTGATGTCCACGGACTGCCCGCGCCCGCTGCGCTGCCGCTCGTGCAGCGCGAGGAGGATGCCGGCCAGGGCGTTGAGCCCGGTGACCATGTCCACCACCGGCAGGCCGACCCGCAGAGGCCCGCCGTCGGCCTCGCCGTTCACGCTCATCAGCCCGGCCATGGCCTGGATCGCCGCGTCGTAGCCGGGCAGCCCGCCGAGCGGCCCGCCGGCGCCGAAGCCGGAGACCGCGCAGTGGATCAGCCGGGGGAAGCGCTCGGCCAGCACCGCTTCGTAGCCCAGGCCCCAACGCTCCAGGGTGCCGGGCTTGAAGTTCTCCAGCAGCACGTCGGCGCCCTCCAGCAGGCGCAGCAGCAGCTGGCGGCCCTCGGGCTGGGCGAGGTCCACCACCAGCCCCTTCTTGTTGCGGTTGATGCCACGGAAGTACGAGGCGGTGTCGCCCTCGAAGGGCGGGCCCCAGCCCCGGGTCTCGTCACCAGCCGGGGGTTCCAGCTTGATCACCTCGGCGCCATGGTCGGCCAGGGCCTGGGAGCAGTAGGGGCCGCCCAGGACACGGCTGAGGTCGAGAACGCGGATGCCGTGCAAGGCGCCCTGGGGAATGCTCGTCGTCATTGTTTTCGGTCTCTTCGAGCGGATGTCAGTGGGGCAGCAGGGCCAGGGCGTCGTCCAGGTCCAGCGGCCCTTCTTCCAGCAGGCGCGGCAGCAGCGCATCGCTCGCTTCCTCGGCCTCCAGCGCCAGCGGGTCGCGGGGCAGCACACGGTGGCGCAATACCAGCAGGGCCAGGGCCAGGCGGCGGTGGTCGGGGGCCAGGCGCGAGGCTTCCCAGGCCATGAATACGGCGCTGGCGACGTGGTAGAGGGCGCTGCCGGCCTGGCGCACCTGCTGGTGACGACGCTCCTCGGCGACCTGCGTCATGGCGGCCACGGTGCGGGCCAGGCAGTCCCGCAGCAGGCCGTCGACGGGCTTGGGCAAGGCCGCCTCGCCCAGCAGGTTCAGCAGGTGGCGCTGCAGCGGCTCCAGAGCGCCTTCGCGGGTCACGGCGCGGGCGATGTCCAGCGCCACGATGTTGCTGGTGCCCTCCCAGATCGAACCCAGGTGGGCGTCGCGCACCAGGCGTGCGTCGCTCCATTCCTCGATGTAGCCGACGCCGCCGCGCACCTCCATGGCGTCGCCGGTGGCACGGCGGGCATCGCGGCAGGCGCGGAACTTGATCAGCGGGGTGAGGATGCGCACGCACTGCTGCGCCTCGCGGTCACCGGCATCGGCACGGGGCAGCAGGGTGGCGATCTGCATGAACAGGGAACGCGCCTGCTCGGCGGGCAGCATCAGCTTGAGCAGTTGGCGCTGCATCAGCGGCATGTCCACCAGGCGCTTGCCGAAGGCCTGGCGCTGGCGGGCGACGAACAGCGCCTCGTTGAGCCCCCGGCGCATCAGCCCGGCGGCCCGCACGCCGTTGGACAGGCGCGACATGTTGACCATGTCGGCCATCTGCTGGAAGCCGCGCCCCACCTCGCCGATCAGGTAGGCGGTGGCGCCTTCCAGGGTGATCTCGCCGCTGGCCATGGAGCGGGTGCCGAGCTTGTCCTTCAGGCGCACGATGCGGTACGCGTTGCGGCTGCCATCGGGCCGGTGCTTGGGCAACAGGAACAGGCTGACCCCGGCCATGCCCTCGGGGGCGTCCTCGGGCCGGGCGAGCACCATGGCGAGGTCGGCGTCGGGGTTGGAGCAGAACCACTTGTCACCGTGCAGGGTCCAGGTCCCGTCCTTCTGCCGCGCCACGGTGCGGGTGCGCGCCACGTCGGAGCCGGCGGCCTGCTCGGTCATGAACATGGCGCCCTGGTAGAGGCTGTCGAAGTCCCGCGAGGTGAGGCTCGGCAGGTAGCGCTCCACCAGCTCCGGGGCGCCGTACTTGCGCAGGGTGCGGGTGAGGGAGTCGGTCATGCTCACCGGGCAGCAGAGGCCGAACTCGGCCTGCACGAACAGGTAGGTCAGCGCGTACTTGACCAGCGGCGGCGGGCCGTCGGCCACATGGCTCATGGAGGCCAGGCCCAGCTCGGCGTAGGCCACCCGCTCCAGGGCCACGTAGTCGGGGTGCTTGAGGATGCGCTGGTGGTCCTCACCGCGCCGGGTGCGGCTGGCCAGCACCGGCGGGTTCTTGTCCGCCGAGAGCGCCAGCGCGTCCAGCTCGCCGCCGGCGCGTGCGCCAAGCGCCTGCAGGCGCGGCAGCCAGGGCGCCAGCACCGCCGGCGGCAGGTAGAGGGACAGCAGGCGGGCGAGCTCGGGGTCGACGTCGAACAGGTTCATCCCGCTGCTGTCGGGGATGTTCAGTTCGTCGATGACGGGGCGTTCGATCAGGGCGTTCATGGCGTCACTCCTTCGTGTCGTGCGCCGAGACTAGGAAGCCCTACGATAAGTATCCAATAGAATAAAAAGCCCATACGATAAGAAAATAATATCGTTGAAGGGAGCACCGGATGGACCTCAAGCAGCTTCGCTACTTCATCGCCGTCGCCGAGGAACTGCACTTCGGCCGTGCCGCCGCGCGCCTGTTCATCTCTCAGCCGGCGCTCTCCTTCGACATCAAGAAGCTGGAGGAACAGTTGGGCGTGCAACTGCTGGCGCGCACCAACAAATCGGTGAAGCTCACCGCCCCCGGCCAGGTGCTGCTGGAGGAGGCCCGCAGCCTGCTGCAACAGGCCGAGCAGGCACGGCGCCTGACGTTGCGCTCGGCCCAGGGGGCGCTGGGCCGGCTGCGCGTGGGGTTCGTCAGCTCGATGCTCTATCGCGGCCTGCCGGCGGCGGTGCGCGGCTTCGAGGCGGAGCACCCGGGCATGGAGGTGGTGCTGCAGGAGATGAACAGCGCCGAGCAGGCCCTGGCGCTGCAGCGCGGGCAGATCGACATCGGCTTCATCCATCGCGGCCCCCTGGCGGCAGGGCTGCGCTCCGAGGCACTGCTGGCCGAACCCTTCCTCTGCTGCCTGCCGCCCGGGCACCCCCTGGCGGGTGCCGAGCGCATCGACCTGGCCGAGCTGCGCGAGGATCCGTTCATCCTCTTCCCGCGCCCGGCGGCGCCGCACTACCACGACCTGATCATCGCCTGCTGCGTCGGGGCCGGCTTCAGCCCGCAGATCCGCCATGAAGCCCGGCTGTGGCAGACCATAGTCGCCATGGTGGCGCAGGGCATGGGCGTCGCGCTGTTGCCGGCGTCCCTGTGCCGCGCCTGGCCGGGCGTCGTCGGCGTCCCCCTGGAGCAGGAAGGCGCACTGTCGGAAATCCATGTCCTGCTCGGCGAGGAGAACGCCCCCGAGGCGGCACACGCCTTCCTCGCACGCCTGCAACGGCAACTGGCGGGCGACGATACGGATTCCGTTATCGCGCCATAAGAACAAACGACTATTGATTTGCCGCCCGCGCTCCTAGACTCCGGCTCGACTCGAGTCTCAAGCCACGCGCCAGCCCGCCCCGTCACGCCCCTTGCCTCTGTCGGCGGGGTGGTCGCTGGTTCGCCAGATAAAAACAACAAGAGAGGTGGAGTCCATGAACCACGCCCTGCACCCGGACGAACGGGAACAGCATCGCAAGGCCCGCAAGGCGGGCATCGCTTCCTTCATCGGCACCACCATCGAGTGGTACGACTTCTACATCTACGGCCTGGCCGCCGCGCTGGTGTTCGGCAAGGTGTTCTTCCCCGCCGACATGGACCCGGGCGTCGCCACCCTGCTGTCCTTCGCCACGCTCTGGTCAGGCTTCATCGCCCGGCCCCTGGGCGGCATCATCTTCGGCCACCTGGGCGACCGCATCGGCCGCAAGACCACCCTGGTGATCACCCTGGTGATGATGGGCCTGGCCACCACCGGCATCGGCCTGCTGCCCACCTATGCACAGATCGGCATCTGGGCGCCGGTGACGCTGGTGTGCCTGCGGGTGATCCAGGGCATCGCCGTCGGCGGCGAATGGGGTGGTGCCATCCTCATCGCCAGCGAGAGCGCGCCCAAGGGCAAGGGCATCCTCTACGCCGCCTTCGCCCAGCAGGGCTCGCCCACCGGCAACCTGCTGGCGACCCTGGCCTTCTTCGCCCTGAGCAGCCTGCCCATGCCGGACTTCCTGCAATGGGGCTGGCGCATTCCCTTCCTGCTTTCGGCGGCGCTGGTGATCGTCGGCATGGTGATCCGCCTGACCCTGGAGGAGTCGGCGGACATGCAGCGGCTGATGCGCGAGAAGAAGACCGCCAAGCTGCCGATCCTCGAAGTGCTGCGCAAGCACTGGCTGGTAGTGCTGCTGGGCGCGGGGACGCTGCCGGTGATCCACGTCACCTACTTCAAGAGCACCTTCGCCCTGTCCTGGGCCACCAAGACCCTGGGCTACAGCCAGAGCACCTTCCTCAGCATCATCGTCATCGCGCTGGTGGTGCAGTTCATCAGCCAGCCACTCGGCGCGCTGCTGACCACCCGCATCGACATGCGCAAGGCGGTGGCGATCATGGTGCTGCCGGAGTTCATCCTGATGCCGGCGATGTTCTTCACCGTGGAGACCAACGTGTACTGGATCGCCGCCGTCGGCATGTGCCTGGCGACCATCCCCCACGCCATGTTCTACGGCGCCATCGGCGGCATCCTGGCCCGCGCCTTCCCCACCCGGGTGCGCTACTCCGGCCTGTCGCTGGCCTACCAGCTGTGCTCCCTGCTGGTGGGCGGCGGCACCCCGCTGCTGGCCCAGTGGATCCTCAACTCCACCGGCAGCATCGTCGGCGTGGCCATCGCCTCGGCGCTCTATGCGGTGGTGTCCCTGGTCTGCACCCTGGCCCTGCTGCGCATCACCGGGCACCGCGCCAGCGAGCTGTCCACCGCCGAGCGGGACAATGGCGAACCGGATGCCCAGGCCGAGCCCCGCAGCACCATCGGCCAGACCAACCCGGCCTGACCCTCCCCCACCCAAACCCGCGTGCACGCCACGCGGGTTTCACCTGGCACGTCCCCTGTAGGGGCGAATTCATTCGCCCAGCGGCGCGCAGCACTGCCAAGGGCTTCGCGAGCAGAGCTCGCTCCTACGAGGAAGCATGTGCCGACCCGTGGGAGCGAATTCATTCGCGAAAGCAGGCCGCAGGACTGCCGACAGGTATCCGGACCGCTGAGAACCCCATCGCGAACGAATTCGCTCCTACAACGACTCCCTGCCCATGCGCCGCTCGTGCTCGATCAGCCAGCGCTTGCGCCACAGCCCGCCGCCGTAGCCGGTGAGGGAACCGTCGGAGCCGATGATGCGGTGGCAGGGAATGACGATAGCGATCTGGTTGGTGCCGTTGGCGCGGGCGACGGCGCGTACCGACGAGGGCGAGCCGATGGCGCGGGCCAGGTCGGCGTAGCTGCAGGTGACGCCGAAGGGAATCTCGCGCAGGGCCTGCCACACGCTGCGGGTGAAGGCCGAGGCGCCCATCGCCAAAGGTGTGGCGAAGACCACCGGTTCGCCGGCGAAGTAGCGCGAAAGCTCCGCCTCGATCTGGTCGATGGGGGCGAAGCGGCCGAAGCCGATACGGGTGCCGGTGAGTTTCTGCAGGTTCTTCAATTCGTTGGCCAAGGCCGGTCGGTCGAAGAACTCCAGCAGGTGCAGGGAATGCGCGTCCGCCACCGCCAGCATCACGCCCAGGGGCGTTTCCAGCCAGTCGGCCTTGAGCAGCTCGCGCCCGCGCAGTTGCGACGGCGGCTCGCCCAGCAGGCGGGTGAAAGCGCTGCGGAAACCACTGTCGGAATCGAAGCTGGCGGTCACCTGGGCGTCCACCACCCGTGCACCGGCGGACAGCTGCGCCAGGCCCTGGCCGATGCGGCGCAGGCGAGCCATCTCCAGGAAGGTCACGCCGAAGTGGCGTTTGAAGGCACGGCGCACCGTGGACGGGTCGTGGCCGAGGGCGACGAGGTCGCCTTCCAGCCAGCGCCGCTCCTGGTCCTGCTCCAGCAGAGCGATGAGTTCCTTGACCAGCGGCTCCTGGGCGCCGACCTGGTCCAGCGGACGGCAGCGCAGGCAGGGCCGGAAGCCCGCCTCGACACAGGCCTTGATGCTGCCGAAGAACACCGAGTTCTCCCGCTTGGGCTTGCGCGCGGCGCAGGTCAGGCGGCAGAACACCCCGGTGCTCTTGACCCCGACGAAGGCGAAGCCCTCATAGGCCGGGTCGCGCTCCAGCAGCGCCTGGTAGAGGGTCTCGTCATCGGGTAGCGAATCGAACAGCGGGGCATCCATGGCCGGCTCCGGAACCGTGGGAAAAAGAGCGCCCACTTTATGCCAGGAAACCGTCCTTTGCCGCCTTGGATCGGGCGTCCATTCCACGGGACGGGCGAGCAGGTGCCCGCCCTCCCCGACGCGGCCGTCAGGCCTCTTCGAAGTGCAGCTCCGGCGGCTGGCGACGGAAGCCGCCGGTGAGCCAGGCGAGGTAGATCACGCCCAGGGCCAGCCAGGACAGGCCGAGGATGATCGCCAGGTGATCGAGGCTGATCATCAGCCACAGGGTGGAGACCATGCCGATCAGCGGGCAGACCACGAACAGCAGCGCCTCGCGCGGGCCGCGCTGATCGCTGCGCAGCCAGTAGTGGAAGATCACCGAGAGGTTCACCAGGCTGAAGGCCAGGAAGGCGCCGAAGTTGATGAAGGAGGTGGAGGTGGTCACGTCCATCTCCAGCGCCAGCAGGGCCACCACGCCGCACAGTACGATGCTGCCCACCGGGGTGCCGAAGCGCTCGCTCAGGCGGCCGAACAGGGATTGCGGCAGCACGCCGTCGCGGCCCATGGCGAACAGCAGGCGCGAGGCGCTGGCCTGGGCGGAGAGGCCCGAGGTGAACTGGCCGACGATCAGGCCGATGAGGAACACCGAGACGAACATATCGCCGCCGATGTTGCGGGCGATCTCGTAGGCCGCCGAATCCGCGCTCTGGAACTCGATGGAGGGGTGCGCCAGCTGCACGAAGTAGGACGTGGCGATGAAGATCAGGCCGCCGACCAGAGTGATCAGCAGGATCGCCCTGGGAATGGTCCGGCGCGGGTCACGGGTCTCTTCGGTGAGGGTGCTCACCGCATCGAAGCCGAGGAAGGAGTAGCAGGCGATGGCCGCGCCGCTCATCACCAGCGGCAGGTTCAGGCCCTCGCCGACGAAGGGCGCCAGGGACCACAGCGGCTTGCTCGCATCGCCCAGCACGTAGTGCACGCAGAGCGCGACGAAGGCCAGCAGTACCAGGAACTGCACCAGCATCAGCGCACCGTTGACGGTCTTGGCCAGCTTCAGCCCGGCCACGTTGATGGCCGTGGTGACGCCGATGAAGGCCAGCACCCAGAGCGCCTGGGGCACATCGGGGAAGGCCGAGTGCAGGTAGGCCGCGCCGATCAGCCAGATGGCCATGGGCAGGAACAGGTAGTCCAGCAGCACCGCCCAGCCGGCGAGGAAGCCCAGCTTGGGGCTGATGGATTTGCGCACATAGGTGTAGGCCGAGCCGGCCACCGGGAAGGCGGCGGCCATCCGCGCGTAGCTCAGCGCGGTGAACAGCATGGCCAGGGACGCGGCCACGTAGGCGGCGGGCACCAGGCCCTGGGTGACGTCGGCGAGGATGCCGAAGGTGCCGAGGACGATGATCGGGGTCATGTACGCGATGCCGAACAGCACCACGGACCCCAGCGACAAGGTGCGCTGAAGACGAGCCATTACTGCTACTCCGAATTGTTGATTGTTATGGCAGAGCCGAAGTCGGCGAAGGTGGAGCGACCGCGTCCCTGGGGACGCGGCTACGCGGGCGCCTCGGGGCGCCCGTCGAATCGGGATCAGGGGATCAGCAGCTCGCGGCGGCCGTCGGCGTGCTCGCGCATCTCGCCCGGCAGCACCATGCGGCGGTCATCCAGGTAGCGGTAGTCGCTGCGGGCGGCGGCGATCTGGCCGAGGTCCAGCTCGATGATCTGCCGGCACTCCTCGCGTCCGGCCTCCAGCAGCAGGCGGCCGAAGGGGTCGACCACGGCGCTACCGCCGGCGAACACCAGGTCGCCATCGCCCTCGCCCACGCGGTTCACCATCACGGCGAAGGCCTGGTTCTCCATGGCGCGGCCCATGATGGCGGTGCGGTGGGTGGGGCCGTAGGGGTCCATGTTGCCGTTGGTGACGATGATCAGCTCGGCGCCGAGCTGGCCGAGGGCGCGCGCGCTCTCGGGGAATTCGATGTCGAAGCAGATCAGCAGGCCCACGCGCACGCCCTTGTACAGGCAGGTGGCGTAGCGGTCGCCGGGGGTGAAGATGCCGCGGTCGGAGGCCCACAGGTGGGTCTTGCGGTACGTCAGGGCGATGCCTTCGGGGGTGATCAGCAGCGTGGTGTTGTAGTAGGTGTCGGCATCGTTCTCGGCGATGCCGATGGCCACGGCGACGTCGCGCTCGCGGGCGGCGCGCTGCACGGCCTGGACGGTGGGGCCATCCAGCGGTTCGGCGACGGTGGCGATGTTCTCGGCGGTGGGGAAGCCCATCAGGTGGGTCTCCGGGAACACCACCAGGTCGGTGTCGGCGGCGCAGGCGGCGATGGCTTCCAGGGCAGCGGCGAGGTTGTGGGCGGTATCGCCGTCACGACCGGTGAGCTGGACGAGTTCGACCTTCATGGGGACTCCTGTTTCTTGTCGTTGTACGAGACCTGCTGGCGCAAACCGGTCAGAATGCGCGCTGCGTCGGTCCCGGTGTTCGCGCAGTATGAAACCGCCGGCGCCTTCGGTGAAATCACGCCCGCGTGGTAACCCATCAGGGGTAGAAGCATGACGTTGAGCCTGCAGGACATCGCCTGGCACCGCTCGGTGGGGCAACTGATCGAGTCGCTGGACGCCCCGGGTTTCTGGGTGGCGCTAGTGCGCACCCTCGGCCAGTACGTGCCCCATGACAGTTGGGTGGCGCTGCTGTTCAGCGAAGGCCGGCCCCAGGTGTTCGCCGAATGCCCGGGCGAGGACGGCGAGCCGGACCTGCTGTTCCAGGACTACCTGGACGGCCTCTACCTGCTGGACCCCTTCTACATCCACAGCCGCGAAAGCAACCGTGGCGGCCTGCTGCGCCTGGCAGACGTGGCGCCGGAATGCTTCGGGCAGACCGACTACTACCAGCGCTACCACCGCCTCAACGTGGTGACCGACGAGTTGCAGTTCAACGTACCGCTGGAGGGCGGGCGCACCCTGTGCCTGTCCCTCGGCTCGCGCCAGGCCTTCACCCCCGAGCAGATCGCGCTGCTGAGCCTGGTGGAACCCTGGGTGGTGGGTCTGATGCGCCAGCGCCTGGCCTTCGAGGCCGAACGCCTGGCCAGCACCCCGCAACCGGCGCCGAACTGGGCGGTGCAGCTGGAACAGGTGGGCCAGCAGGTGGAAAGCGCCCTCACCGCCCGCGAACTGGAGGTCGCCCGGCTGATGCTCAGCGGCTGCTCCAGCAAGGAAGTGGCGCGCAAGCTGGCCATCTCGGCGGAGACGGTGAAGGTCCACCGCAAGCACATCTACGCCAAGCTCGGGATCAAGTCGCAGTCGGAGCTGTTCTCGCTGTTCCTCAAGGCGCAGCGGGGGTAGATCGCAGGGGCGAAGGGAGCGCTGCGCGCTCCTTGGCGAATGAATTGGCCCCTACAGTTACCGTGCCCTGTGGGAGCGAATTCATTCGCGATCAAGCCAGGCGCCACCAAACTTCACGGTTCAAACCGCTCCCACAAACAGCGTCGGCGGCCCTTGCCGGGCGTAGGGTGGACCGCGCTTCATCGGTCCACCGTCGGGGCCAACCGCAACACGGATGGTGGACGTAAAAGCGACGTCCACCCAACCCGGCTACAGACCATCGTGCCCAGTGGGAGCGAATTCATTCGCGGCCAAGCCAGGCGCCACCAAACTTGGCGGTTGAAACCGCTCCCACAGGGAGCACGCAGAGTCCCCGCAGGATGGGATGAGCTCGGCGAATCCCATGCGGGCGGCACGGGCTCCCGGGCTGAAGCCCGGGCTACGGGGCTTTAGCGGAGTTTTTCCAGCATCTGGTAGTACCACATGCCCACGGCGAGCATCGGGTTGCCGAACACGTCGCCCATGGGGACCTTGATGTGCGAGCAGTCGGCGAAGGTGTCGTAGTGGCCGAGGCTGCCGGTCATGGCCTGGGCCATGATCTCGCCCATGATGTGGGTGGTGGCGATGCCGTGGCCGGAGTAGCCCTGGCAGTACCAGACGTTGGGCGAGAGCTTGCCCAGCTGCGGGATGCGGTTGATGACGATGCCCATGGCGCAGCTCCACTGGTAGTCGATCTCGATGCCCTTGAGCGCGGGGAAGGTGCGTTCGATGGCCGGGCGCAGCTCGCCGGCGATGTCCCGCGAGTCACGCCCGGAGTAGTTGGCGCCACCCCCCAGCAGCAGCCGCTTGTCGGCGGTGAGGCGGTAGTAGTCGAGCACGAAGCGGCAGTCGTAGACGGCCAGGTCCTGGGGGTTGATGCGCTCCGCCAGCTCGCCCAGCGGGCGGGTGGTGACGATGCCGCCCATGGCCGGGAAGATCATGCCCTTGAGCTTCTTCGGTTCCAGCTTGTGATAGACGTCGCCGGCCAGCAGCACCTGGCGGGCGTTGATGCGGCCCTGGGCGGTGACCACCGCCGGGCGCTCGCCGTGGATGATCTCCAGCACCTCGGAGTGCTCGAAGATCATCGCCCCCAGGCTCTCGGCCGCGCGGGCCTCGCCGATGCACAGGTTGAGCGGGTGCAGGTGCATGTTGCGGGTGTTCTTCAGCGCGCCCAAGTACAGGTCGCTCTCCAGGTGCTGGCGCACGCCGGCGGCGTCGAGCAGGGTCACGTCGTCGCCCATGCCCCGGCGCTGGGCCTCCTCGAAGGATTCGCGCAGCTCGTCGATATGGGCGGGCTTCATCGCCGCATGCAGGTGGCCGTGCTTGAGGTCGCAGGCGATGCCGTACTTCTCCACCCGGCTCTTGATGATCGCGTGGCCGCGCCAGCGCAGGTGCCAGATGAAGTCGTCCACCTCCGCCCCCAGGCGCTTGCGCATCTGCTTGCGCATGGCGCCGTCGCCCGAGAGGCTGCCGGTGACCTGGCCGCCATTGCGGCCGGTGGCGCCCCAGCCGATCTTCTTCGCTTCCACCAGGGCGACCTTGAGGCCGCGCTCGGCCAGCTCGACGGCGGTGGCGACACCGGTGAAGCCGCCGCCGATGATCACCACGTCGGCCTCCACCGTGCCCTGCAGGGTGGGGTAGTCGGTTTCGGCATTGAGGGTGGCGGTGTAGTAGGAGGCGCAGCGCTCGGCGCTGGGCGTGGTCTTCAGTGCGACGTTCATCTTGGTTTCCTGCGAGGCCCTCGGGGGCCCTCTCCGTACGAATCTGTTTACCGGGTCCCTGCACTCGCAGGGACGACGGGCCGGGCGCTGCCGCGGGATCAGGCCTGGTTCAGGTACCAGCGCCAGTCCTGCTCGCCGACCTCGGCCATGAACTGGCGGTACTCGGCGCGCTTCACCGCGAGGTAGACGCCGAGGAACTCCGCGCCCAGGGCCTCGCGGGCCCAGCCGGAGTTCTCCAGGGCCTGCAGCGCGGTCAGCCAGTCGGTCGGCAGCAGCTCCTTGGCCTGTGCATAACCGTTGCCCTCGATCGGTTCGCCCGGGTCGATCTCGTCGCGGATGCCGCGATGGATGGCGGCGAGGATGGCGGCCGCCGCGAGGTAGGGGTTGGCGTCGGCCCCGCAGATGCGGTGTTCGATGTGGCGGGTGTAGGCCGGGCCACCGGGCACGCGCAGGCTGACGGTGCGGTTGTCCACACCCCAGGTCGGCGCCAGCGGCGCGTAGCTGTTGGCCTGGAAGCGGCGGTAGGAGTTGGCGTTGGGGCAGAACAGCAGCAGCGAATCGAGCAGCGAGGCGAGCATGCCGCCCACGGCCAGGCGCAGCTGCGGGGTGCCGGCCGGGTCTTCGCTGGCGAACAGGTTGCGGCCCTCGGTGTCGGCCAGGCTGACATGCATGTGCATGCCGGTGCCGGCCAGGTGATCGAAGGGCTTGGCCATGAAACAGGCCTGCATGCCATGGGCATTGGCCACGCCCTTGACCAGGCGCTTGTAGCGCACGGCCTGGTCCATGGCCTCCAGCGCGTCGCCGTGTTCCAGGGTGATCTCCACCTGGCCGGGCGCGTATTCGGAAATGGCGGTGCGGGCGGGAATGCCCTGGGCCTTGCAGGCGGCATAGAGGTCGGCGAGGAAGGGCTCGATCTGTTCCAGCTCGCGCAGGCCGTAGACCTGGGTGGTGCGCGGGCGACGACCGTCGCCGTCCAGCGCCGGTTGCGGGCGGCCCTGGGCATCGGGCTTCTGGTCCAGCAGGTAGAACTCCAGCTCACAGGCCATCACGGGGTGGAAGCCGTCGGCCTTGAGGCGCTCGATCACCTCGATCAGCACGTGGCGCGGGTCGGCGATGGCGGCGGGCATGCCTTCGCTCGGGTGCATGCTGACCTGTACGGCGGCGGTGGGCATGCGACGCCAGGGCATGCGCACCAGGCTGCCGGCCAGCGGGTAGGCGCGGCAGTCGATGTCGCCCACGTCCCAGACCAGGCCGGAGTTCTCCACATCGTCGCCATTGAGGGTGAGGCCGAGAATGGTGCTCGGCAGCGGCCGGCCGCTCTGGTACACGGCGAGCAGCTCGTCACGGTGCAGCAGCTTGCCCCGTGGCACGCCATTGGCGTCGAGGATGAACAGCTCGAAGGCGTCGATATCGGGGTTCTGGTCGAGAAAGTCTCGGGCTTCCTGCTCTGTGGCGAATTTCATCTGGCTCTCTTCAGCGCCGCATCGGGCGCACGTGATGATCCCGGGCAAGGCCATGCAAACACTGTGCAGGCGTGCGTTCGGGAGCGGGTCGTCGCGTGACGGACGGCGGCCAGGAGGGTGGCCGGTCCGGAATCAGAAGGGAGCAGCGTCCGGCGGGCGCGCGTGGCGGCAGTGCCAGAGGGCCCAGAAGGCCAGTTCGAGGGGAAGGGAGACGCTGGGCTGGCCCGGCCACCGACGCTCGCACCGAATACCGCGCCCCGCCGGTGCGGCGAGGGGCTCGGAGGGTGCGATCAGCGACGGGGGAAAACCCATTGAAAGAGGCCTGGATATGGAATGGCACGAGCCTCGCACGCCACGATGGGTGCTTAAAATCCAGTTTTTTCTATCTTTGGTTCATCAGGCACTAAACAAATGCACGGTGGGATTCGCGGAGGCCCGGTGCCGCTGTGGGAGCGGTTTCAACCGCGAAAACCCAGGCACCGAGCCCGATCGCGAATGAACTCGCCCCCACGAAAGAGCAGGCGGGACTCATTCGTCGTCCTGCGCGCCCTTCATGGATTCGTAGACTTCCACGGCGTCGATCTGCAGCTCGTCAGCCAGCTCCAGCACGCGGGCCACGTCCTGCTTGTAGACCAGCACGGCCTGGAGGATGTCGTCTTCCATCGGGTCGCTGAAGCCCACCAGCACGTAGCCGCCCTTTTCCGGGTAGAGCGCGCTGAGCTGGACCTGGATGCGGTGTATGGCACGCAGCGGGTCGACCTTCTTCAGCTGCTTGGGCTGGATGTTGAAGCTCACCTCGGGACCGAAGGAGGCGATGATCTGCGCCAGCAGGTCCGGGTAGTCGTCGGCGTGGAAGAGCACGGTCTCCGGCAGGCTGCCGACCACCACCCATTCGCCCAGGGGGATGGTGAAGCTGTCGTCGTAGTTGATGTCCGGGTTGGCGGCGAGGAAGGCCTCGGGATCGGCATAGGCCTGGGCGGCTTCGTCGGCGATCTTGTCGATTTCCTCATCCGACATGCAGCCCGAGCTGATTTTGGTGATGAGTTCGATCAGCTGCGTTTTCATCTGGAAAGGGTCCTGCGGGTGGGAAACAAGGCGTGAAGGATATAGGCAAGTCACCTTGCCGACCATGCGAGCCCGGCTCGTCGCGCCCACAAAAAAGCCCGTCGCGAGGACGGGCTCTTGTGCAGCGGTCGCGGATCAGGCCCGCAGCTTGCCGCTCCAGTCCATCAGGCTGCGCCACAGGCAGACGCCGACGAAGTAGGCCGAGGACAGGCCCCATAGGGCGACCATCATGGATTTCAGGTCGGGGTACTGGATGATCAGGAACATGCTGCTGAGCATCCACACGAAGGTCACGGTGATGTTCAGCGGCATCAGCTTGCGCACGCGGAAGGGGTGCAGGAATTTCAGCTTGGTCAGCGTCAGCGCGGCCAGCACGCAGATGATCGCGAAGCTCGCCACCGGCGGCAGGTCGATCAGGTACAGGTACAGCGCCACCACGTTCCAGGCGGCCGGGAAGCCGACGAAGTAGTTGTCGCTGCTCTTCATGTTCAGGTTGCAGAAGCAGAACAGCGACGACACCAGGATCAGGCTCACGGTGGGCAGCACGGTGTAGTCAGGCAGCGGCACGTAGCGGTAGATGAAGAGCGCGGGGATGAATACGTAGGTCAGGTAGTCGATGACCAGGTCGAGGGTGGAGCCATCGAAGTTCGGCAGCATGGTGCTGGTCTGGACCTTGCGCGCGAAGCTGCCGTCCAGGCCGTCCACCAGCAGGGCGGCGCCGAGCCAGAGCAGGCAGTCGCGGGGCTGGTTGTCGAACAGAGCGAGGATGGCCATCAGGGCCAGTACCACGCCGGTGGCGGTCACGCCGTGAGCGGACCAGGCCTTGGCCTTGTTGACCGTATTGATTTGAGTGGACACGTGCGTCTCTATTCCGCTGAGTGGGTGACGATAATCCGTAGACAACTGGATTTTCTTACGCGTTCATCAGATAACACTGACGACGATGCGCACAATGCCGAAAATTCTACTCGTTGCGCTACTAATTCGCTGCTAGGCCATTCACAAGCGACGGCGATTTCCTCCGCCAAGCGCCCCGTTCCTTCCAGCCGCACGGCTCTGCAATGGGCTTCGGGCCCGGTGGCGCCGCTTATCGGTCCACGTCCGTCCCCGGCAGCTTGCATCGGCCGCCGACGCGCTGCACCCTAGCGACCTTTCCCACAGCTCCCGCTACCGGCATGAATCAGGCCCCCGACCCTTCGCGCTGCCCGCTCTGCGGCCTGGCCAACGACTGCGCCGAAGCATCCGCCAGCGGCCAGCCCTGCTGGTGCTTGCACACCCCGATCGACCCCGAAGCGCTGCGCCGCATCCCGCTGGACGCCCAGGGCAAGGCCTGCCTCTGCCCCCGCTGCGCCGGCCTGTTGACGCCCGAAGAGCCGAGCTGATGCGCCTCGACCGCCTGCTCGGCAACCTTCCCGACCTCAACCGCCAGGCCGCGCGCCTGCAACTGGCCACCGGGCGCGTGCGGGTCAACGGCGTCGTGGCCACCGACGGCAGCCTCGAAGTGCGGGTGTTCGACCGCGTCACCCTCGACGAACGCGAAGTGCAGCCCGGCAAGCCGGCGCGCTACTTCATGCTGCACAAGCCCGCCGGCTGGGTCAGTGCCACCGAACACCCCGAACACCCCACGGTGCTCGACCTGCTCGAGGAGCCCGACAAGCACGAGCTGCACCTGGGCGGGCGCCTCGACCTCAACACCACCGGGCTGCTGCTGATCACCAACGACGGCCTCTGGTCACGCCGCCTCACCCTGCCGCAGACCAAGCAGCCCAAGGTCTACTACGTGGAAACCGAGCAGGAGATAGACCCGGCCTGCATCGACGCCTTCGCCCAGGGCCTCTACTTCGCCTACGAGGACCTCACCACCCGCCCCGCGCAGCTGGAGATCCTCGCCCCCCGCGCAGCGCGGCTGACCTTGCACGAAGGCCGCTACCACCAGGTCAAGCGCATGTTCGGCCACTTCCGGAACAAGGTGCTGCGCCTGCACCGCGAGAGCATGGGCGCCCTGCCCCTCGACCCGGCCCTGCAACCCGGGCAGTACCGCGCCCTGACGGCGGAAGAGATCGCCCTCTTCTGATCACCGACGGCCGGCCGCCAGCGAACTGCAACGCCCACCGCGCCAACGGCTCGGAACGTGATCGGAAACGGTCCTTAGGCGGCCGGGCGCGTAACAGAGCGGCAGCCTTTTCTTCACGACCCGACGGGCTGCATGGAAAAAGTGCCGATTCGTGCTTGCGGGGGTCATGGGTGTCTGCTTGAATCCAAACCGTAGGTCAGAGTGTGACCAATGAGTCATTCCAGCCTTCCAAGCGATCCGCAACACCCCGGCCTCACCCGCCGACATGGGTTTCCTGCCTGGTCAAAGTGCACTTCCGGCCCCTGCAAAGGGCGCTGGCAGCCCCGCTCTTTTTCGACCTAAGTTATTGAAAAATAAATAATTCCAAAAAAACCGCCTGACATTCTCTTGTCATCTCCAGGCGTTTATCTGACTGCCCGAATGCTCCGCGAACGAAGCTCCTCGCCTCGTCCGCACGACCCACTTGCGCCAGGAGGAAACGACATGAGGGCACAGACCCAGGTCGTCACGATCGACAGGAAGTACAAGGTACACACGGAGTTCTACGGCAACCCTCAAGCCAGCCGCACGATCATTCTGGTCAACGGCTCGCTGGCCACCACAGCCTCGTTCGCGCAAACGGTGAAGTACCTGCAACCGCAGTTCAACGTGGTGCTCTACGACCAGCCCTACGCCGGCCGCTCCAAGCCCCACAACGACCACAGCCGGCCGATCACCAAGGAAACCGAGGCGGAGATCCTCCTCGAACTCATCGAGCACTACCAGGCGGACTACCTCTCGTCCTTCTCCTGGGGCGGCGTCGCCACCCTGCTCGCCCTCGGCCAGAGCCCGGCGCGGATCAAGAAGGCGGTGATCAACTCCTTCTCGCCGATCCTCAACGAGCCAATGCTCGACTACATGAAGAACGGCATGAACTACCTGCAGGCCGTGGATCGCGAGAACGTCGGCGCCCTGGTCAACGACACCATCGGCCGCTACCTGCCGGCGCTGTTCAAGCGTTTCAATCACAAGCACGTCGCCAGCCTCGACGAGCACGAATACCGGCAGATGCACTTCCATATCCGCCAGGTGCTGTCGCTGGACGCCAACTGCTACGTCGATTGCCTCAAGGCGGTGGACATCCCGCTGCTGTTCATCAACGGCGAGCACGACGTCTACACATCCCCCAAGGACGCCAGGCTGTTCGCCGAGCACGTGCGTGATTGCCAGTTCGAAACCATCCGCAATGCCGGGCACTTCATCGACCTGGAACACAAGGCCGGCTGGCTGCAGACGCAGCAGGTGCTGCTGGGCTTCCTCAACGCCCCCGCCAGCACCCAGCAACCGCGTCACCTGCAGCCTCAGCCCGCCCAGGCAATGGCCGTCTGACCGCCCCGCGCAGGCCCCCGCAACGGGGGCTTCCACCACCCGCCGTCGAGAAGAGGCGTGCATCAAGTGCATGACCGGGCTTCATTTCGGCCAAGGCTTCTGGTAAAAAGGCGGCCTTGAAAGCGGGCGTCGTATAATGGCATTACCTGAGCTTCCCAAGCTCATGACGAGGGTTCGATTCCCTTCGCCCGCTCCAGACATAGAAAGGCCCGCAGTCTCATCGAGATGCGGGCCTTTTGCTTTCCAGCTCCCGTAGGTTGGCGCCGAGCGCAGCGAGGCCCAACGGCTCATTGGCATAATCTGCCAATCCCCCATACAGTGGCCCACTCCCCCCTCTTGGAGTCGATGCCATGCCTACCCGAAACGTGGTGCTCAGCGACCACCAACACGAATTTGTCGAACGCCTGGTGCAATCCGGTTGCTATCAGAACGCGAGCGAGGTGCTGCGCGAAGGGCTGCGCCTTATCGAGGAGCGTGAGCGCCTGGAAGCAGCCAAGCTCGATGTGCTCCAGCAGGCGGCCCGTAAAGGTCGGGAAGATATCGCGGCGGGTCGTTACCTGGATGTGGAAGATGCCCAGCTCGAAGACATCATCGGCCAGCTTGGCCAGCAGGCCGCTCGACGCAAGCAAGACTGATGGCCCGGTACCGTTTATCCAAAGCCGCGCAAGCCGACATCCTCGACATTCTGGCCTGGACGGACGAGCAGTTCGGCGAGATTGCACGCCAGCGCTATCAGGCCCTGATCGTTGCCGGCCTGCGTGATGTCGCATCAGCCCCGAACCAGGCCGGCAGCGCGGAACGACCGGAGCTCGGCGACGGCGTTCGCTCCTGGCATCTACGACTGAGTCGCGAACGGGGCCGCACAGCGTCGGGCATCGTGCGCAATCCCCGGCACTTCCTTATCTACCGGCAAGAGGCGGACAGGATCGTGATCGACCGGGTTCTACACGATGCGATGGAGCTCTCGCGTCACCTGCCTGTCGAGTAGGCTGGCTGATATCCCCATGTTGGGCTTCGCACGCTCAGCACCAACCTACGGTGATCACCGTGCGCAGCCCGCCCTTCACTCCGGCGCCGCTCCCGCCCTCGCCTTCCGCCCTTCCAGCTTGGTCCGGTACATCGCGTTGTCCGCATGCAGCATCAGCGCCTCGGCGGTGGTGCCGTCCTGGGGGTAGATGCTCAGGCCGATGCTGGCGCCGATCTCCAGGGGCCGGCCCTTGATGGCCACGGGGTCGGCCAGGGCGATGAGGATCTTGTGCACGATGGCGCTGGCGGCCGCGGCGATGTCCGGGCCCTGGATCAGTACCACGAATTCGTCGCCGCCCAGCCGGGCGACCAGGTCGCCACTGCGTACGGCGCCGCGCAGGCGCCGGGCGACGACGATCAGCACTTCATCGCCCACCGAGTGGCCCATGTCGTCGTTGATCTTCTTGAAGTCGTCGAGGTCGATGAACAGCACCGCCAACTCGTCGCCGCCTTCGCCCACGGTGCAGATGGCACGCTGCAACTGCTGGAAGAACTGCCGCCGGTTGGGCAGGTCGGTGAGCGAGTCGTGGTCGGCCAGGTGGCGCAGCTCCTGCTGGTTGCGGCTCATCATTTCCATGTGCGACTTCAGTTCGCGGCGCATCAGGTCGAAGCCGCGGGCCAGCACGCCGATCTCGTCCTTGCGGGCGATGGGCAGCGCGACGTCGTGCATGTGCTCGGTCTGGAAGCTGCGCGCCGCGTGGCTGAGCATCTGCAGCGGCCGGGTCAGGGCGCGGGAGAAGAGCACCGCCAGCACCAGGGCCAGCACGCTGAACACCAGCACCATCTGGATGATGCTGCGCCCCAGCGAGCGCCCGCTGCCGAGCACGTCCTCCAGCGGGCGCGACAGGCCGAGCACGACGAACTGCTCCTCCCCGTTGAGGCCGAACGGCTTGCGCACGAAGGCCATGATCTTGCCCTCCGCCCGGGTCGGCGCATCCAGGCCGTTGACCAGCACGCTGGGGGCCTGGCGGCTCAGCAGCCGCTGGGTATCGGCGAAGCTGTCCTGGATGAGGATGCGCCGCCCCTTGTCGAATCCGAAGGCCATCGCCGGTACGGGGTGCACGAGGAAGTCGCCCCACTGGTTGGCCAGGTACAGCTGGTGCCCCTGCGGCAGGTCCGCCTCCAGCTGTTCGAGGAAGCGCTTGAGGTCGACGTTGATGACCACCACCCCCTGCACCACCCCGTCCTTTCCGGCCACGGGCGTGGCCACGCGCAGGGTCGGGGCGCCGTCGGCCGAATGGGCGCCGCGCTCGTGGTTGACCGTGATGGGCGCGAGGTACACCTGCCCCGGCTTGAGCAGCAGCGTTTCGAACACGTAGGGGAAATGGCCCTTCTCCTGCAGCAGCAAGCCGTCCACCTCGATCATCCGCTGGCCGTCGCGATCGAAGCGGATCACCTCGATGCCATGGTCCTGGCGGCTGATCAGGCGCACCTGGGAATACTGCGGATGCAAGCGCATCACCGTGGCGAAGACACCGGCCAGGTGCGGCTTGGCACCGGTATCGCCCGGTTGCGAACCGAGGCTGGCGACCAACGCGCTGGAAGGCATGTCGGCCAGGGTCAGGGCGTCCGCGTCGATGTCGCTCAGCAACGAGGACAGGCGCTGGCCGAGCAGCTCGGTGGAGGTCAGCAGGTTGCCTTCGGCCTCCTTGACCAGCAGCGCCTGGTTGGCCGAATAGGAGAAATAGCCGGTGATCCCCGAGGAGAGGATGCCGATGCAGGCGAGCAGGATCGACAGCTTGACGGTCAGGCCCATGCGCATGGCTAGAACCTCTCCTCCCGGTCACCGGACACGATGCGGCTCCACAGCGCCTCGCGGCGCCCCACGTCCTCCACCGGCTGCAGCCAGATGAGCCGCGCATCCCCGGCCGGCTCCGTGGGCACCTCGCTGGTGTTGGCCAGGCCCTGGCGCTCGCTCAGCAGCCTGCCGACCCGGGGTTCGAGCATGTAGTCGATCCAGGCCAGTGCCAGTTCACGATTGGTGGCGGTGCGCGTCATGGCCCAGCAGTCCAGCCAGGCGATGGCCCCCTCGTCGGGGATCACATAGCCCACGTCGGCCCCCGCCTGGCGCAGCTGCGTCACCTGCTGCATGCCGTAGTTGGCGAACAGCAGCGCCGCCTTGTGCCGCAGGAACAGGCCGGTCGCCTCCTCCGGCAGGCTGTAGTACGCCAGCAGGTTGCGGCGCAGGGCCACCAGTTGCCCGGTCACCCGGCGGAAGTCATCGGCCCGCAGGTGGAAGGGGTCGGCCAGCCCCAGCGTCAACGCGGTGAAGGAGAAGTTGTGCTGCGCGCTGTTGAAGGCCAGCACCTTGCCCTGGTAGCGCGGGTTCCACATCTCCGCCATCGAGCGCGGCGGCACAGGCACCTGCTGGCGGTCGTAGATCAGCCCCATCGCCGCGTAGGTGAAGGGGACCGCATACACCTGCCCTTCGCGGATCAGTCCCTCGATGGATTCGAGATCCTGGAAGCGCGGCAACTGGTGACGGGTGTTGGGCAGGCGGGCGAGGTCCAGCGGTTGCAGCATGCCGTTGTGGTAGTAGCGCTGGATCTCGGCGGTGTTGGCGGCGAGCACGTCGAACAGCTCGCCGTCCTGTGCGTGCAGCTTGTCCCAGAGCGATTCGTCGGAATCCACCAGGGTCACCACCACCTTCACCTGGTGCTGCTGCTCGAACGTCTTCACCACATCCGCATCGGCGTAGCCCGGCCAGGCCAGCACGTGCAATACCTCGCCGTCCGCCGCCGAGGCCGGCAACATGGTGCACAAGGCACAAAGAACCCAGAACCAACAGAGTCCGCGCATATCCCCGCCCTGGACGGAATTCGAAGGTTGAAACGATTCCGAAGCATGAATCGACAGCACCCGCCCAGGCGTCCTAGCACCGGAACGGGAGTTGCCCCCTCGAACCTGACAAAACCGGGCGACCGGCCTGCTTGCCCTGGCCGGATTGGAACCGTCGCTTCGGATTACCCCACAGCATAGCGATGGCGCATGGCGTTTTGCTGGGAGATATGGCCAAAAGCCGCCATCGGCACGGAGGATCGGACAAACGGAGAGCAACGACACCCCAGCAGCACCGTGCAGGCCGCATCCCGGCCCTGTGATCGCCATGGCGGGGCACGAGGATCGGGCAACGATGGGACGCCCGTACCCGCTTCATGCCTCTCTGCACAGACGCACAGGCTGGCGATTCCTCTACCACCGACTTGGTGGCTAAATAGGCCCCCTGTGAACGCCACCGACCAGGCCGCGCGTCCAACCCGTCGCACACGCATTGAAACGAGGACCGTCATGAAAACCGGTTTTGCACGCCTCATCTCCTCCCAGCCCCAGCAGCGCCCGGGGGTGGACGCATGATCGAAGTCACCGAAGTCGCCATCGCCGAGCTGCGCGCCGCGCTCGAATCCGGCCGTACCACCGCCGTCGAACTGGTCCAGGCCTACTTCGCCCGCATCGACGCCTACGACGGGCAGGACACCGCCACCGCCCTCAACGCCGTGGTCGTGCGCAACCCCGAGGCCCTGGAAGAGGCGCGCGCCTCCGACGCCCGTCGTGCCAGGGGCGAAACCCTCGGCCCGCTGGACGGCATCCCCTACACCGCCAAGGACAGCTACCTGGTGAAAGGCCTCACCGCCGCCTCCGGCAGCCCGGCCTTCGCCGAACTGGTCGCCCAGCGCGACGCCTTCACCATCGAACGCCTGCGCGCCGCCGGTGCCATCTGCCTGGGCAAGACCAACATGCCGCCCATGGCCAATGGCGGCATGCAGCGTGGAGTCTACGGCCGGGCGGAAAGCCCCTATAACGCCGCCTACCTCACCGCGCCCTTCGCCTCCGGCTCCTCCAACGGCGCCGGCACCGCCACGGCCGCGAGCTTCGCCGCCTTCGGCCTGGCCGAGGAGACCTGGTCGAGCGGCCGCGGCCCCGCCTCCAACAACGGCCTGTGCGCCTACACGCCGTCTCGCGGGGTGATCTCCGTGCGCGGCAACTGGCCGCTGACGCCCACCATGGACGTCGTCGTGCCCTACGCCCGCACCATGGCGGACCTGCTCGAAGTGCTCGACGTGGTGGTCGCCGATGATGCCGACACCCGTGGCGACCTGTGGCGCCTGCAGCCCTGGGTGCCGATCCCCGCCGCCTCCAGCGTGCGCCCCGCCTCCTACCTGGAGCTGGCGGCGAAGCCCGAGGCGCTGGCCGGCAAGCGGCTCGGCGTGCCGCGCATGTTCATCAACGCCGACCCGGAGGCGGGCACCAGCGAAGCCCCCGGCATCGGCGGCCCGACCGGCCAGCGCATCAAAACCCGCGCCTCGGTGATCGACCTGTGGAACGCCGCCCGCCAGGCCCTCGAAGCCGCCGGCGCCGAGGTGATCGAGGTCGACTTCCCGCTGGTCTCCAACTGCGAGGGCGACCGCCCCGGCGCACCCACCGTGTTCAACCGCGGGCTGGTGTCCAGGGAGTTCCTCCACCACGAGCTCTGGGACCTCTCCGCCTGGGCCTTCGACGACTTCCTCCGCGCCAACGGCGACCCCAGGCTCAACCGCCTGGTGGACGTCGACGGGCCGAAGATCTTCCCCCACGACCCGGGCACCCTGCCCAACCGCGAGGGCGACCTGGCGGCGGGCATGGACGAGTACGTGAAGATGGCCGAGCGCGGCATCACGCCGTGGGACCAGATCCCCACCCTGCCCGACGGCCTGCGCGGCCTGGAGCAGACCCGCCGCATCGACCTCGAAGAATGGATGGACCGCCTGGGGCTCGATGCCGTGCTGTTCCCCACCGTCGCCGATGTGGGCCCGGCCGATGCCGACGTGAACCCCGACTCCGCCGACATCGCCTGGAGCAACGGCGTCTGGGTCGCCAACGGCAACCTCGCCATTCGCCACCTGGGCGTGCCCACGGTCACCGTGCCCATGGGCGTGATGGCCGACATCGGCATGCCTGTCGGCCTGACCTTTGCCGGCCGCGCCTACGACGACTCGACGCTGCTGCGCCTCGCCTCGGCCTACGAGGCCACCGGCAGCAAGCGCCTGGTGCCGCCGCGCACCCCGCCGCTGGCCCGCAGCTGACGGAACGGCGGGATCGGGGCTGCACGCACCGTTCCCGCCCCCTCATCGCGAAGGCACTTGCCCCAGGCCCGGCCCTGGAGTACCAATCAGGTCCGCCACGGGGATACGCACATGGACTTACTGGATCGCTACAAGGGATGCCTGCTCGGCCTGGCCAGCGGTGACGCCGTCGGCACCACCCTCGAATTCTTCCCACCCGGCACCTTCAGGCCCATCACCGACATGAACGGCGGCGGCCCCTTCGCCCTGGCGCCGGGCCAATGGACCGACGACACCTCGATGGCCCTCTGCCTCGCCGAAAGCCTGCTGGAGAAGAACGGCTTCGACGCCGCCGACCAGATGACCCGCTACCTCAACTGGTGGCAATGGGGCTACTGGAGCTCCACCGGGCAATGCTTCGACATCGGCACCACCATCCGCGAGGCGCTGACCCGCTTCCAGCAAACCGGCGATCCCCTCGCCGGCTCCAGCGAACCGGACACCGCCGGCAACGGCTCGCTGATGCGCCTCGCCCCGGTGGTGATGTACTACTTCCCCCGCCAGGAGGACGTCGCCCACTTCGCCCAGCAGAGTTCGCGCACCACCCACGGCGCCGCCGAAGCCATCGAAGCCTGCAAGCTCCTGGCCCAGGTCATCGCCAATGCCCTGGCCGGCAAATCCCGCGACCAACTGCTCGACGCCTCCCCCGTCCTCTACCTGCAACCGGCCATCCGAGACCTGGCCGAGGGCAGCTTCATCGGCAAGCCCCGCGAGCAGATACGCGGCACGGGCTACTGCGTCGCCTCGCTGGAAGCCGCGCTCTGGTGCTTCTGGTCCACCGACTCCTTCGAAGCCGCCGTGCTCGAAGCCGCCAACCTGGGTGACGACGCCGACACCACCGCCGCCATCGTCGGCCAGGTCGCCGGCGCCTACTACGGCAAGCCCGGCATCCCGGCCAGGTGGCTCGGCAAGCTGCATCAAGGGGATGAGATAGAGGGGATCGCGTCGGCGCTGTATCAAGCAGCGCTCACACGAAACGCGGGATGACAGGTAGCCCGGGCTTCAGCCCGGGACATGCAGGTTGCCGCCAAGATCGAAAGCCCGGTCAGCTCCTGGGCTCGGGACAGGCCGTGGACTCCCCCGGCTTGAGGACGAACGTCGGATAGGCCTCGAAATCATCGCCATTGCTAAAAGTGGTGGTCTGGGTCGCGTAGCCCGGGCTCTTCACGCACCAGTTCCAGAAGAACTGCTGCGCCCCGTGGATCACGAAGAACTCGAGGCGCAGGTCCTTCACCTTGTAGAAGGTCGCGAAGCCCGCCGGGTCGGTCATCGCCGTCGCCCTGAACTGCTCCCAGCCATAGGGATAGGCACTGCTGATCAACACCACCTCCGCCGACTCCAGCGGCTGGCCATGCTCGTTGTGCACCTGTGCCTCGGCATAGGGCTGGAGGGTCTTGTAGACGGGGACGCAGGCGCAGAGGGTGGTGCAGGTGATCGCTGCCAGCAGGCTTTTCATCCACTTAAGATCCATTCGAAGGCGTACCTTTGACACAGCGTTCCAAAGTAATAACAGTCGTCCGACGAGAAAAATGAGCTAGCGATGTACTTAGTAGAAATCAACCAAAACCGCCCCGACTTCAGGGTATTCATCGACCTGCTCTACGGTGCGAGGCGCAATGTCGATACGGATGGCGACGCCAACCCCGTCCATAGCCGAGCCTGGACGTATCTCTACCTGGCGGATCGCGAGAGCGACGACCCTCCAGTGGATATCTCTGAACTGGAAGGGCGACCCGGCGTCTACGTGGTGGAGTCTGAGTCCGAGCGCCTCATGCAGCTATGTGCGCTTTACCTGTTCATGAAATGCGGTAGCTCGCTGGTCCAGAACTCACACGCGCTTACGGTTGATGAAATCTCGGCACTCAAGGCTCGGTATAGCTTGGAGTTATCCCGAGCGGACGCAGCGTTGTGCCATGCCTCATCTGCTGATCTCCCATACCCGAACAGTAGATAACCATGCGCTGGCTCACGATTCCGGCATCGGCCCTTTTCGGCATCAGTTGTCTACAAGGCTCAGACTTTCTGTAAGGCGAAACTGCGTGCACGGTTCGTCCGCTCCCTTGGCGAGACTTGGAGCTGCTGTGGTGGGCTCAAGCCCACCCTACGGCTGTGTCATCACGACGCCGCTTCCTTCGTCCCCTTCCCGTTGCGCTCCCGCCATTGATCCATCACGCGCTTGGCATTTTCCGCGCAGTCCATGCCTTCGGGCTTGCCCTCGATGCTGGCGATGGTCTGCAAGAGGCGTTCGCGGCTTTGCGCCAGGCGCTGCTGGACGATCTCTATCTCCGCGACCTTGGCCCGCAGGCCGGCGAGCAGGCGGTCATGGTCACCGATGCGCAGGTCGGCGCCGGGCATCAGGCTGCGCATCTCCTCCAGGCTGAAGCCCGCCTGTTGGCCGCAGCCGATGATTTCCAGCACGTGCAGGGTCTCTTCCGGGTAGTCGCGGTAGCCATTGCCCAGGCGCTGGGCGCGGATCAGCCCGCTGGCCTCGTAGAAGCGGATGCGCGAGGCGGCGAGGCCGCTGCGCTTGGCGAGTTTGCCGATTTTCATTTTCCGGGGGCTCCCCTATTGACCTTGAAGTTGACTTTAACCTTAGCCTTTGCGACGACACAGCCCCCGCCGCGCGCCGCTCAAACCCGAGCCGACGACCGGCCCCCACCCGGAGAGCCCCATGTCGCCCTTCCAGCCCCTGAAATTGCCCAATGGCGCCGTCATCCCCAACCGCATCGCCAAGGCGGCGATGGAGGAAAACCTCGCCCACCCGGACCAGACCCCATCCGACGAGCTGCTGCGTCTCTACCACGCCTGGGCGGAGGGCGGCGCCGGCCTGCTGCTGACCGGCAACGTGATGGTGGACGCCCGCGCCATGACCGGCCCCGGCGGCGTGGTGCTGGAGGAAGGCCAGAAGCTGGAGCGCTTCCGCGAATGGGCGCGCATCGGCCGTGCCCAGGGCGCGCAGTTCTGGATGCAGATCAACCACCCCGGCCGGCAGATGCAGGCCAACCTCGGCCAGCCCACGGTCGCCCCCTCCGCCGTGGCGCTGGAGATGGGCGGCCTGTCGAAGATGTTCCCGGTGCCCAAGCCGCTGGACGAGGCGGAGATCGCCGCGCTGATCCAGCGCTTCGCCCGCACCGCGGTGCTCGCCGAGCAGGCTGGCTTCACCGGCGTGCAGGTCCACGCCGCCCACGGTTACCTGCTGAGCCAGGGCCAGAGCGGCAGGCCGTCACCATGGCCCAGGTAGCACAGCGCGGTGGCGGCGCCCGGCCAGGCGGCCTGGCGGACTCGGCTGGCGAGCAGGCGCGAACCGAGGCGCGACCCTTCCAGCACGTAGGCGAGGCCCCAGAGCGTGCCGGCGTCGGCCGTCAGCACCACGGCGGCGGTTTCCGGGATGGGCAGGTGCAAGGCTTGCAGGTCGCGGCATAGCGCTTCGCGGCGGCGGCGTTGCGGCCAGTCGTCCAGCAGCCGCTCGATGCCCGCCGCCTCCATGGCCGGTTCCAGCGCCAGGAGGGCGCGGGCGTGGGCCTGGAGGAAATCGCCATAGCCGCTGCGGCTTTCCAGGCAGAAGGCCGAATAGGCGCAATCGACCCGCGCGTGCCAAGGGGCGCCCGCGTCCCGCAGGAACTGGCGAAGGCTCATGCGACGTGACGCTTCAGGGCGGCGCTGAGCTTGGTGGCCAGCTCGTCGTCACGGAAGGGCTTCTGCACGATCACGCTGTCGCTCACGTCCAGGTCGTCCAGCTCGGCGTAGCCGGTGATGTACAGCACCGGCAGCGCCGGGTAGCGCTGCCGGGCCAGGCGTGCGAGCTCGGCGCCATTGAGGCTGGGCATGGCGAAGTCGGTGAGCAGCAGGTCGACGCCCTCATCGAGCAGTTCCAGCGCACGGGCACCGCTTTGCGCCTCGCGCACCCGGTAGCCCAGCGCATCGAGCAGGGAGGCGGTCACCTCGCGCACATTGTCGTCGTCGTCCACCAGCAGGATGGTGCGCCGCGGCCCCTCCAGCGGCGGCTCGGCGGGCAGGTGCAGCTCGGCCGGCGCCTCGCCGGCATCGGTCTGGATGCACGGCAGGAAGACCTTGACCGTGGTGCCCTGCCCTTCGCAGGTCTCGATGCTGACGCCGCCGCCGGACTGCTTGGCGAAGCCGAACACCTGGGCCAGGCCGAGCCCGGACCCCTTGCCCACCTCCTTGGTGGTGAAGAACGGCTCGAAGGCCTTGGCCACCACCTCGTCGCTCATGCCGCTGCCCGTATCGGTGATCGCCAGCACCACGTAGGGGCCGGGCTCCGGGTCTTCGGGGCGCTGCGGCGCCTGGCTGACGACCTGGTTGGAGGTGCTCAGGCGCAGGGTGCCGCCGGCGGGCATCGCATCGCGTGCGTTGATCGCCAGGTTGAGGATGATCATCTCGGTCTGGGTCGGGTCGACCAGCGCGCGCCACAGGTCGGGCGCGGTATCGGTGTCGATCCAGATGGAGCCGCCGAGGGTGCGCTGGAGCATGTCGAGCAGGCCGCGCACCGTGTCGTTGAGGTTCACCTCCACCGGTTCCAGGCGCTGGCGCCGGGCGAAGGCGAGCAACTGGCCGGTGAGCTTGGCACCCCGCTCGCCGGCTTCCTTGATGTTCTGCAGCCGCCCCTGGGAACGCTCGAAGTTGCCGCGCGCCAGGTCGCGCTCGAGGAAGGTGGTGCTGGCCAGGATCACCGTCAGCAGGTTGTTGAAGTCATGGGCCACGCCGGCGGTGAGCTGGCCGACCGCTTCCAGGCGCTGCAGCTGCTGCAGCGCCGCCTCGACGCGCTCGCGCTCGCGGATCTGCTCGCGCAGCTGGGCGTTGGCGCTGGCCAGCTCGTCCATCACCGCGCGCTCGCTGGTGATGTCGCGCACGGCGGCGTACATCAGCCCTTCGTCGGGAACGATGGTCCAGGACAGCCAGCGGTACTCCCCGTCCTTGTGGCGCATGCGGTTGACGAAGCGCGTGGAGACGTTGCCGCTGGCAATGTTCTCGGCCTCGCACAGGGTGGCGTCGATGTCGTCCGGGTGGATCAGTTGCCAGAGCTGCACGCGGGTCAGCTGCTGGCGGGTGAGCCCGAGGGTTTCCTCCCAGGCCGGGTTGAGGGCGATGGGCGTCATGTCGAAGCGCAGCACCGCCAGCAGCTCGCGGGACAGCTCCCAGGTGCGGTCGCGCTCGCGGGTGCGCCGCTCGACACGCTCGCCGAGCATCTCGTTGAGGCGTTGCAGGGCTTCGGTGGCGTACTTCTGCTCGCTGATGTCCTGCAGCACGCCGATGAAGCGTACGCAGCGGCCCTCCTCGAAGAAGGCGCGGCCGCTGGTCTGCACCCAGCGCTCGCGGCCGCCGGGCAGCTGCAGGCGGTATTCGGCCTGGTAATCGTTGCCGCTGTCGTTGGACAGCGCCTCGTTCATCCGGCGCTCCAGCAGCGGCCGGTCCTTCGGGTGGCAGCGATCGAGGAAGGTGCGCAGGCTGATCTCGGCATCTTGCGGCAGCTCGTAGAGCGCCTTGCAGCGCTCGTCCCAGATCACCCGGTCATCCTCGGGCTGGTAGTCCCACATGCCCATGCGTGCCGAGTCGATGGCCAGGCGCGCGCGCACCTCGACCTCCATCAGCGCCTCTTCGGCCATGAGCCGGCGCTTGCGCTCGTGCACCTCGGCGAGCGCGCGGGTCACCGCCTTGGGCAGCAGGCTGAGGTTCTGCTTGAGCACATAGTCGATGGCGCCCTGGCGCATCATCTCCACCGCGTGCTCTTCGCCGAAGACGCCGGAGAGGAAGATGAAAGGCGTTTTCGGGGCCAGGCGCCGCGCCACTTCCAGGGCCTGGGCACCCGAGGAACCGGGGAGGATGAAGTCGCAGAGGATCAGGTCGTACTGGGTGCGCAACAGCGCTTCCTCGACGCCCCGATGGTTGTAGACCAGGGTGGACTCCACCAGCAGGCCGCTACGTTCCAGGGTCAGCAGGGCCAACTCGGCGTCGCGCGAACTGTCTTCGACTAACAGCAGGTTCAAAGGCTTTTGCGGCATGGACAGTCGTCGTCATTCCCTGTTGCCCGGCGATGGCGGCCGGGGCGTGGCTATGGTCGCGGCTCAGGAGCCCGGGCGGCGCTGGAGGCGCAGCGAGCCGGGCGGCGGTTCGTTGAGCACGGCCCAGAAGATGCCCAGGTCGGAAATCGCCGCGACGAATTCCTTGAATTCGACCGGCTTCACCACATAGGCGTTCACTCCCAGCTCGTAGGCGCGCTGCAGGTCGGGCTCCTCCCGCGAGGAGGTGAGCATGACGATGGGGATACTGCGCAGCTCGGGGGTGTCGCGCACGGCCTTGAGCACTTCCAGGCCGTCGATCTTCGGCAGCTTGAGGTCCAGCAGCATCACCGCCGGGTTGCCGTCGGCGCGCTGGGCGTGGTCGTTACGGCGGAACAGGTAATCCAGCGCCTCGGCGCCGTCGCGCAGGACGATCACGTCGTTGGCCAGCTGGCTGCGCTCCAGGGCCACGAGGGTCAGCTCAAGGTCGCGCGGGTTGTCTTCGATCAGCAGGATGGGTTTGAGCATCATCGATCCTCATGCGTTCCTTGACGGTATTTCCTGCCCACGCAGGGGCAGCGAGAAAAAGAAAGTGGCGCCTTCGTCGACCCGGCCTTCCGCCCACACGCGGCCATCGTGGCGCTCGATGATGCGGCGCACGCTGGCCAGGCCGATGCCGGTGCCTTCGAATTCCTCCATGCGGTGCAGGCGCTGGAACACGCCGAACAACTTGCCGGCGTAGTCCATGTCGAAGCCCACGCCGTTGTCGCTCACGGCGACAATCACCTCGTCGCCCTCGAACCGCGCGCTCACCTCGATGATCGCGGGGTTGCGGTCGCGGCTGTACTTGACGGCGTTGGACAGCAGGTTGCGCATCGCCAGGTGGAGGAATGCGGCGTCGGCGATTATCACCGGCAGCCCGTCCGTGCGCCATTCGATTCGGCGCCCTTCCACGTCCGGCGCCATCTCGTTGCGGATGGCTTCCACCAGCGCCTGCAGGTCGACATCGGAGAAGCGCAGCGCCGCGCGGCCCATCTGCGAGAAGCTCAGCAGGTTGTCCACCAGGGTGCCGGCGAAACGCGCCGACTCGCCAATGTGGTCGAGAAAACGCAGGCCACGCTCCGACAGCCGCCCGCCTTCGAACTCCCCCAGCAGCTCGGCATAGCCGGCGATGTGCCGCAGCGGGGCGCGCAGGTCGTGGGAGACGCTGTAGGAGAAGGCTTCCAGCTCCTTGTTGGACTTTTTCAGCTCGCCCGCCAGCTGGGCCATCTCCTCGGCCTTGCGCAGGACGATGCCGAGCACCGCCGAACGCAGTTCGGTCACACCCTCGATTTCCAGCGGGTCCCAGGGCGCGCAGAAGCCGCGAACCGTCTCCTGCCAGCGCTCGAAGCTGTGGCGCGGGTTGAGCGCGCCACCGGGGCCGATGCTCTTCTCCGGCCTGCCCGCCCATTCGACGGTACGCACCTGCTCGGGGCGGAACCACAGCAGGTAGTGGGAGTGGATCTTCGAGATCGCCACCGCCAGCACCCCGCCCACATGCGTGGCCAGCTCGGGCAGCTCGTCGATGTCGCGGCCGATGTTGTCGGTGTGGAAAACCTCCTGGCCGCCGCGCCGGGCGAGCCAGTGCACCAGGGCATCGACCTGTGCCCGGGGTGGCGTCTGCCCCACCAGGTCGCAATTGGCCGCCGAGATGATCGCCGCGCCACTGGCACGGGCGAAGTCCAGCAGGGCGTCGGGCATCGCCAGCAGGCCGGCGGCGACGCTGTCGCGGTCGGCCATCGCCGAGAGCAGGCTCACGATGTGCTGGCGCAGGCCGAGCAGGCGCTGCGTCTGGCCGTGGGCCTCGCGGGTCTCAATCTGCAACGACAGCACGCTGCCCAGCAGCTCGCAGGCGGTGCGCGTCTGGAAGCCCACCGCGCGCGGCTGCTCGTCATGGCAGGAGATCAGGCCCCAGAGCCGGCCGCGCACGACGATGGAAATCGACATCGACGCCAGGGTGCCCATGTTGCGCATGTACTGCAGGTGCACCGGGGAAACGCTGCGCAGCGCGGAAAAGCTCAGGTCGAGCGGCTTGCCGCTCAGCGGGTTGGCCTGGGGCCGCAGGGGCGAGGGTTGGTAGTTGGCGTCCTCGATCACGCGGATGCGGTTGGCACAATAGAGCGCACGGGCCTGCTGGGGGATGTCCGCGGCGGGGAAGCACAGGCCGAGGTAGCGCGGGTAGCCGGGGTCGGCCTCCTCCGCCAGCACCAGGCCGTTGCCCTCGGCATCGAAGGAATAGGCCTTGACCCGGCCGAAACCGGTGACGCGCTTGACCTCCTCCACCGCGCGCCGGCAGAGCGCCTCGATGCTGTCGGACTCCTGCAGGCGGCTGATGAAGCTGCGCACCAGCGGATAGAAATTGCCGTAGGCGGTGGCCACGTCACTGGCCGGCTCGAACTCCGCGATCAGCACGCCGTCCCAGCGGTGCGCCATCATCGCGATCGGCTGGCCCGCACGGCTGCCGATGGCGAAACGCACGTCGCCGAGATGGAAGGGATTGGTCTCGTCGTCCGCCAGGGTGGCCAGGCGCGCCAGCAACGGCGGCACATCCGCCAGCAGTTCGTCGAGGTGGCGGCCGAGCAGGTCCTCGACCGCCAGCCCCAGCCACTCGCGCACGTTCTCGCTGGCCTGCAAGACGCGGCCGGCGGCCTCGTCGAACACCAGCATGAAGCCGTGCGGCTGGATGCTGCCGGGGATGTGGATGGGCTCCCGGGCGCAGTTCTCGCTCGCGATGGCCAGGGCCTCGTCGCTGTCGCTGGGTGTCAAGAACGATCTCCTTCGATGCACCGCTGCCGTCCCTCGCAAGGGGGGCGCCGACCATGCCGGGCGCCCTGCAGCTACGCATTCCATTGATGTCAGGGGGACGAAACCACCGTTGCCTGACGTCGACCAGGTCGACGGCCAGCGGATGGGTCGCCTCGCTTAGCATGAAGGATTGAACGCCTTAAACGTGAAAAATTCCCCAGAAGTCATTCGTATCCAGCGACTGAAGGTCAGCGGCATGGCCGATCACAGGGATCGGCGGCCGCTGCGATCAGCCTGCGACGGCGCGACGGCCAGCCATGCGCTCCAGCTTGCGGCGCTCGACCAGGGTCTTGGCGGCGGTCATCTGGATCGGGCCGCCGGTGAAGGTCGGCAGGTCGCGGCTCAGCCAGATGTTGCCTTCGCCCTTCCAGGTCACCTCGCCGGAGGCCAGCTTCATCTCGCGCATCACATCGCGAATCAGCCCGCGCACGCGCTCCTTGCAGAACACGGCATCGCTCTGGATGGCCTTGCTCATGGCCGCCTCGCCCTGCTTGCCGAGGGTGAGCAGCAGCATGCCGTCGGGGCGGGGGCGGATGGAAACCTCGTAGCCGGGGAACGCGTCGAAGAATTCTTTGATGGCGATCTGCATTGTTCTGCTCCCTGATATTTTTCTTTGAGCTCTTCCCATTGCACCCGCTGTGCCAGTTGAGCCATATGAAAAAAATCATACAAATCAGATAGTTGCATCCTATAGCCATCAAAATGCCACTTGCATATTGCACGATACCCCCGAGCGAGCCTTGCAATCTGCACTGAACTTTTGGACGGGCAGCCACGTTTCGCTCGAACCAGCGGCCGAAAACGCGGTCGTCCCTTGCGCTGGCAGGAGGGAGAAGCGGTGCCCAGGTGAGCGCCGCCGTGGTGTCATTCGACGGGGGACAACCTTCTCGCCGCACCGGGCGAATGGCCGAACCAGCGACGGAAGGCGCGGTGGAACGTGCTCACATCCTTGAAACCCAAGGCCTCGCTGATCGCCTGCAGCGGCACGCCGTCACGCACCTGCTGCAGGGCCAGGCGACTGCGCTCCTGCTCCAGCAGCGCGGTGAAGCTGGTGCCCTGTTCGCGCAGACGCCGGTAGAGCGTCGGCCGGCTGAGGTGCAGGGCGGCGCAGAGCGCCTCGATGCCCGGTCCGCCGGCGAGATCGGCGCGGATCATCAGGCGTACGCGCTCGGCCAGGTCGCCCTCGGCCCGCAGCTGCTCCAGGGCCGCCTGCGCACGCGCCTCCAGCAACGCCTTGAGGTAGGGGTTGGCACTGCGGATCGGGCTGGCCACCTGCTCGTGCGACAGGTACACGCGGTTCGCCACGCCGCCGAACTGCACGGCGGTGCCGAACGCCTCGGCGAAGTGCGCGGCATGGGCCGGACGCGGGCAGGCGAATTCGACCCGCTGCGGCACGAAGTCCTCCCCGACCAACTCGCCCCCAGCGCACCAGCGCCGCCAGGCTGCGCTCCACCGCCGCCTGTGGATAACCGCGCCCGGCGACGAACTCCAGCTCGAGGCACAGGCCGCCCTGTGCATCGCGTGCGCTCCAGCGTTCGGACGGGTTCATCAGCGCGCCATGGCGCAGGAAGGTCGACAGCGCCTCGCCCACCGACGCGCACTGGAACAGCAGGCTGGCCAGCAGGCCGCGTCGCTCTGGGTTGAAGGCCTGCCCGATCAGCAGGCCGACCTGCGGCAACGCCGGGTTGCTCGCTGCCAACTGCCACAACCCCAGCAACAGGCCCTCGTCCAGGCGCTGCTCCTGCAACGGCGCGGCGGGATCGCAACGCCCCAGCAGCACCTCGCGGGACAGGCCGGCCACCTGCAACCGCGCAGCCTCGACGGCACCCAGTTGCAGCAGCAGGTCATGCAGGTCGAGCACCGCCAGGGCGGAGACGCGGGTTGGGCTCATGGCAGGCAGTCCTTTTTCCTGCACGGACAGTAACCGCTCAGCCGCAGGCGCCGCCAGCGGATGCGGTCGAGCGCCTCACGCCGCCTCGGCACGCACCGCGGCCTGCACCTGGGGTCGCGCGGCGATGCGCGCACGGAAGGCCGCGAGCGCCGGCCAGGGCGCCAGGTCGATGGCGAAGAAATCCACCCAGCCAAGCACGGTGAACAGGTAGGCATCGGCCACGCCGAAGCGATCGCCCAGCAGGTAGTCGGCCTGGCCCAGCGCGGCTTCCAGGTAGTCGAAGCGCTTGAACAGGCGCGCGCGGAAGATCGCCTTCACCTCCTCCGGGATCGCCGCGTTGAACAGCGGGCTCATGCCGGCGTGGATTTCCCCGGAGATGAAGTTCAGCCATTCCTGCAGGCGCACCCGCTGCAACGTGCCGTTGGCCGGCGCGAGCCCCACCTCCGGGCGCAGGTCGGCCAGGTACTGGACGATGGCGGTGCCTTCGGTGAGCACCTCGCCATTGTCCAGCTCCAGCGCGGCGACATAGCCCTTGGGGTTGATGGCGAGGAAATCGTCGCCGTGCTCGGTGAGCTTGGTGCGGTTATCCACACGGACCGCCTCGAACGGTAGGCCCAGTTCCAGCATCACGATATGCGGCGACAGCGAACAGGTACGGGGGGCGTAGTACAGCTTCATGGCGACTCCTTGCTCAGGCCACCTCCACGATGGAGGCGCGGCAGGAGTATCGACGCAGCGGTTCTCTTTTTGAAGAAGGGAGAAATCTGTAGCTTAGGTACACAAAATATACCTGGAGCCCCCATGAAGAAGAACGTATCCGGCTGCTCGGTCGAGGAAGCCATGCACCTGCTCGGCGGGCGCTGGCGCCTGCTGCTGGTGTCCTACCTGCTGGATGGCCCCAAGCGTTTCAACGACCTGCGCCGCGACATCCCGCACATCTCCCAGCGCATGCTCACCCTCGACCTTCGTGCCCTCGAAGAAGCCGGCATGGTGCTGCGCACCGTCTACCCGGAAGTGCCGGTGCGGGTGGAATACCAGCTCACCGAAGACGGCCAGCGCCTGCGCAAGGTGGTGGAGGTGATCAAGGAATTCGGCCTCTGGCTCAAGGCCCGGCACACGACCGACGCCCCCCAACCGTAGGGTGGACGACGCTTCACCCGTCCACCATTCGCGCCCACATGCTGCACAGGTTGTAGCCCGGCTTCAGCCCGGGGATGCAGGCAACTCTGCTCCCGGGCTGAAGCCCGGGCTACGCGGCCACAAGCATTCGTACCCACATGAAGCACCGCTGGTGGAGGTGAAGAGCGACCTCCACCCTACACACAGACCAGTTCCGTGCGGGGGATCAGTTCTTCACCCAGTTCTCGAAGCGCTGCTCCAGCTCGCCATGGGCGGCCCAGAACTTCACGCTCATCGGCAGGGCGCCGCTGATGTTCTGCGGGGCGGTGGGGAGGGTGGCGGCGATGGCGGGGTCGATCATGGCGATCGCCTTGTTGTTCACCGGGGCGTAGGAGATGCCCTCGGCGAAGGCCTTCTGCCGCTCCGGCTGGGTGGTGAAGGTGACGAAGGTCTTGGCCAGGTCGCCCTTCCACGAGCCCTTGGGCAGGGCCCAGTAGTCGAAGTCGTAGATGCTGCCGGTCCAGACCATGGCCAGGGAGCGGGTTTCCTTCTGCGCGGTGGCGATACGGCCGTTGTAGGCGGCGCTCATGGCCACCTTGCCGTCCTGCAGCGCGCGCACCGGTTCGGCGCCGGCCTTCCACCAGACGACGCTGGACTTGATCTCGTCGAGCTTGCGGAAGGCGCGTTCGACCCCGGCCGGGGTGTCCAGCACCTGGTAGACGTCCTGCGGCGCGACGCCGTCGGCCATCAGGGCGAACTCCAGGTTGTACTTGGCGCCATGGCGCAGGCCGCGCTTGCCCGGGTACTTGCGCAGGTCCCAGAAATCGCCCCAGCCGGTGGGTGCGTTCTTGATCTTCGCCGAATCGTAGGCGAGCACCGTGGACCAGACGAAGATGCCGACGCCGCAGGGCTGGAGCGTGCCGGGTACGAAGTCGGCGGGGTTGCCGAGCAGGGCCGGGTCGAGCTTCTCGAACAGCCCCTCCTCGCAGCCGCGGGCCAGTTCCGGTGCTTCCATCTCCACCACGTCCCAGGTCACGTGGCTGAGTTCGACCATGTGCTTGAGCTTGTCGAGGTCGCCGTTGTACGAGCCGTGCACCACGGCGTTGCCGGTGCTCGCCTTGAAGGGCTTGAAGAAGGCCTCCTTCTGCACATCCTTGTTGGCGCCCCCGAAGGTGATCACGGTGACGAAGTCCGCCGAGGCGGGCAGGCTGGCGCAGGCCAGGAGAAGACCGAGGGCACGTCGTACAGCAACATCCATGGAGCATTCCTTATTGTCGATTGGCGGTGTGGCCACGGGTCGACCGTGGCGCTGCCCGGATTCTCACAGTGCCCCTTGGTTGCCAGGTGCGCGGCAGCGACATGACGCTGCCTCCCACCGCCCCTGGCAGGCACCGGGTCCGGATCTGCCGCACAGTCTGAACGCAACGCGCGTCACACATATTGCTTTCCGTCACAGTGGCGATCGCTTCACAGGCTCTGGGACGAGCGTTTCAGGTTATCGGGGGCGACCGTTGCGCCAGCGCGGACGATTGCAACCGAACGCCATGTCGATTGAAACCAGGCGCCATGCCTTCCCGCCCCGGGCGGCCCTAGCATCGGGTCACCGCCCCATGAGGAGTTGCCGCATGTCCCGCCACCGCATCGAATCCCTCGGCGCCCTGCGCACGCTGATCGCCGAACCGCCCGCCCTGATGAAGAAGCGCCTGCAACCGGCGATCGACTCCCACTGCCTGACGCTCATCCGCAACGCCAGTGTCTGCGCCATCGGCCTCGCCGGTGCCGACAGCGAGATCGCCTTCCTCGACCTGCAGACCACGCCGGTGATCCTGGCCGAAGGCAAGCGCATCCGGCTGGCCTGGCCCGCCGCCCTGCCCCTGAAGGAGTACGGGGCATCAAGGGCCTGCAGCCTGCTCTTCATCCTGCCGGGCATCGGCTTCGCCCTGCGTGCCAACGGTCGCGGCCAGCCGCTGCGGGAAGAGGCCGGCACCTGCCTGGAGTTCGAGGCCGACGCCCTGTTCCTGCATTGCTCGCGGGCCATGGTGCGCGCGGACTTCTGGACCGCGCGGGAAGACCCGGGCGGCTGGCCGGCGGAACGCGGCGAAGGGACGTTGTCACAGGCCGCGCGGGCCTTCCTCGCCCGCTCGCCCTACCTGCTGATGCTGACCCGCAACGCCGAGGGTGCCACCGAGCTCTCGCCCCGGGGCGACCCGGAAGGCTTCATCGGGCTCATCGACCCGCAGCGGCTGCTGATCCCCGAACGCCCGGGGAACAAGGTGGCGGTGTCGCTCAGCAACATCATCGCCTGCGACGAACTGAAGCTGGCCTTCCTGCTGCCGGGCTCGGCAACGGTGCTCAGCGTCACCGGCCGCGCGCAGGTGAGCGCCGACCCGCAGCTGCTCGGCCCGCTCTCGGTGAACGGCAAGGCCCCGGTGCTGGGCACCCTGGTGGAAGTGCAGCGCTTCGCCTTCGTCGAGGCGCCCGAGCTGGTCGACGCCGGCCTGTGGCGCGCGGAAACCCACCTGGCGCCGACGGCCATCCCCTCCTTCCCGAAGATGCTTGCCGAGCACATGAACGGCACCGGCCTGCTGGGCAAGGCCACCACCCTGGTGGTGGATGCCGTGGTCAGGCACGACCTCAAGCACCTCTATTGAGGGTGCCGTCCAGACGTCCGACGCGTCATGTCGCCTTATTGGACATATCCATGCACCTGACCTATACACAGGGCTCCCTCCCGTCAGGTGCATCGCCATGAAGCGCTCCATCGACCACGTCCGCTGGGACCTCGCCCAGCGCTACCGGCTCATCGAAACCGTGGCCTGGTGGGAAGGCCGGCTGACCACCAACCACCTGATGCAGAGCTTCGGCATCAGCCGCCAGCAGGCCTCCAAGGACATCAACGCCTACCTCAACGAGCACGCGCCGAAGAACCTGGTCTACGACAAGCACCTCAAGGGCTACAAACCCGGCAAGGGCTTCCGCCCGCTGTTCATCGACGGCAGCGCCAGCGCCTATTTGCACCTGCTGGACCAGAACCGCGAGCGCTCCCCGCACATCGAGGGCCTGGCCCTGGCCTACGCCCACACCGAGGTGCTGCAGGTGCCGGACCGCAGCATCCGCCCCGAGGTGCTGCGCCCCATCCTCCAGGCCTGCCGCGAAGGCCTGCGCCTGGAAACCGAGTACGTATCCCTGGCCCACCCGGAATCGGAGATCCGCGTCATCGCCCCGCACACCCTGGTGTTCACCGGCATGCGCTGGCATGTGCGCGCCTACTGCGAGAAGAACCGCGACTACCGCGACTTCGTGCTCAGCCGCTTCCGGGGCGAGCCGGACCTGATGGACGAGTCTGCCCAGGGCCGCGACGCGGACGAAGGCTGGATGACGGCGGTGGAGGTGATCCTCGCCCCCGATGGTCGGCTCAAGCCCGCGCAGCAGGCGATCATCGAGGCGGACTACGGCATGCAGGACGGCCAGCTGGTCATCCACAGCCGCGGCGCCCTGGTGCAATACGTGCTGCAGCGCTACCAGATCGACCCAAACAAGGTGCAGGCCAAGCCGGTGGCGCAGCAGATCGTGGTCGCCAACCTGGAAGACCTCGGCCGCTGGCTCTACAGCTGACCCTTCTTTCCCGGGCTGAAGCCCGGGGGTCACCCTCTAGCCTGGGCTTCAGCCCAGGGCCTTCCCCTGCACAGCCAACACCCCGGAATAAAGCTCAGGCCGCCGGTCGCCATGCACATCGTTGCGGGCGCTGATGCGCTTGTCCCGCGCAGCGCCCAGGTCCAGCTCCGCCAGCAGCAGCTGCTCGCCCCCCTCGCCCGCCGGCCCGGCTTGTGGATAACCGTCGGCATCGACGATCACCGAACCCTCCACCCAGTCCACGCCTCGCTCCTGGCCGTGGCGATCGCAGGCGGCGATGGTCATCCGGTTCACCGCCGCATCGGCCTGCACCCGCACCACTTCACCCGGACGCTCGGCGACCGGGCGCGGGCCCCGTGGCCAGTTCACCGGCGCGCAGAGCAACTGGGCACCGGCCAGCGCGGGCAGGCGCACCCATTCGGGAAACTCGAGGTCGTAGCAGATCATCACCGCGAGGCGCCCGAAGGCCGTGTCCACCACCGGGGGCGCGGCATCGCCAGGCGTGAAGATCGCCTTCTCGCCATCCCACAGGTGCGCCTTGCGGTACACCGCGCGCACCCCGCTGGCATCCACCAGCGCCGCGCTATTGGCCAGGGTGCCGTCATCGCGCAATTCGCAGAAGCCGCCCACCAGCACGATGCCCAGCTCGGCGGCCAGGGCCGTCCACAGCGTGATGCCGGGGCCGTCCAGCGGCTCGGCCAGGGCCCGGGCTTCGGCAGGGTCGCGGAACAGGTAACCGCTCTGCACCAGCTCCGGCAGCACCACCACCTGCGCGCCCAGGCTCGCCGCCCGGCGGGTGACGCGCTCGACGAGCGCACGGTTGAACGCCAGCTCGCCAATGCGCGGGGCGACCTGGCAGCAGGCCACGTTCACCTTCATCGTCGTCATGCCAGCGGTCCTCCTCGCTCCAGCCGTTGCTGATCCGCTTCCGCCAGCCGGCGCTCGGCGGCCAGGTCCAGCTTCCGGGCCAGCAGCCAGTAGCTCAGGCCGGACACCGGCAGGCCCACCGCGAAGGCGATGTCCGCACCGCCCAGGGCGGCCGTGGCGGGGCCGGTCCAGAAACCCAGCGCCATGAACGGAACCATCGCCAGCAGCCCGAGCCCATAGGCCAGCAGCCCGGCGACCGACCAGCCGCGGTAGAGGCCCTGCGGGTTGAAGATCTCGCTGATCGCGTAGTGCCCGCGCCGCACCAGGTAGAAGTCCACCAGGTTGACCGCCGTCCAGGGCACGAGGAAGTACAGCATCAGCAGGACGAAGGTGTTGAAGCTGCCCAGGTAGCTCTCGGGGATCAGCCGCGCCACCACCAGCACGATGAGGGCGATCACGCCGATGCCGGCCACCCGCAGGCGCAGGGTCGGCTTGACCCGGGCGAAGGCGTCGATGGCGCTGAGGCTGGTGAGCATCGCGCCGTAGCAGTTCACCGCCATGATGCCCACCAGCGCCGGCACGGCGATGAGCACGGTGAAGGTGCCGAAGCCTGTGAACAGCCGGTTGCCGATCTCGCGGATGCTGCCAATGGCGTCCGGCGCCGGCAGTGCCGAGGCGATGAAGGCCCCCAGGGACATCAGCCACAGCGCCGAGCCGCCGGCGCCGAGATAGGTCCAGAAGATCACCCGGCGCGGCGGCGTATCGTGGGGCAGGTAGCGCGAATAGTCCGAGACGTACACCGAGTAGCTGATCTGGTAGCCGGCCGCCGCCGAGAGCTGCACCAGGAACGCGCTCCAGGAGAACCCCGCCGGCGCCAGGGCCGCATCGGCCTGCAGCTCGGTGACGGCGAAGAAGGTGAGCACGCCGAACACCGCGATCATCAGGTAGGTCAGCCAGCGCTGCACGGTGTGCAGCAGGTCGTGCCCGACGATCGCCAGCAGCACCGCCAGCGCCACCAGCAGCACGTACCAGGGCATGCGCGCGCCGGGCAGCACGGTGTTGATCGCATCGGTGGCGAGGATGACGTTGAACACGTTGAAACCGATGTACACGCCGACCACCGCGATGAAGGGCACCACCGCGCCGCGCAGGCCGAACTGCGCCCGCGACTGGACCATCTGCGGCAACCCCATGCGCGGCCCCTGGTTGGCGTGGAAGGCCATGAAGAAGGTGCCGATGCAGACACCGATCAGGATCGCCAGCACCGAGCCCAGCACGCTCAGGCCCAGGGCCGGCCCGGTGAAACCGGTGACCAGGGTGGTGAGTACGAAATTGCCGGTGAACCAGAACGGCCCCTGGTGCCAGACCTTGCCGTGGCGCTCGCTGCGCGGCACGTAGTCGATGGAGCGCACCTCGATCTTCGGGCGCGGTGCTTGGGTGTACGGGGTGTTGTCCATGTGAATGCCTCATCCGAAACGTGAAGGCGCAGCGCCGGGCGGCGTGCGGTGGAGGTCACGGGTTGCGGATCAGGCAGGCGGGATGTCGCAGGAGATGGGCAGGTGGTCCATGGGATGCCTCGGCTTGTTGTAGTCGTTATGGCGCCGACTCTAGCCAAGGGGGCAGCGGGGAAACATCGGACAAAACAAATACTTGGTTCAGGGATATGGCAACTATGCGCGACCGCAGCCCGTCGGCAGGCCTGCCGTCCGGCCTTCGCAGCAGAGCGGGCCGGGGGAAGGCCGTGATATCGTTGCGCCTTTCGCTTTACCAGTTCCGGAGCGGTACATGAAGTTCATCCACCAGCGCGAACACCTCAACGAAGGCGACATCGTGGTCATCGAGTGCTCGCAGGTCTGCAACATCCGCCTGATGAGCGACGCGAACTTTCGCAGTTTCAAGAATGGTGGGCGCCACACCTACCACGGCGGCGCCTTCGACAAGTTCCCGGCGCGCATCACCGTGCCCAGCACCGGCTACTGGAACATCACCCTCGACGCGGTGACCCGCCGGGCTATCAGCGTGACGCGCAAACCGACCTTCACCCACAAGATCAAGTTCGTGCGCCGCTCGCCTTCCGACATGGCCTGACGGCCGCCTCAACCGCGCAGGCCGCGCTCGGCCGGGCCGTAGGCCAGCCAGGCGAGGCCCAGCATGACGCCCAGCACCAGGGCGCTGCTGGCGAGGTTCTCCACAATCAGTTCGATCGACAACATGTCCGGGCTCCCCAGAAGTTGATTCGGCATCTGGGGTGCCACGCTATGTCGTGTTTGTTTACATGTCCATGTGTCAACTTTTCGCACGTAAACAAATGGAGCGGGTGTGGGGGAAGCCGGGCGTAAAAGCGGGCGAATGAATTCGCCCCAACAGGCCCCACACACGGACCGTAGGATGGCGTAGAGCGCAGCGAAACCCATCACCGGCCTTGCACCCGTCCCGTAGGGGCGACTTCAGTCGCCAAGCAGCCCGCAGGGCTGCCACAGCGGTGCTCCCGGCGGCCTCGCACGGTGGATGAAAAGAGTGTCATCCGCCCCAGCTCAGATCCGTAGCCCGGGAGCCCATCAAGACCGCAACCGCCGGCCTACACCTTCGGCTGGTGGCAGGTGACGCAATGGATGCCGCCACCGCCCGCGGCGACCGCGTCGATGTTGATCTGCACCACCTTGCGCCCCGGGTAGAGCCGGGTGAGCAGGTCGCGGCAGAAGGCATCGGCGCTGGCATCACCGAACTGCGGGGCGATCACCGCGCCGTTGACCGGGTAGTAGTTGATGTAGCCGGGGGCGAAGTCCGGGTTGTCGCGGGTGAAGCGGTTGTTGCGCAGGGTGCGGGGTGGCGGCAGCGTGTGGACCTGCAGCTTGCGCCCGTCGGCGTCGGTGGCCTTGTTGAGGATCTCCAGGTGCTTGCGGGTCACCGCGTAGTCGTAGGACTGCGGGTCGTTGTCGAGGTTGGCGACCACCACCCCGGGCTTGACGAAGCGCGCGTAGAAGTCGACGTGGGCGTCGGTGATGTCCTTGCCCTTGATGCCGGGCAACCAGATGATCTTGCGCAGGCCGAGGTTGCTCATCAGCTCGGCGTCCACCTGCGCCTTGCTCATGCCGGGGTTGCGGTTGGCGTTGATCCAGCAGCTCTCGGTCATGATGCCGGTGCCGGCGCCATCCACCTCGATGCCGCCGCCTTCGCCGGTGAGCTGGCTGGCGATGTAGCTGGCGTCGGCGTCGTAGCTCACCTCCCCCGCCACCTCGCCATCCTTGCTGTGCTGCTGCTTGTTGCCCCAGCCGTTGAAGTTGAAGTCCACCAGGCCGAGGCCGCCCTGCCCGTCCACCACGAAGGTGCCGCCGATGTCGCGCATCCATACGTCGTCAAGGGGCATCTCGACGAAGCGGGTGTTGCGCGTGCCGCACTTCTGCCTGGCCAGGCTCGCCTGGCCGGGGCGGTGCAGCACCACCACCGGCTCGTAGGTGGCGATGGTGCGGGCGATCAGGCCGATGCAGTCCTGCACGTCGGCGGTGAAGTCCTCCCAGATGGCGGCCTGGGCGCCGAAGCTGACGTAGCTGCAGGCGTGCACGCCGTTCTCGTCCGGCATGCGCCAGGCGCCGCCACGCAGGGCCGCCTGGGCACGCACCGGCGAGATGCCCAGCCCGAGGCTGGTGACCGCGCCGAGGCCGGCGACGGCAGTGAGTTGCTTGATGAAGTCACGACGCGAAGGCATGGCTTTCTCCAGGGCGCGGGGCGCCAGCGGGCATTTCAGTGGGTGGAGGTCTTGAACTTGGTCCAGGCACGCATGCGGGCCCGCATGTCGCGCTGGGGGATGTCGCGGCCCGGGATCAGCCGGGCGTAGGCGGCTTCGTCGACGTAGATGTCCGGGTTGCCGCGCATGTCGGCGTCCACCATCGGTCGCGCCTTGGCGCTGGAGGTGGGGTAGCCGGTGAAGTTGCTGATGGCGGCCATGTTCTCCGGGCGCATCACGAAGTTGATGAAGGCATAGGCGTATTCCGGGTGCCGCGCATCCACGGGGATGGCCATGGTGTCCATCCACACCGTGGTGCCCTCGCGGGGGATGCGGTACTGGAAGTCCACCGGCTTGCCCGCCGCTGCCGCCGCGCGCTGCGACTGGGTGACATCGCCGCTGTAGCCCAGGGACAGGCAGAGGTTGCCGTTGACCAGGTCGGTGACCGGCTGCGACTGGAACTTGCGGATGTACGGCTTGATCGCGCTTAGCAGCCCGGTGGCGGCCGCCAGGTCCTCGGCCCTGGCGCTGCGCGGGTCGCGGCCGAGGTAGTTGAGGACCACGGCGAGTACCTCGTCGGGCGAGTCGATCACCGAGATGCCGCAGTCGGCGAAGCGCGCGGCCAGCTCCGGCTTGAACAGCAGGTCGAGGCTGTTCACCGGCGCGTCGGCCTGGCGCTGGGCGATCATCGCGGCGTTGTAGGTGATGCCGATGGTGCCCCAGGTGTAGGGCACCACGGCGTGGCGCGAGTAGGGATAGCGCGTCTGCAGGCGCTTGAGGCCGGGCTCGATGTCGTCCAGCGCGGTGAGCCTGCTCTCGTCGAGCTTCTGCAGGGCCCCGGCGCGCATCAGCCGCTCGGCCACGGTGTCGCCGGGGAACACCAGGTCGTAGCCGCTGTTGCCGGCCATCAGCTTGGCTTCCAGGGTCTCGCTGCCGTCCATCACGTCGTAGACGACCTGGATGCCGGTCTCGGCGGTGAAGCGGCTGAGGGTGTCCTCGGCGAAGTAGTCCGCCCAGTTGTACAGGCGCAGGATCTTCTCCTCGGCCTGGGCACTGCCGGCCAGGCAGGCCAGGGCGGCGGCGGTGACGAACAGCGATCGGAAGGCGCGCATGTTCAGGCTCCTCGGGTGTTCTGCCAGGTGACGTGGGTGCGCTGGCCATCGAGGCCGAGCATCGGGCCGTACATCTCCGGGCGGCGGTCGCGGTAGATACCCCAGGCGAGGCGTTCCTCGGCCATGGCGTCGAGGTCCAGCGTCTGCAACAGCACCGTGGTGCCTTCGCGGTCGGCCACGGCCAGCAACGTGCCCTTGTGGTCGCAGATGAAGGAGGAGCCGTAGAAGCTCATCTGCAATTCCGGGTCCGTGGTCGCCACCTCGCGGCCGACGCGGTTGGCCGCCACCACCGGGAGGAGGTTGGCGGCGGCGTGGCCGCGCATGGTCATCTGCCAGTGGTCGCGCGAATCCAGGCCCTGGGCGCCGGGTTCGGAGCCGATGGCGGTGGGGAACAACAGCACCTCGGCACCCTGCAAGGCCAGGCAGCGCGCGGTCTCGGGGAACCACTGATCCCAGCATATACCCACGCCGAGGCGGCCGTGGGCGGTGTCCCAGACGCGGAAACCGGTGTCGCCGGGGCTGAAGTATTCCTTCTCCTGGTAGCCGATGGCGTTGGGGATGTGGGTCTTGCGGTAGACGCCCAGCAGGCGTCCGTCGGCATCGGCCATGGCCAGGGAATTGAAGAAGGCGTTGCCGGCACGCTCGAACCAGCTCAGCGGCAGGACCACGCCCAGCTCCCCGGCGAGGTCGGCGAAGCGCGCCAGCACCTGGCTCTGCGCGTATTCCTCGGCCAGCGCCAGGTGCCGGTGGTTCTGCTCGATGCAGAAGTAGGGGGTGGCGAACAGCTCCTGCAGCAGGATCACCTGGGCGCCCCGGGCGGCGGCCTCGCGAACCAGGCGCTCGGCCTGGTCGAGGTTGCGCGCGAGGTTCCAGCTGCAGGGCATCTGGGTGGTGGCGACGGTCAGCTTGGCCATCTCACACCCCCTTGAGCGGCCAGGCCGGCTGCTGCTGGGTGATGCAGTGCACACCGCCGCCGCCGTGGGCCAGCTGGTTGATGCGCACCGGCACCACGTCACGGCCGGGGAAGGCCAGGCGCAGGGTGGCAGCGGCCTCGTCGTCGGCATCGATGCCGTAGGCCGGCATGATGATCGCGCCGTTGGCGATGTAGAAGTTGGTGTAGGAGGCGCAGAACACCTCGGCCTCGGTGTCCACCGCGTCGCTGGCCTCGAACAGTTCGAGCATCTCGAAATGGCGGCCACGGGCATCGGTGGCCAGCTCCAGGGCACGGCGGTTCTCCCGCACCACCTCGGCGTAGACCGAGCCAGGATCGCGGGTGGCATCCACCAGCAACGCGCCGGGGCGGGCGAAGGCGCAGACACCATCGACATGGCCGTCGGTCATGTCGCCGGTGACGTGGTCCGGGTCGCCCGGCAGCCAGATGGTCTTCTTAACGCCCAGCAGGCGGGTGAAGATCGCCTCCACCTCGGCCTTGCTGATGCCCGCGTTGCGGTTGGCGTTGAGCAGCACCGACTCGGTGGTGATCAGGGTGCCGTCGCCGTCGACGTGGATGGCGCCGCCCTCGTTGCTCAGCGCGGTGCCGAAGCAGTCCAGCCCCAGGTGGTTGAGCACGCGGCGCGCCAGGCTTTCATCCAGGTCATGGGCCGACTTGCCGCCCCAGGCGTTGAAGCGCCAGCTGACGCCCGCCACGCCCAGTTGCGGGTGGCAGACGAAGCTCGGGCCGGAGTCGCGGCACCAGCTGTCGTCAACCGCCATCGGCAGCAGCTCGACGCCCGGGCCGCAGAGGGCGCGGGCACGCTCCACGGCGCTCGGGTCCACCACCATCTTCACCGGCTCGAAGCGGCCGATGGCATTGGCGACGCGGGCGAAGTCCTCCTGCACCGCAGCCAGGGTCACGCCCCAGCCGGCTTCCCACAGCGGCTGGTTGTGCGGCCAGACCATCCAGGTGGCGGCGTGATGGGACCATTCGGCGGGCATGACCCAGCCGCTCTGCTGCGCGTGTTGCTGCTGCATGACGATTGCCTTCAGTTAAGTTTTAGTTATCACTGAAAACCGCGACTGCGGTAATGGATGCCATGCTAGGCCTGTGAAATAGGCGCAACAAACGATAGATTTTCCACACTTATGATCAGACAGGCTTATCAGAGATGCTCAAGCACTGGCCCCCGCTCAACGCCCTGCGCGGCTTCGAAGCCGCCGCCCGCCTCGGCAGCTTCCACAAGGCCGCCGAAGAGCTGCACCTCACCCAGTCGGCCATCAGCCAGCAGATCCGCAGCCTCGAAGGCTTCCTCGAACAGCCGCTGTTCCACCGCAACGGCCGCAGCGTCGCCCTCACCGATGCCGGGCAAGACCTGCTCGGCACCACCCAGGCGCTGCTGCAGCAACTGGCCGTGGGCATCCGCCGGCTGGACCAGTACCGCAAGCCCAACCAGCTGGTGGTCAACACCAGCCCGGCCTTCGCCCGCCACTGGCTGGTGCCGCGCCTGGGCGGCTTCCGCCAGCAGCACCCGGAGGTGGACCTGTGGCTGTTCACCACCGACGAGCCACCGGAGATGGCCACCCAGACCATCGACATCGCCGTGCGCGACGACATCACCGCCCAGGCCGAATGCAGCTTCCGCGTGCTCCACGCCGACCGCCTCTACCCCGCCTGCCACCCGGCGCTGCTGGCCACCCCGGCGGCGCAGCGCACCACCCTGCACGGCGAGCGCGAGATGGACTGGAGCCACTGGGCGCTGGAGGCGGGCATCGACGTCGGCCAGCAGAGCAGCGGGCTCAACTTCTCCGACCCCGGCCTGCTGCTGGACGCCGCCTGCGACGGCCTCGGCATCGCCCTGGTCAGCCGCTTGCTGGCGCAGAAGGCCCGCGCCGAGAAGCGCCTGCACCCCTTGGTGGAGCAGACCATCCGCGGCCCCAACTGGGCCTGGCTGATCCACCGCGACAGCGAGCTCAGCCCGCTGACGCGCAGCTTCAGCGACTGGCTGCTGGACCAACTGGCGGACGATGTGCAAGCCCTGGGCTAGGTGACCCTCGGTCGGACGGAAACATTTTCTTGCATCTGCCGTTGCGGGTTTTGCCCCTCTCGTCCGTCCTGAATGTAACGCCCCTCGATTTCGAGATGCCGTTTCCCTGGTTGCACCCGCCAGCCCCCTTGGGCCGGTGGGTGCCTTTCCATGGGCCGGGCGTGACCGTACCCGTGACCGGCCGAGGCCGGAGCCCCTGATTCCGCTACCCAGATCGTTGCCCATGTCGAAGAAGTCCCGATCGAAAACCTGGTTCCTGGTCCACAGCTGGCTGGCGTTGCCCATCTGGTTCTTCGTGTTCCTGGTGTGCATCACCGGCACCCTCGCGGTGCTCAGCGAGGAGATCGTCTGGCTCGCCAACCCCGATGTGCGCGCCACCGCGCCCTCGGATGACGCCCAGCCGCTGGGCTACGACCAGATACTCGCCGCCATCGCGAAGCAGGACCCCAGCGCCGACGTGGAATGGCTGGCCATGCCGGAGGAACGCCACTTCGCCCTGACCGCCGCGGTGACCTACCCCGACACCCGCACCGCGACCCTGTACGTGAACCCCTATACGGGCCAGGTCCAGGGCAGCAGCCCGCTGTTCAACTTCCGCCAGTTCACCCGCGCCCTGCACGGCTGGTGGCTGGTGCCCTTCACCAACGGCTACAGCTGGGGCTGGTACCTGGTGTCGCTGCTGGGCCTGCCGATGCTCGCCTCGCTGGTCACCGGGCTGGTGGTCTACAAGCGCTTCTGGCGCGGCTTCCTCAAGCCGACGCTGCGCATCAACCAGGGCGCCAGGATTTTCTGGGGCGACTTCCATCGCCTGTCGGGCATCTGGTCGATCTGGTTCATCGCGGTGATCTCCATCACCGGCGTGTGGTTCCTGATCCGCGCCATCCTCGCCGACACCCACACCTCCATCTCCAGCGAAGGGCTGCCGACACTGATCCCGCGTGACGAAGTCCCCCGGGTGCAGCCCGGCCAGCCAGTGCCGCGCGTGAGCATGGACCAGGCGGTGGCCACCGCCACACGGACCATTCCCGGCTTCGAGGTGAGCTTCGTGATGTTCTCCCCGGACGCCTACACACCGATGGAAGTGGGCGGCCGGGGCTGGTACCCGCTGATGTACCAGACCGCCGAACTCAACCCCTACACGGGTGAACTGGTGGGCTCGCGCCTGCTCGCCGACCGCACGCCGCTGGAGTTCGTCACCGAATCCATGCGCCCGCTGCACACCGGTGACTTCGGCGGCATCTGGGTGAAGATGATCTGGTTCGTCTTCGGCCTGCTGCTGAGCATGATGGTGCTCAGCGGCCTGCTCATCTGGAGCAAGCGCACGGTGATCGCCACCGCCAAGGCGATGAAACGCCAACCCCGCCCGACACCCGTCACCCCCGCCCTGGAAGCGACCGAATGAGCAACGCAGCCCTGATTCCCGAGTCCCGCCTCAAGCGCCAGTGGCTGAAGTGGCGCTTCCACCTCAGCGCGCTGCTGGTGCTGGTGCCGCTGGGCTTCATGCCCGCCTACTTCCATGACGTCAGCCTCGACCGTGGCCTGCAGGGCCTGGGCGAGCGGGTGATCGGCCAGTACCCGGTCGGCCCCTGGACCGCGCGCATCGCCGAATGGGAGTTGCACGACCCGCAGCGCGACGGCAAGGCCGGCTACATGAAGGAGATCACCCTCGCCTTCTGCGCCGACTGCATCGACCAGGTGAAAGCCGCCTACCTGCGCATCGGCAAGCCACGCAGCCTGCGCGCCGCCGGCTCGCTGCTCTCCGGCAGCCCCTACCGCCTGTTCGCCGAGGTGCGCATCCCGCCGGGCACCACCGCCGACGATGCCCTGTGGCTGACGGTGGAGGGCTGGGACGGCAGCGTCCACCAGGCCTCCATCCCCCTGAAAGACGTCTCGCCGTCGATGATCGAATGGCTGGCCCGCCATGGAGACAAGCTGTGAAGCCCCTTTTCCCCGCCCTGCTGGCGAGCGCCCTGGTATTCGCCGCCCCCGTGGCCCTCGCCCACAACGCCTTCGTCGAGTGCGAGGCCGTCGATGACGGCCGGATCCGCTGCACAGGCGGCCTCTCCGACGGCAGCGCCGCCCCGGGCGTGACCCTGGACGTGATCGGCTACGACGAGCGCGTGTTGGTCAACGGCCAGCTCGGCGACGACTCGCGCTTCACCTTCCCCCGCCCGAACGGCGAGTTCTACGTCCTCCTCGACCTCGGCGCCGGCCACACCGCCGAGCTGGACTACAAGCAGATCAAGGGGCTCTGAGAACCGTGCGCCCCTCGTAGGAGCGAGCTCTGCTCACGAAGCTTTTCGATGGCAGTTGCCTGTAACGATGCGCCCCCGGGCAGAAGCGCAAGCGGAGCGCCGGCCAGCCCACCCTACGCACCCGGCATCGCCGAGCAACCGTAGGGTGGGCGACGCTTCACCCGTCCACCAGGCGCACCCACAGGCAGCACCGCCGGTGGAGGTAAAGAGCGACCTCCACCCTACGCACAGCGTCACGCCGTAGCCCGGGCTCCGGCCCGGGGCCTGCTCGGCCGCGATCAATACTCCCAGCGCAGCGAAGCGGTCAGGCTGCGCGGCTCGCCGTAGAGGTCGCTGTAGATGCTGGTACTGGCGTAGTACGCCTTGTCGAACAGGTTGTTGACGTTGAGCGTGCCGGTGAAGTGCTCGTCGAAGCGGTAACGCGCCAGCAGGTCCACCAGGGCGTAGCTGCCTTGGGAAGCCAGGGCCTTCAGGTCCCTGTTCTCGTAGCGGGTCGCGCTTTCCCAGCGCACGCCACCGCCGAGGGTGAGGCGGTTTAGGTCCCCGGTCAGGTCGTAGGTGCTGAACAGCTTCACGTTGTTCCGGGGGAAACCGACGTTCACGTCCACGCCCTGCGGGTAGTAGGTGTTCACGTGGCTGTATGCCGCCTGCACCTGCCAGCCCGGCAGCAGCTCGCCGGCGACTTCCAGTTCCAGCCCCTTGATCTTGATGTTCGCGGGGCGCACCAGCTCATTGTCGAAAGCGTCGTACAGCCCGGTGCCGACGGCGTAGTTGCTCAGCTTGGACTCGAACAGCGCGGCGCTGAGATTGAGCCGGCCGTCGTAGTACTCGCCCTTGGCCCCGACCTCGTAGCTCTCGCCCTCGGTGGGGTCCATGAAGGTGCCTTCGAGGGTCCGGCTCGATTGCGGCTTGTAGATGCTGGTGTAGCTGGCATAGACCGAGTGGTTGTCGTCCAGGTCGTAGACCAGGCCGGCATAGGGCGTGACTTCGCCGTGCTCGCGCTTCTTCAGGGAGGTCGGGTCGTAGCCGTAGTAGGCGGAGCTCTGGTCGACCTTGAAGTAGCTCAGGCGGCTGCCGAGGATCAGCGACAGGTCATCGGTGAGCGTGAAGCGGGCCGTGCTGTACGCCGCGTACTGGCGTTGGCTGTACTCCAGATCGCCAATGCGGTTGAACGGCGGCTTGGAGATGTCGCCACGCCATTGGTAGACGTCGGGAATGGCCGGGTTCCAGCCGCTGCCACTGCGATCCACCCACAGCGGGTAGGCTCCGGTGTTGCTGCGGTAGCGCATGGCGCTGGCACCGACCACCAGCTCGTGCTCGCGGCCGAACAGGCTGAAGGGGCCGGATGCGTAGGCGTCCACCGAGTTCTGCTCGGGCTTGCTCGGCCACTTGGCGAAATACAGGTTGGTGCCCGCGCCGGTCTGCTGGTCGGGGTAACCGTTGCTGCTGAACCAGCCGTACTCGACGTCGTTGTCGTCACGGACGTTGGTGACGGCGACCTTGGCCATCCAGTCGTTGTCGAAGCGATGCTCGTAGGTGCCGAAGATCGAGGTGCGCTGGCGATCCGCGTGGCTCCAATCGGCGGCCGAGTTGAAGGAGCGCTTGAAGTCGGTGCGCTGGCCATTGCTGTAGAACGCCGGGAAGCCGAAGTAGCCGCAGGCATCGCAGTTGCGCACCTGGTAGTCGATGCCGAAGCTGACGGTATCGCGCTCGCCGAGGTCCGCCTCGACGACGCCATAGGCCACCCGACGCTCGGTGCTGAGGCGATCGGTGAAGGAATTGGCGGTCTGGTAGGCGGCCACCAACCGGCCACGCAACGTGCCCTCCTGATTCATCGGGCCCGACACATCGAACTCGGAGCGGTAGTTGTCCCAGGAGCCGGCGCTGCCCTGGATCGAGGCCGCGAACTCGCGGGTCGGGCGCTTGCGCACCATGTTGATGGTGGCGGACGGCTGGCCGATGCCGCTGAGCAGGCCCGTTGCGCCGCGCACGATCTCGACCCGGTCATACACGGCCATGTCGTTGGACTGGCTGCTCATCGAGGGCTCGAACACCGTCGGGATGCCGTCGACCTGGAAGTTCTCGATCTTCATGCCACGGGAAAAGATGCCCACCTCCTCGTCGGAGGAGTTGCTCTTCTTCTTGTAGAGCACGCCCGGGGCCTGGGTGAGGACGTCTTCCAGGCTGACCATCTTCTGGTCGCGGATGCGCTGGCTGGTGATCACGCTGACCGACTGCGGCGTCTCGCGCAGGGACAGCGGCAGCTTGGTCGCGGTGCGGGTCGAACCGGTGGTGTAGGAGCCGGTGCCCTCGGTGGTATCGCCCAGCAACGAGGAGGAGATGGTCGTCGCCCCCAGCTCCAGGGCGCCTTCGGCTGGCGCCGGGATCAATGACAGCGTGCCGCCGGCGGTCACCACCAGCGACAACCCACTCCCCGCCAGCGCCTGCTGCACCGCCTGCTCCGCCGTGAACTGCCCGTGCACCGCCGGGGCCCGCTTGCCGCTGATCAGCGCCGGGTCGGCGGAGAGGGTGCGGCCGCTCTCGCGGGAGATGCGCGCCAGGGTCTCGCCCAGCGGGCCGGTGGGAATGTCATAGCTGCGCACGGCAATCTGGCTGCTGCCGGATTCGGCCAGGGCCACGAGTGGCTGGCCAGCGCTGGCGAACGCGATCGCCAGGGCCAGCAGGCCAGGGCGCAGAAGGGGGGACGACATGAGGGGCTCCTTGTTCCGTGTGTCGGGTTTGCCCTATCCATGTCCAACGAGCCGGGGAAACCCCTCATCGCTCCTGAGAATTTTTTGCATTTGTTGGCGAGGCAGTTTCAGTGGGTCCCCGCGTTCGCGGGGATGACGGTGCCTGCGTGCACACAGGCGGCACTGCCGGGGGATGAAAAATCAGGCGCGGTCGATCAGCGTCAGCCACGGCCCGAAGCGACGCACACGCACCGGCATGGTCTCGGCCAGGGATTGCAGGGCGGCGCCGCTGTCGTCCAGCGGGAACACACCGAACACCCGCACCTGCGCGGCCTCCGGGCTGATGCGCAGCAGGCCGCGATGGTAGGGGCGCAGGGCCTCGACCAGATGGCCCAGGGGCTCGTCATCGACTTCCACGCGCCCGTCCACCCACGCGGCGCGGGTCAGCAGGCTGGCGCTGGCGGGCTGGATGCCGGCGGCCCCGAACCAGGCCGCGTGGCCTTCGCCCAGCTCGCCCTGGCGCCCGTCGAGGCAGTCGATGCGCACGCTGTGCTCCTGCACGCAGACCAGGCTGCGCGCCTCTTCCTGGCGGACCAGGAAGCGCGTGCCCAACGCCCATACCTCGCCCTGGGCGGTGGCGATGATGAAGGGCCGCGCGGCATCGGCGGCGACCGTCACCAGCACCTCGCCCTCACGCAGGCGCAGCAACCGGCGCGAGCCATCGAAGCGGATGTCCACCGCGCTGCGGGCATTGAGGACCAGGCGGCTGCCGTCAGCCAGTTGCAGCGTGCGGCGCTCGCCGGTGGCGGTGTGCACATCGGCGGTGAGGCCCGTCACCGGGGTCACGCGGTTGACCAGCGCAGCACTGCCAGCCCCCAGCACCAGCAACGCCAGGCCGCCGCGCAGGAGCTTGCGCCGCTGCGGCGAATCAGGGGCCGAGAGCGCCCGGCTGGCGGCCCGCAACTGCCCCGGGCTGCGCCCTTCGGCGCCCTGCAGGTCGGCCAGCGGCTGTTGCAGCAAGCTGCTGACCCGTTGCCAGGCGAGCAGGTGGGCCGGGTCGTCGGCCAGCCAGCGCTTGAAGTCCTGGCGGTCGTGGTTGGTCACGCGGCCGGGGTCCAGGCGCAGCATCCAGTCGATCGCGGTGCGGGTGTGCGGGTCGAGTTCGGCGTGGCTCATGGCAGCTCCGGGTGGGCGCTGAGGCAGTGCACGAAGGCACGGCGCAGGTCGCGTTCGACGGTGGCCAGGGACACCCCCAGGAGGTCGGCGATCGCCTGCTGCGGCAAGCCTTCGAGACGGTTGAGCAGGAAGGCGCGGCGCACCCGCTGCGGCAAGCCGTCGAGCAGCCGGTCGATGGCGTCGATGGCCTCGCTCACCAGCGCGATGTCCTCCTCCGAGGGGGCGAACCGCTCGGGCAGCTCCGCGAGGGCCTCCAGGTACGCGCGCTCCACCTTGCGCCGCCGCCAGAAGCTGCACAGCAGGCGCCGGGCCAGGGTGCCGAGGAAGGCGCGCGGCTCCTCCAGCTGCCCCAGCTGGCGCGAGGCCATGGCCCGCATGAAGGTGTCCTGGGTCAGGTCGGCGGCATCCTGCGGGCAGCGCAGCTGGCGATACAGCCAGGCGCGCAGCCAGCGGTGGTTCTCGCTGTAGAGCGTCGCCAGGGAAGCGTTGAGATCCGGAGAGGTGGCCACGTGGGAAGGACCCGGGAATCAAATAAGAATAAGTCGCATTATTGTTGATTCCCCTTCCCGCTGGCAATGCCCGTGCTCGATGCCCGCGGCATCTTCGAGCGATGAGAATCAGGTCACCTGACAGCGATCGGGCGCCGTGTTCTCATAGCATTCCGCCCTCACAGGGCAGCCCCCATCGACTCTCCAAGGGACTGGAAACCGCCATGCCACTGCTCGCCCTGCTCGTCATCGCCTGCCAGGTCACCTGCGGCCTTCACGTCGTCCGTAGCGGCCAGGAGCGCTACTGGCTGTACCTGATCATCGCGCTGCCGGGCCTGGGCTGCCTGATCTACTTCCTCGGCATCATGCTTCCCGACCTGCTCGGCAGCCGCACCGGGCGGCGCACCGTCAACCGCCTGCACGACAAGCTCGACCCCGAGCGCCACCTGCGCGCCCTGCGTGACGAACTGGACCTGCGCGACACCCGCGAAACCCGCGTGCAACTGGCCGACGAACTGCTGCGCCTGGGCCGCGCCGACGAAGCCGCCAGCCACTACCAGGCCGCCCTGCGCGGCATCCACGCGCACGCGCCGGACATCCTCCTCGGCCTCGCCCAGGCTCAGTTCGCCAAGGGCGACGCACAGGGCTGCCGCGAAACCCTCGACCGGCTGATCGAAAACAACCCCGACTACCGCTCCGCCGACGGCCACCTGCTCTACGCCCGCGCCCTGGAAGCCCTGGGCGACACCGCCAAGGCGGAAGAGGAATACCGCGCGCTGTCGAGCTACTACGCCGGCCCCGAGGCCAACTACCGCTACGCCCTGATGCTGCGCCAGCTGGGCCGCCAGCGCGAAGCCCGCGAGCTGCTGGAACAGATCCAGAACTACGCCCGCCGCTCCCCCAGGCACTACCGCAACCTGCACGGCGAATGGCTCGACCTGAGCCGCGACGCGCTGCGTGAGATGCAGTCCTGACGAACGAGCGGCAACGGCACCGCCACTGACTGTTCCGCCTCCGGGCAAAGGCAACTGCACCTGTTCAACGCCCGCCCGGGCAGCTAGCGTGGTGCCGGTCGCCTCACTGCCCTGGGGAACACATGGATCCGGAGTCGCTGCACATCCTGCTGGTCGTAATGGCCGCCATCGGCGTCCACCTCGGCGTGCGCTGGTACATCATCCGCGGACTGGCGCCGGAGGAAGAGCCCGGCAGCGAGGACGACTGGCTGGCCTGACGCGCCGCCTGCTCTGCTTTTCACGCCCGCAACTGCAGCTGTTTCCAGCGCCAGGCCGCTTCCATAGTGATGCCCCTTCGACTCGTCACTCGGAAGGCGTCGCCATGCTGCGCGGGATGTTCCACCTGCTGTCGTTCCTGCTCCTGGGCTCGGCCCTCAATCACTTCCTCTTCCCGCTGTTGCCGGGGCCGGTGCTCGGCCTGCTCCTGTTGCTGGCGTTCCTGGTGATCCGTGGCGAAGTGCCGGGGGCACTGGGCGATGCCAGCGGCCATCTGCTCAAGTACTTGCCGCTGCTGCTGGTGCCGCCAGCGGTGGGGATCATGCTGCACGTAGAGACCATCGGCCGGGACTTCTGGGCCATCGCCGCCGCATTGGTGGGCTCCCTGCTGGTGGGTATCCCGCTGACCGGCTGGCTGATGCAGGTGTTGGTCCGCCGCAGCCGCGAGGGCCGGCCGTCATGAGCGCCGCGCTGCTACCCGGCGTCAGCGACCACCCGCTGTTCCACCTCGCCCTGACCCTGGGCGCCTACCAGCTGGCGCTGCTGCTGTTCGAGAAGACCCGCTCGGTACTGGCCCAGCCGGTGCTGGTGGCGACCCTGCTGGTGGTCGCCGCCCTGCTCGCCTGCGGCATCGACTACGCCACCTACCGCAGCGCCTCGAGCATGCTCTGGCTGCTGCTGGGCCCGGCGACCGTCGCCCTGGCGGTGCCGCTGTACCTGAACCTGCCGCGCATCCGCCAGCTGTTCTGGCCGGTGCTCATCGCGCTGGCCGTGGGCGGCACGGTGACGCTGGCGCTGACCCTGCTGCTGGCCCACCTGCTCGGCGCCGGCCACGCGATGCTGATGACCCTGGCGCCGAAGTCGGTGACCTCGCCCATCGCCATCCTGGTGGCCGAGCAACTGGGCGGCAGCGCATCACTGGCCGCCGTCTTCGTGATGATCACCGGCGTGCTCGGCGCGGCCCTGGGCCCGGCCCTGTTGCACCTGGCACGGGTCACCCACCCAGCCGCGCGCGGTCTCGCCCTCGGCCTCAGCGCCCACGCCGTGGGCACCGCCCAGGCGCTGCAGGAAGGCAGCGAGACGGGCGCCTTCGCGGCCCTCGCCATGAGCCTGGCGGGCGTGGCGACCGCGGTGCTGCTGCCGGTGTTGTTGGGGTGAGGTGCCGGGCGGTGGCTTGCAAAGCGTGACCCAATGGATCACGATCCTTCGCCATGATCAGGAGCTTCAGGCACAAGGGATTACGTCTCTTCTACGAGACGGGCTCGACGAAGGGCATCATCGCGGAGCACGCCAAGCGTCTGTCCCGCGCCCTGTTGATGCTGGAAAACGCCCACGGGCCGGCCGACTTGAATATCCCGGGCTGGCGTCTGCACCCGCTGAAAGGCGATCTGGAGTCCTGGTGGTCGATCAGCATCAGCGGCAACTGGCGCGTGATCTTCCGTTTCATCGACAACGACGTCGAACTGCTCGATTACCTGGACTACCACTGAGGAGGCCGACATGACCCAGCACAACCCTCCCCACCCGGGCGATATCCTCCTCGAGGACGTGCTGCCCACGCTGGGCATCAGCATCGCGGAGATGGCCCGGCGCCTCAGCATCGCCCGCGAAACACTGTCGCGGATCATGCACGGCCACGCGCCGATAAGCCCGGACCTGGCGGTACGGCTCGAACGCGCCGGCATCAGCACCGCGCGCATGTGGCTAACCATGCAGGGCAGCTACGACCTCTGGCAGGCCGAACAACGCGAGCAGCCACCCATCAAGCGCTTCGCCGAAATCGCCTGATCACGACAAGACCGGCAGGGTTGAAACCCGCCGACCTGGATCACTGGACGTGAAGAGCGACGCGCCGGATCAGTTCGGCGTGGCGACCATCTGCTGCTTGCGCGCGCTGTCCTTCTGCTGGCGGTAGGCCTTGGCCGCGACGGGGATGGGGCCGCTCTTGCCGGTTTCCACCCAGCGGCGCATGCGCGTGGCATCGGCGAAGTGGGTGTACTTGCCGAAGGCGTCGAGCAGCACCATGGCCACCTGCTGGTTGCCCATGCGGGTGCGCATCACCAGGCAATGGCCGGCCTCGTCGGTGAAGCCGGTCTTGGTCAGCTCGATGTTCCAGTCGGCCTTGCGGGTCAGGTGGTTGGTGTTGCTGAAGCCCAGGCTATAGCGCGGCTTGACGAAGGTGATGGTCTTTTCCTTGGTGGTGCTGAGCTCGCTGAGCAGCGGGTACTTGCGGCTCTCGACCAGCAGTTGCACCAGGTCGCGGGCGGTGGAGACGTTGTTCAGCGACAGGCCGGTGGGCTCCACGTAGCGGGTGTGCTTCATGCCCAGGGCGCGGGCCTTGGCGTTCATCGCGGCGATGAAGGCGCCGTAGCCGCCCGGGTAGTGGTGGGCCAGGGTCGCAGCGGCGCGGTTCTCGGAGGACATCAGCGTCATCAGCAGCATGTCGTGGCGAGTCGCCTGGCTGCCCAGGCGCACGCGCGAGTACACGCCCTTCATTTCCCTGGTCTGGCTGATGTCCACGTCGAGGACTTCACTCATCGACTGCTTGGCATCGAGCACCACCAGGGCGGTCATCAGCTTGGTGACCGAGGCGATGGGCACCACCAGGTCGGGGTTGTTGGAATAGATGACCTTGTTGGTCTTCAGGTCCAGCAACATGGCGCTGCCGGAAGCGAGTTGCAGCTGCGCCGGGTCGCGCAGGGGCGTGGGGTTCTGGGCGTTGGCGGGGCTGGCGAGTGCCAGGCTGGTGCAGAGGAACAGGGCCTTGAAAAGCGAGGTTCGGATTTTCACGTGACGGGCTACCGGATGAAGATTGGGATGAAGATCGCCGTTGCGAACTGGTCGAGATTATAGAGAACAAAAAGCCCGCCAATTCAGCCCCCAGCGCTCGCCCGCAGGCTTTTTTTTCGCAGCCTGTTCGCGGCGGGAGGGGCAAGCGAAACGGGGGGATCGGGCAGAGATGCCACCGGGAGAAAACGATCGCGAATGAATTCGCTCCCACCAGAGCGACAGGGACATGACCAATGTGGAGGGTGGATGGCGCTTTTTTCATCCACCAGACGGAGTCGAATGCGGCACAGGTTGATACCGGGGCTCCGCTTTGTTCATCCACCAACGACGCCCGGCATGACCTCGATTGGTCGGCCGATGAAGCGCGGTCCACCCTGGGCTGCGGGTACACCCGCGATAGGCCGGCGGCCTGGCATCGCGAGTGAATTCACTCCCACGGAAACAACGACGGGTCACTCGCGGCGGTAGTACTGCGTGGTGCCCTGCCCCGGCACCTTCTCGATGATCAGGCCGTTGGGGTATTCGGTGGTCTGGCGGATGCCGCCCCGCTGCTGGATGTCCTGGCTGCTGTAGCCGGAGCTGCTGCGGGTGGAGTTGATGTCGCTGGGCACGCGCTGCCCGCCGTACACGTCGTAGCTCTGGCTGCGCTGGTAGGTGTCGACGCTGCCGCTGGCGCCGGGGCTGACGTAGGTCTTGGGGATGACGCGGATGGTCTGCTGCCCGCTCGGTTCAGCGGCCAGCGCGGGTATCGCGCCGCTCGCCACCAGGGCCAGCAGCGCACAACGGAAGAGCTTCATGGCCTTACCTCACTCGGGATGGATGCCGATGATACGTCCGTTGGGCAACCGCTCCATGGCTGGGTTCGGGGCCATGGCGGGGTTTCGGATCAATGGTGGGAAAGGCACGGTGGCCGGAATCCTTGGCCAAGGCTTAAGCCCAAGCTACGCCCTGACTCCAGTCCCCCCATTGGACTAGAGCCTTTCGTAGACCACTTCAAAGCCAGCCCGGCCGCAGGCAGCAACGTCGTCGCGATCCGCACGCTCCAGCCGGTTGCGGTAGGCACGTTCAAGGCACCGCCGTTCTGCCGTGCCCTCCCCCATCATGCCCCCGCACCTTCGGCCCACCGCGGGCAGCGTTGCGGGTCTGCCGAAGCGCCAGGCCGTCCCGCCGATGCTGGAGCACGCCATGGACAGCGCTCCGGCTGCCCTGCCGCCAGGCGGCCCGCCGGCCCAGGCCATCACCTTCGACCCGCCGCTCGCGCCCCCGCCACGGCCTTCTTGCACCCGCTCCTGAAATGCCCTCCCCTGTCGCCCGGCCCGATCAGCCCGCCGGCTAGAAACCGCTTCACAAACCCGGGCACGCCTTCGTCCTGCTTGCTTCGACCGGTCTGGCAAGGACTGCCAGTGCAGCACCTCCGCCCCCGGCGTTTAGAAGGATCACGGAATGATTATGGCGAGCAACCTGGACGCGAGCCTGGAGCAAGGCACGCAGAGGACACTGCTATGGAAATTTCTCATCGACCACGAACCGCTGATGCGCAAGCGCTGCCAGCAATTGACGCGCAACCCGCAGGATGCGGAGGACGCGCTCAGCGAGTTGCGCCTGCGCCTGTTCACCCTGCTCTTGCGCGAACCGGGGCGGCTGGAAGGCATCGACAATGTACCGGCCTGGCTGCGCCGGGTGGCCAGCAACCATTGCATCGACCGGCTGCGCAGCACGCCGCTCACCTGCAACCTGGACTGGCTCGACCAGCAGCTGCACGACAACGCGGCCTGGCAGCCGCACCAGTTGGGCCCGGAGCGCCAGGCCTGCCTGCAGGAGGCGGTGGAGGTGCTGGACAAGGCGCTGAACCGGCTGCCACCCAACCTCGGCCAGGCCCTGGAACAGCACTGCATCTGCGGTGTGGAGTATGTGGAGCTGGCAGGCCTGCTGCACGTCAGCGAACCCAACCTGCGCAAGCGCGTGCAACTGGCACGCCGGCAGTTGCGCGACTGGCTGGGGGCGCTGTGCGAGGCGGGTAACGAAGGCTGAGCCGCTGGATGGGAGGCCCGCCCCCTGGGCGGGCCGAACGATCAGAAGTTGCCGATCGGGTAGGCGGTGTTGAGGACCCAGGGGCCACCGCCGATCTGGTTGACGTAGCCGCCGATGGTGAAGGGAGTGCCCGCCTCACCGACGCAGTAGCCCGCCGCCGCCACCGAGGGGGCCGAAGGGCCGGTGAAGAAGTTGGCGCCGGCGCCCGGGCCGATGGCCTGGAACGGATGGGTGTAGGCGTAGCGGATCGATTCGATCACCTGCTGCTGGCTGCAGCTGTCGGGGTAGAAGGTCGAGGCACCGGGCGGGGGCGCCTTCAAGACCATGGCCCCGGCGCCATTGACGATCTGCACCCCCAGCCCGCGATAGCGATAGGGCGCGGGATGCGCTGCGCCGGGCTGCACGAAGAACTGCTGCCCGGCGGTGATCTGCGCGGCGAAGGGCGCCATCGGCCCCACGCCCACGCGTGGGTCATGGCTGTTGGGCCGCGAGTGGAAGCCCACCGCGTTCCCCGCGCCGTTGATCTCGCCGCAGAAGATGTGGCGCTGGTTGATCTGCGGGTTCATCCGGCTGTTGGCAAGCCCCGCGCCTATCTGCACCGGCAGCGGGTTGACCCCGGGCGCACCGGGCGCGCAGTTGATCTGGGCGAGCGCCGGCACGCTGCAGCAGGCGGCCAGCAATCCCAGGGGCAGGGTTTTCTTGAAGCATTCCATGGCGTATCTCCTTCATCTGTCTGGGCGGTAGGTGCCCAGCAGCAATGACGGGAGGCCGCCGCATCCGTGACGCCGGACCACCGCACGGCGGCAGTGCCATGCAGCGTTCACAGGCCGGCGGATGGGCCGTCATGGAAACAGGCCCGGACAGGTGTCGGGGCCGTAACGGAACCAAGGAGAAAGGAACCATGACCACTTTCAACGTGAACTTCGCCGTGGACGACATGGAGGGCAAGACCGTGCTGGTCTTCCTCAAGCCGCAGAACCCGCAGCGCGACTACCGCGTCCACGCCTGGCAGGTGCTCACCGGGTCGGCCGGCGCCACGGAGTCCTTCGACTACGAGGCGGAGATCGAGACGGACGTGAGCAGCCTCGGCGAGAAGGCCGGCAACCAGATCATCTCGGGGCGCCGCGCCATCCTGCCCGGCCAGCTGCTGCAGGCCATCAGCCCCAGCGGCCTGTCGCCGCAGCTGGAACCGGCGTCCACTTCGCTGGCGCTGGAGAAGCTGACGCCCCAGCAGTGCGGCGTGATCAACAAGACCAACCCGTACACCCAGTTCGACAGCAACTGGTACGTCAACGGCCGCCCGGTGGTGACCATGCCCAAGGTCGACTCGCGCATGACCGTGAGCTTCGAGTACGAGCCCAACTTCTACTTCATGGTGGCCACCCCGCCCATGATCGGGCAGACCTACATCGTGCAGAACTTCTCGGACATGACCCGCTACGTGGCGCCCATCACCGCCACCGAGGTGGACGTGACCCTGACCCGCCCGAACGGCCTGTGGACCTTCGACTTCCTCGCCCGCTGACCCGCGCGCAACTGCAGCACAGGAGCCCCCGGCGAGCGATCGCCGGGGGCTTTTCCGTCGGGCAGGCTCCCAGGCTGAAGCCCGGGCTACGATGCGCACAATTACTCGGCAAAGTGGCCGTTCCTGCTCCATCATCAACGCCTGCCCAGGCAGTGGCCGGGGCGACGACGGAACCAAGGAGACAGGGACCATGATCAATTTGCATTTCGCTGTAGAGGACATGGAGGGGAAAACCGTTCTGGTCTTCCTCAAGCCGCAGAACCCTCAGCGCGACTACGACATCCATGCCTGGCGGGTGCTGACCGGTTCGGCGGGGTCCACGGAGCAATTCAGCTACGAGGACCAGATCGAGACCGATCTCTCCAGCTCGGGCGATACCCCGGATGAGCAGATCATCTCCGCACGCGTGGCCGTCCAGCCCGGCCAGTTGCTGCAGGCGGTCAGCCCCGGCGGGCTGTCTCCGCGCCTGCAACCGGCGCCGACATCGCTGGCGCAGCAAAAGCTCACCCCGCAGCAGTGCGGCGTGATCAACCAGACCAACCCCTTCATCCAGTTCACCTGCAACTGGTATGTCGGCGGCCATCCAGTGGTGAGCATGCCCAAGGTGGACCTGAACATGACGGTGAGTTTCGAGATGGTGCCGGGCCAGTTCTACTTCATGGTGGCCTCCGCACCGCTGGCGGGGCAGACCTATATCGTGCAGAACTTCTCGGACATGACCCAGTACGTGGCGCCCATCACCGCCACCGAAGTGGACGTGAACCTCACCCGCCCTGGCGGCTTGTGGACCTTCGAATTCAGCGCCAGCTGAAGCGACCTGGCGAGCGATCGCGGGGCTTCCCGGTTGCATCTGTGAACGGCCATCAATCGGCAACGGGGCGGGGACTGGCCCATGATCAGTGCCCGCCCCGTGAAGGGGGCTCGATGGACACGGGAAGCAGGGATATGAAATACGAAATCAAGATCCGCAATGAGAGCCCGCTGGACAAGGATTTAATGTTCTTTCAGAAAATCCCCCACGGGCAGAACGACCCTCTGAGCACTGCCTGGCAGGTGATCAGCGAAACGCGGCCCCCCCTCAGGGAGATCGACTACCGTATCGACTTCAATGTCCATCCGTCCTACAGCCTCGGCAAAGTGTCCGTGCTTGCACCGGTGGACGGGACGCCCTGGGTGATCTCGCTTAAGCCGGAGAACGGTACGCCGACGTTGCCGGAACAGGACGCGGAGGGGAAAGAGAGCAGCGACTGACCCGGACAGGAGAAACGAAAAAGCCCCTGGCGATCACTCGCCAGGGGCTTTTCATTGCCGTTCAGGTCAGAGCGGCTTGCCGCGGTTGCCGTGGGCGGCGACGAAGCCCTGGATGGTCTTCAGGTCGTTGGCCAGGACGGTGCAGCGTTCCTCGCGCTGGAACAGGTCGGCGAGGTGCGGTGGCAGGGCCGGGACCGCTTCGATGCCGGCCTTCTCCACCGCTTCCGGGAACTTGACCGGGTGCGCGGTGCCGAGGGTGACCATGGGGATGGACGGGCTGCGGCGGCATTCACGCGCGGCGCGGACGCCGATGGCGGTGTGCGGGTCCAGCAGCTCGCCGCATTCCGCGTAGACCTCGGCGATGGTTTCGCAGGTCTGCTCGTCGGTGACGGCGAGGGAGTCGAACAGCTTGCGCGCTTCGGTCCAGCGGTCTTGCTCGACGCTGAAGCCGCCGCCCTGGCGGAAGGTGTCCATCAGGCCGGCGATGGCGGCGCCGTTGCGGCCGTGCAGGTCGAACAGCAGGCGCTCGAAGTTGGACGAGACCATGATGTCCATGGAGGGCGACAGGGTCGGGTGCAGGGTGTCCTTGACGTACTGGTTGCCGCTCATGAAGCGGTGCAGGATGTCGTTGCGGTTGGTGGCGACGATCAGCTGGCTGATCGGCAGGCCCATGTTGCGTGCCAGGTAGCCGGCGAAGATGTCGCCGAAGTTGCCGGTGGGCACGGAGAAGGCCACGGAACGGGCCGGGCCACCGAGCTGCAGGGCCGCGTGGAAGTAGTAGACGATCTGGGCCATGATCCGCGCCCAGTTGATCGAGTTGACCGCGACCAGGCGGGTGCCCTTGAGGAAGCCCTGGTCGGCGAAGCTCGCCTTGACCATCTCCTGGCAGTCGTCGAAGTTGCCTTCCACGGCGATGTTGTGGATGTTCTCGCCGAGGATGGTGGTCATCTGCCGGCGCTGCACCTCGGACACACGGTTGTGCGGGTGCATGATGAAGATGTCGACGTGCTCGCAGGCCTTGCAGCCTTCGATGGCGGCCGAACCGGTGTCACCGGAGGTGGCGCCCATGATCACGACGCGCTCGCCGCGCTTGGACAGCACGTGGTCGAGCAGGCGGCCCAGCAGTTGCAGGGCGAAATCCTTGAAGGCCAGGGTCGGGCCGTGGAACAGCTCCAGCACCCATTCGTTGCCGTTCAGCTGGCGCAGCGGCGCCACGGCATTGTGGGCGAAGACGCCGTAGGTCTCCTCGAGGATCTTCTTGAAGTCGGCGTCATTGATGCTGCCGGCAACGAACGGGCGCATCACGCGGAAGGCCAGCTCGTGGTACGGCAGGCCGGCCCAGGAGGCGATCTCCTCGACGGTGAAGCGCGGCAGGTTTTCCGGTACGTAGAGGCCGCCATCGGTGGCGAGGCCAGCCAGCAGCACGTCTTCGAAGTTCAGGGCCGGGGCCTGGCCGCGGGTACTGATATAGCGCATGGGTACAAACCTTCGGTTTGAGCGGCAAGCTGCAAGTTTCAAGCTGCAAGCGGTACGCCCACTTGCGGCTTATGGCCTGGAGCTTGCCGCTCCAAATTAATTGAGCTGTTCGACGCGGATGCGGACTACGCTGCCGGCCACGTCGTCGAGGGCTTCCAGTGCGGCGATGGCGTCGTTAACGCGCGCTTCGACGACCCGGTGGGTAACCAGGATCATCGGCACCAGTCCGTCCTGCTCTTCGACTTCCTTCTGCATGATGGATTCGATGTTGATGCCGCGCTCGGACAGGATGGTGGCCACCTGGGCCAGTACGCCCGGGTGGTCCTTGGCCTGGATGCGCAGGTAGTAGGCGCTCTCGCAGGCGTCGATCGGGAGGATCGGGTGGTCGGACAGCGAATCCGGCTGGAAGGCCAGGTGCGGTACGTGGTTCTCCGGGTCGGCGGTCAGCGCACGGACCACGTCGACCACGTCGGCGACCACGGCGGAGGCGGTGGGCTCCATGCCGGCGCCGGGGCCGTAGTAGAGGGTGCTGCCGGCGGCGTCGCCGTTGACCATGACGGCGTTCATCACGCCGTTGACGTTGGCGATGAGGCGGTCGGCCGGGATCAGGGTCGGGTGCACGCGCAGCTCGATGCCCTTGTCGGTACGACGGGCCACGCCCAGGTGCTTGATGCGGTAGCCCAGGGCCTCGGCGTAGTTGACGTCGGCGCTGGTGAGCCTGGAGATGCCTTCGGTATAGGCCTTGTCGAACTGCAGCGGGATGCCGAAGGCGATGGAGGCGAGGATGGTCAGCTTGTGGGCGGCATCGATGCCTTCGACGTCGAAGGTCGGGTCGGCTTCGGCGTAGCCCAGCGCTTGCGCTTCCTTGAGCACGTCGTCGAAGGCACGGCCTTTCTCGCGCATCTCGGTGAGGATGAAGTTGCCGGTGCCGTTGATGATGCCGGCCAGCCAGTTGATGCGGTTGGCGGACAGGCCCTCGCGGATCGCCTTGATCACCGGGATGCCACCGGCGACGGCGGCCTCGAAGGCGACGATGACGCCCTTCTCGCGGGCCTTGGCGAAGATCTCGTTGCCGTGCACGGCGATCAGCGCCTTGTTGGCGGTGACCACGTGCTTGCCGTTGTCGATGGCCTTGAGCACCAGGTCGCGGGCCAGGGTGTAGCCACCGATCAGTTCGATGACGATGTCGATTTCCGGGTTGTCGACCAGCTCGAAGATGTCTGCGGTGATGGGGGTGGTACCGGTTTCACACTTCGGATTGGGGCGACGGGCGGCAATCTGGGCAACCTCGATTCCACGCCCGGCACGGCGGGCGATCTCCTCGGCGTTGCGTTTGAGTACGTTGAAGGTGCCGCCACCGACGGTCCCCAGGCCACAGATGCCTACTTTTACCGGCTTCACGCTGAACTCCCCATCTTCACTGCGAAAAACGGCCGGGCATGGTCCCGGCCGTGGAAAAGAGCCGCACTTTACGAAGCGGCTGATTTTTGGTCAATCGATGTGATGCGCGCCGGGAGCCCGTGTTACTTGGCTTCCAGGGCGATCTTGGCCAGCTGCGGAGCCGGTTGGTAACCCGGGATCATCTGGCCGTTGCCGAGGACGATGGCCGGCGTACCGTTGACGCCGATCATCTGGCCCAGTTCGAACTGCTTGGCCACCGGGTTGTTGCAGGTGGCGGCAGGGAGTTCCTCGCGGGACTTGGCCTTGTTCATCGCGGCCTGGCGATCCTTGCTGCACCAGACGCTGACCAGGCTGTTGTAGCCGTGGCTGCCGATGCCCTGGCGCGGGAAGGCGACGTAGCGCACCTCGATGCCGCGGCGGTTGAGCTCGGGCACTTCGCTGTGCAGTTTCTGGCAGTAGCCGCAATCGGTGTCGGTGAACACGGTGATGTGCGCCTTGGCCGGCTCCTTGGGCGCGAAGACCACCATCTCGCTCTCGGGGATGGCGTTGATCTCCTTGGCGATGGAGCGGCTTTCGGACTGCTCAGTGAGGTTCACCGGCTTGCCGTCCTTCACGTGGTAGAGGTAGCCCTGCATCAGGTACTGGCCGTCGGCGCTGGTGTAGAGCATGCGACCGCCCTTGAGTTGCACCTGGTAGATGCCGCTCATGGGGCTTTCACCGATGGATTCGATGGGCAGGCCCAGCTCGAGGCCGTCGAGGGTCTTGCGGATGGCCTGGTCCGGATCGTCGGCAAGGCTGAAGGTGCTGACCAGGCCAAGGGCCATGGCTGCGAAAAGTCGGGTCACGCGCATGGTTACTCCTGTGGAGCGGCGACATTCGGGCGGATGCCGAAGATTATCACAGAAGCCCCGCGGCACCGCGCCAGAGAGCCGAACGGAGGTACGGCGGGGATGTCCGGTGCGCGCAGGGGCCAATCGGGCGGGACGCGCGGCTCAGCCACGAGGATGGTGCTGGGCGTGCAGGTCCTTGAGCCGCGCCTGGGCGATGTGGGTGTAGATCTGCGTGGTGGACAGGTCGGTGTGCCCCAGCAGCATCTGCACCACGCGCAGGTCGGCGCCGTGGTTGAGCAGGTGGGTGGCGAAGGCGTGGCGCAGGGTGTGGGGCGACAGCGACTTGGCGATACCGGCGACCTTGGCCTGGTGCTTGATGCGGTACCAGAAGGTCTGCCGGGTCATCTGCTCCCCGCGCTGGCTGGGGAAGAGCACGTCGCTGGGCTTGCCGTCGAGCAGGAAGGGCCGCGACTCGCGGACGTAGCGCTCGATCCAGGCGATGGCTTCCTCGCCCAGCGGCACCAGGCGTTCCTTGCTGCCCTTGCCGAAGACCTTGACCACGCCCTGGCGCAGGTTGACCTGTTCCAGGGTCAGCCCCACCAGTTCGCTGACCCGCAGCCCGCAGGCGTAGAGGACTTCGAGCATGGCGCGATCGCGCAGGCCGATGGGGTCGTCCAGCTCCGGGGCATCCAGCAGCGCTTCGACATCGGCCTCGGACAGCGACTTGGGCAGCGGCCGCCCGAGCAGCGGCAGGTCCACCTGCAGGGTCGGGTCCTCGGCGATCAGGCCCTCGGCCAGGAGAAAACGGTAGAAGCCACGCGCACCGGACAGGAAGCGCGCGGTGGAGCGCGCCTTGTAGCCCTGTTCGAGGCGCCAGGCCAGGTGGTCGAGGATCAGGTCGCGACCGGCGTGCTGCAGGCTGGCTCCGCGCTCCACCGCCCAGGCGTTGAAGTGCGCCAGGTCGCTGCGGTAGGCGGAGCGGGTATGGGGCGAGAGGCCTTTTTCAAGCCACAGGGCGTCGAGGAAACGGTCGATCAGGGGATGGTCGAGGGCAGGCATGGCGGAACGCTGAGGGGATGAACGGCGTCTAGTCTTCCACAAGCGTCCCGCCCTTCACCAGCGACAAGGAGTCCTGATGGACGAAACCGCAATCCTCCTCGCCCTCGGCGGCATCGGCCTGGCCGCCCTCGGCAGCCAGTGGCTGGCCTGGCGCCTGCGCCTGCCGGCCATCCTCTTCCTGCTGCTCTCGGGCATTCTCGCCGGGCCGGTGCTGGGGGTGCTGGACCCGCAGGCGCTGTTCGGCCCGCTGCTGTTTCCCCTCACCTCCCTGGCGGTGGCGCTGATCCTCTTCGAGGGCAGCCTGACGCTGCACCTCTCCGAGTGGAAGGAAATCGGCACCGTGGTGCGCCGCATGGTCACCCTGGGCGCGCTGGTGACCTGGGCGGTGATCGCGCTGGCAACGCACCTGCTGCTGGGCTTCGCCTGGGACCTGGCGCTGCTGTTCGGCTCGCTGACGCTGGTCACCGGGCCGACGGTGATCGTGCCGATGCTCCGCGTGGTGCGCCCGCGCAGCTCCATCGCCAACATCCTGCGCTGGGAGGGCATCGTCATCGACCCCATCGGCGCGCTGCTGGCGGTGGTGGTGTTCAGCTTCATCGTCAGCCGTGATCAGGGCGGCTGGAGCCAGAGCCTGGGCACCTTCGCCAGTGTGATCGCCTGCGGCTGCCTGCTCGGCGCATTCGGTGGCTGGGCCTTCGGTACGGTGCTGCGGCGCCACTGGCTGCCCGAGTACCTGCAAAACCTGGCGGCCCTGGCCGCGGTGCTGGGCGTGTTCATCGGCGCCAACCTGCTGGTGCACGAATCCGGCCTGCTGGCGGTGACGGTGATGGGCATGGGCCTGGCCAACATGCGCGGGGTGGATATCAAGCCGATTCTGCACTTCAAGGAGAACCTCAGCGTGCTGCTGATCTCCGGGCTGTTCATCCTCCTCGCCGCGCGCCTCGACCTGGCGGCGCTGATCGCCCTGGGGCCGGCGACGCTGGTGCTGCTGGCGGTGATCCAGTTCATCGCGCGGCCGCTGAACGTGGCGCTCTGCACCCTCGGCTCGCCCCTGGGCTGGCGCGAGCGCGCGCTGCTGGCCTGGATCGCGCCACGGGGAATCGTCGCCGCGGCGGTGTCGGCGATCTTCGCCCTGCGCCTGCAGCAGCACGGCAATGACCAGGCCCACCTGCTGGTGCCGCTGACCTTCCTGGTGATCATCGGCACCGTGGTGCTGCAGAGCGCCACGGCCCGCCCGCTGGCGCGCCTGCTGAAGGTCGCGGAGCCGGCCCCTGCGGGCTTCCTCATCATCGGTGCCAACCCGGTGGCACGGGAGATCGGCAAGGCGCTGCAGCAACTGGGCAGCCGCGTGCTGCTCACCGATTCCAGCTGGGAGAACATCCGCGCCGCGCGCATGGACAACCTGCCCACCTATTTCGGCAACCCCACCTCGCAGCACGCCGACGCGCACCTCGATCTGGTCGGGCTTGGCCACCTGCTGGCGCTCTCCCCTTCCAGCGAGATGAACGCCCTGGCCTGCATGCGCTTTCGTCACGACTTCCCCGCCCTGCGCCGCTTCACGCTGCCCAGCGGCGCGGAGAGCCGGCGCACCGACAAGCACCGGGCCAGCGACCAGGTGCGCGGGCGGCCGCTGGGCTCGCCGGCACTGAGCTACCCGCAGTTCGCCAGCAAGCTCAGCCGGGGCGCGGAGATCCGCACGACCACCCTGACCACGAGCTTCGACTGGAACGCCTACCGGGCTCTGAACGGCGACCAGGCGGTGCTGCTGCTGGCCCGTGACCCGCGCGGCTGGGTGCACCTGGCGAGCGCGGAGGCGCCCCTGAAACCGGAGGCCGGCTGGAGCCTGGTGGCGCTGGTCGAAGAGGATGCCCAGGCGCCTGAGAGGCACGGCGAGGAGGCTAAGTCCTAGGCACATAGACAGGCGGTCATGTAAGCCTATCCTTTGTTTGGTGACAGCCTCTTCCTACGGGAGGATGATTTCACCTTGCCACCACTCCACCGGTCACCCCCATGTCGAATCAGCAGAAATCACGCCTTGGCCAGATCCTGGTCAACAAGGGACTGATCACCAGCCAGCAGCTGGACGCTGCCATCAAACTCCAGCTGACCAGCAACAAGCGTCTCGGCGAGGTGCTGATCGAACAGGGCCTGCTGAGCCGCCGGCAACTCGACCGGGCCTTGAAGAAACAGAGCAACCTGCGCCTCGCCGCGACCCTGGTAGCAGCGCTGATGAGCCCCTTCCAGATGGCCAGCGCCGACATCCAGCAGACGCCCAGCGCCATCAGCCAGGAGCACACGCCCAAGGGCCTGCGCCCGCTGAGCGACGCCGAGATGAGTGACGTGAGCGCCCAGGGCCTGGATGAGGTGCTGCAGGGTCTGTTCGTGCAGGCCGAAGGCGGTGACGGCATCGCCACGGTGAAGGCCTTGAGCCGCCTGGTGATGCCGGTGCTCGACAGCCTGGAAGCCGAAACCTCGATGAAGGACGTGGTCTACGACACCCGCCACATGCGCTCGACCGTCAACCCCGACGGCTCGATCAACGTGCGCCTGCCCAGCTCCATCGGCGAGCTGCGCTTCGACAATGTGCGGGTCGCCGGCGCGCCGCAGGGCCAGAGCTTCGGCAGCCTGACCCTGAGCAATATCGATCTCTCCCAGGCCTCGCTGAAGATCGCCCTGCGGCACTGATGGCCAGGCCCGCGACCCGGCTCGCAAGCACGGGCCGGGCCGGCAGCGGGATCAGGCGGCCGCTTCGGCGGCTGACGCCACCTCCGGCAGTACCGGCACCGGGCGCTTCTGGTCGTCGATGGCGACGAAGCTGAACACACCGGTGATGGCTTTCTCGCGGCCGTTCTCGTACATGCTCTCGACGAACACCTCTACCTCCACCTTGAGGCTGGTGTTGCCCACCTTCACCACGCGCCCGACCAGCTCGACGATGGAGCCGGCGGGAATGGGGTGCTTGAAATCGATGCGATCGGTGGAAACCGTCACCAGCGGCAGGCGGCAGAAGCGCGTCGCGCAGATGAAGGACACCTCGTCCATCCAGGCCAGCGCCGTGCCGCCGAACAGGGTGTTGTGGTGGTTGGTGGTCGGCGGGAACACCGCCTTGGTCACGCGGCTTTCGGACAAGGCTGTGCGCCGGGCGATTTCTTGCTCTCTCGGGGTCATGCCACTACTACCTGAATGAAACCAATGTGGCTGCCACCCGTGCGGTGTCTGTTGTCGTTGTTGTGCGCGGTCGGACGGGCAGATCGGTTCCCGATGACCGCAGTTGACGGCCATTTCGCGGGAAAAGCCGTGGGGCGTGCCCCTGCGGCGGCGCGATTATTCCACAGCCCGCTCCACCCCGCAGCCTCACCTCTCGTACTCTGCGCCAGGGCGAAAGGGCCTTTCGCGCCTCGCGCACCGCTCCCTTCCCGGAAAGGCAACGCCCCTGGATGCCGGCGACCCCAGAGCCCTGCCCATCGGCCCTCAGAGCATCTCTTGTAGGAACCATGCGCAACCACCTGGGGACATTTCCCAAGCAGCATTTGCGGTGGCTCCAGCGTGAGCGGAATGGGCTATTTTCCGCTGCCACCGCAGTTCGACCCGGCGGTTCCCGCAACCCCGCCAATAAGGAAGCCCCATGCACAGAACGCGACTCGCCCGCACGCTGCCAGGCGTCCTCGTCGGCGTGCTCCTCGCCGGGCTGACAGCGAACCTCCCGGCCGAGGAACAACTCCCCCTGCTCAGCCGCCCCTTGGCCACCGATGCCAAGGCCGAACTGGATCTCGAGGACTGGCGCTGGTTGCGGGACAAGCGCGAGCTGCGCCTGGGCATCGGCAATGACCTGCCGCCGTTCGACATCACCACCAGCGGGCGGGATTTCGAGGGCCTCACCGCCGATGTCGCCGGAGTCATCGCCGACAAGCTCGGCATCGACATCAAGGTATTGCGCTACCCCAGCCGGGAAGAGGCACTGCGAGCCCTGGAAGAGGGCCGTGTCGACCTGCTCAGCGCCTCCAACTCGTTCGAGACGAACAACCGCCAGTTGCTGCTCAGCGACACCTACGCGCCCGACCAGCCGGTGCTGGTCAGCCGCGACGACGAGCGCCGGCCGCTGTCACCGGGGCTGGTGGGCATGCACCTGGTGATGTCCGCCGACTACCAGCCGGTGGAGCGGATCCGCGCCCACTATCCGCTGGCGCGGGTCAGCACCGCAGTCGACCCCCGCTCCGCCCTGCGCGCGGTGGCCCTGGGCCGCGCCGATCTCTACCTCGGCGACCTGGTGGTGGCGAACTACCTGCTCAACCAGAGCCAGGCCGGCCCCCTGCGGCTCGCCGGCTACAGCAAGATGCCCAGCGGCGGGTTCGGCTTCGCCATGCGCGATGACCAGCCGGAACTGCGCAAGGTGGTGAACGCCGCGCTGGCCAGCATTCCGCCGGAACGCCAGAGCGAGCTGCTCAAGCGCTGGAGCGGCGGCAACGGCCCGCTGCTGTCGGACGCCAGCCTGGTGTTCACCCAGCAGGAGCAGCGCTGGCTGCTGCAGCATCCGGTGCTGCGCATCGCCACCTTCGGCAACCTGTCGCCCGTGAGCTTCTTCGACAGCGATGGCAACTACCACGGCATCACCGCCGACGTGCTGGACCAGGTGCGCATGCGCACCGGGCTGCGCTTCGAGATCATCCGCACCAGCAGCCAGAAGGAGATGATCGAGAAGCTCAGGTCCGGCGAGGCCGATCTGATAGGCGCGCTGAACCCGGCGATCGAGAACGTGCAGGGGCTGGCCTTCACCCGTCCGTACATGAACGCGGGGCTGGTCATCGTGAGCCGCCGCGACAACGCCGATTCGGCGGAACTGGAGTCGCTGGACGGCAAGCGCATCGCAACGCCCCGCGACCCGCGACTGCACCAATGGCTGCATGAGCACTACCCCCGCGCCGTACCCGTGGAGCTGGACTCGATGCATGAGGCACTGACGCTCACGGCCGAGGGCAAAGTCGACGCCAGCATCATCCCCGGCACGGTGGCCGAGCACCTGGTGCAGCGCTTCTTCGACGAGCAGCTGTGGATATCCGATGGGGTGCCGCAGTTGCTCGAAGCCACCGCCTTCGCACTCAGGCGCGGCGACCTGGAACTGCTGTCGGTACTGGACAAGACCCTGATCAACATCCCGCCGGACGAACTGGGGGTACTGGTCAACCAGCGCTGGCGCTCCACGGTGGAGGTGGCCAGGCCGACCTGGCGCGACTACGAACGGCTCATCTACCAGGTGGGGGGCGTGGTCGGGCTGCTGCTCAGTGTGTCGCTGGTCTGGAACATCTACCTGCGCCGCCAGATGCAGCTGAGGGCGGCCGCCGAGCGTGCGCTGAACGACCAGCTGCAGCTGATGGAGACGCTGATCAACGGCACCCCACACCCCATCTATGTGCGCGATCGCGACAACCGCCTGCTGCTGTGCAACGACAACTACCTGGCGGCACTCTCCATCGACCGCGAGCAGGCGATCGGGGCGCTGCCGCTAGAGGGCATCTTCGACGACGACGGGTGCACCCCGCATCTGCCGGAGGACTACCGTCGCGTGATGGAAAGCGGAGAAAGCCTGCAAGCCGATCGCCGGCTGAATCATCCAGACGGGCCATTCAGCATCTTTCACTGGATCGAGCCCTTCCGCGACTCCCGGGGCATCATCCGCGGCGTGGTCGCCGGCTGGATCGACATCACCGAGCGCCTGCGCCTGGTGGCCGACCTGCAGGAGGCGAAGGAGCGGGCCGATGAGGCCAGCCGCGCCAAGAGCACGTTCCTGGCGACCATGAGTCATGAGATCCGCACGCCGATGAATGCGGTGATCGGCATGCTCGAACTGACCCTGCAGCGCGCCGACCAGGGGCAGCTGGACCGCCCGGCCATCGAGATCGCCCATGACTCGGCCAATGGCCTGCTGGAGCTGATCGGCAACATCCTCGACATCGCCCGAATCGAGTCCGGTCGCCTGACCCTAAGCCCGGTGCGCTGCGACCTGCGCGAACAGGTGGAAGGCGTGGTGCGCGTATTCGACGGCCTGGCTCGGCAGAAGAGCCTCTCCCTGGAGCTGGAGTTCGACCCGCGGGCCGGCGTCGAGGTGCTGCTGGACCCGGTGCGTTTCAAGCAGGTGCTCTCCAACCTGGTCAGCAATGCCATCAAGTTCACCGAGCGCGGCCGGGTGAGCCTGCGGATAGCCGGGCAGCCCTGCCAGGACAAGCGCCTGGAACTGGTCGTGCAGGTGGAGGACAGCGGCCCGGGCATCGAGCCGGAAGACCTGGCCCAGCTCTTCCAGCCCTTCAGCCAGGGGCGCCACCAGGGCACCAACACCCTGGGTGGAACCGGGCTGGGGCTGGTCATCAGCCGGACCCTCTGCGAAATGATGGGTGGCAGCATCGACATGACCAGCCAACCCGGCAAGGGGACCTGCGTGACGGTGCAGCTGACCCTGCAAGTACTCGACCCCCTGCCCCGCACCGAAATGCCATCGGCTGCCCCGATCACCGCCCCCGAGCGGCGCCTCGACATCCTGGTGGTGGACGATCACCCGGCCAACCGCGAGTTGCTCAAGCAGCAACTGCTCTTCCTGGGCCATCGGGTCCGCGATGCACAGAACGGCTCCGGCGGGCTGGAGCTCTGGCAACGACAGCGCTTCGACCTGGTGATCAGCGACTGCAACATGCCGGTCATGAACGGCTACGACCTGGCCCGCGCGGTGCGCCAGCAGGAGCGACGCGACGCGCTGACACCCTGCCGCTTCATCGGCTACACCGCCAACGCTCAGAACGAAGAACACGAGCGATGCCGCCAGGCGGGCATGGATGCCTGCCTGTTCAAGCCCATCAGCCTGGCGGAGCTGGCCGCCCTGCTGGCCGGCATAGCGCCGCAGGCCAAGGGCCCCGAACCCATGCCCATTTCCTGCGACCTGCGGGAATTCGAATACCTGGCCGGCCGCGACCCGGCCCTGCGCACGCGCCTGCTGGACACGCTGCTGCGCAGCAACCAGAGCGACCTGGCGTTGATGCGGGACTTCATCGACAAGGGCGACAGGCCGGCGATCGCGGAGGTGGCGCACAAGATCAAGGGGGCCGCGAAGATCGTCCAGGCACATCCCCTGATCACCCATTGCGAGGCACTGGAAGCCTTGTGCGAAAACCACGCGAGCGATGACGCGCTGGCCGCGCAGTTCACCGAGCTGCAATTCGAACTGGAACGCCTGGAATGCTGCCTGGCGGAAGTCATGGACAACGCTTGAGCCCCGAACGTCGCGTGCATCGCTTGGCTCAGGCTCGAGCGGCGCACCAGACCCGCCATCACACATCAGAAGGCTCGAGGGGCGAGCTGACTTTCCCGCGCCCAATAAAAAGCCCGCCGCGGTTTCCCGGGGCGGGCTTCTGAGGGAAGCGGTACTTAGACCAGCTTCTCCTTGATGCGAGCTGCCTTGCCGGACAGGTCGCGGAGGTAGTACAGCTTGGCCTTGCGCACGTCACCGCGGCGCTTGACGCTCAGGCTGTCGACCAGCGGGGAGTAGGTCTGGAAGGTACGCTCTACGCCTACGCCGTTGGAGATCTTGCGCACGGTGAAAGCACTGTTCAGGCCGCGGTTGCGCTTGGCGATGACAACACCTTCGAAGGCCTGCAGACGCTGACGGTCGCCTTCCTTCACTTTCACTTGCACGATCACGGTGTCGCCGGGGGCGAAAGCCGGGATCTCTTTGTTCATTTGTTCAGCTTCGAGTTGCTGAATGATCTTGTTGGTCATCGCTGCGCTCCTAAGACAAGCCGCCGGCCTGCCATCGATACGTTAACTATCGTCCCGCTGGCGGATGTATTCCGCCAACAGCTTCTTCTCTTCTCCAGAAAGCGAGCGGCTATCCAGAAGATCGGCACGACGTTCCCAGGTCCGACCAAGGGACTGCTGCAAACGCCAACGCCGGATGTGTTCGTGGTTGCCACTGAGCAACACATCGGGAACACGCTTGTCCGCATACACCTCGGGTCGGGTGTAGTGCGGGCAATCGAGGAGACCGTCCGTGAACGAGTCTTCCTCTGCGGAGTCCGCATGGCCCAGCGCGCCGGGCAACAACCGCGTCACCGCGTCGATCAGCACCATTGCCGGCAGCTCACCGCCGGACAATACGTAGTCGCCGATCGACCATTCCTCGTCGACGTGCTCTTCGATGAAGCGCTCGTCGATACCTTCGTAGCGACCGGCGATCAGAATCAGGGATTCCGACTGGACCAGTTCGCGCACGGCCTCCTGCTTGAGCTGGCGACCCTGCGGCGAAAGGTAGATCACCTTCGCCTGCTCCCCTGCCGATGCCTTGGCTGCTGCCAGGGCCCGCTCGAGGGGCTGAATCTTCATCACCATCCCCGGGCCACCGCCGAAGGGCCGGTCGTCCACCGTCTGGTGGCGGTCCTCGGTGAAGGTCCGCGGGTTCCAGCAGGTCAGTTTGAGCAGACCCTGCTTTACCGCTCGGCTGGTGATGCCGTATTCGCTGATGGCGGCGAACATCTCCGGAAAGATGCTGATGACCTCGACCTGCAGGCTTTTCATGTCATGCAGCTCAGAAGCCAGCGTCCCAGTCCACCTGCATCTCGCCTGTTTCCAGGTCGATCGCAAGCACGCATTGCTCCGTATAGGGCAACAGGCGCTCACGGTCATCGAGGCTGCCGGTGCAGGGCTTGACCACCATCACATCGTTGGCGCCGGTCTCCAGCAGATGATCGACCTTGCCGAGCAGTTGCCCTTGCTGGTCGATGACCTTGAGACCTTCCAACTGATGCCAGTAGTACTCGTCATCGCTGAGTTCCGGCAGCTCGCTACGGGGCACGCAAATGTCGAAGCCCGCGTAAGTACGAGCGACTTCGCGATCATCGAGACCCTTCAGCTTTGCCACCAGGACCTTGCCATGCAAGCGTCCACTGGCCAATTCGACCTGCTTTACCTCGTTATCACGCCTGAGCGTCCAACGGCGGTAATCGAGCACGTTATCCAGCGGGTCGGTAAAGGAATACACCTTCACCTCGCCACGTACGCCATGCACCGAGAAAATCTTGCCGAGAACAATAAGATCCTCGGCCTGTGCCGGCGTCGTGCTCATAAAGTTGCTTAGGCAGCAGCCTTGGCAGCTTCCTTCAGCAGCTGAGCAACGCGCTCAGACGGCTGGGCGCCCTGGCTCAGCCAGTAGGTGGCACGCTCCTGGTTCACGGAGAGCTTCACTTCAGCACCCGAGGCGACCGGGTTGAAGAAGCCGATACGCTCTACGAAGCGACCGTCGCGCGCATTGCGGCTGTTGGTCACGGTCAGGTGGTAGAAGGGGCGCTTCTTGGAGCCGCCACGAGCAAGACGGATGGTTACCATTGAACTTCGTTCCTATAGTCGGTGCTTTTCAAGCTGTGCACACACATGGGCCATGGGCCCGAAAGGCCGCATATTCTAAGGATTATCCGGCCGATTGCAAATCTCTTTTGCGAGCCACCTGTCGGTGGCCGCTGCAAGCCACAGGTTTCAGGCCACCAGGCGCTCAAGAGCCACCCGCCGGCCATCGCCTGGCGCGCCTTTCAATCACATCTTCGGCATGCCGCCGCCGGGGAACATGCCGCCCATGCCGCGCATCATCTTGGCCATGCCGCCCTTGGCGGTGACCTTCTTCATCATCTTCTGCATCTGCTTGTGCTGCTTGATCAGGCGACCGACATCCTGCACCTGGGTGCCGGAGCCGAGCGCGATGCGGCGCTTGCGCGAGCCACTGATGACTTCCGGGTCGCGGCGCTCGGCGGGGGTCATCGAGTTGATGATGGCCTCCATCTGCTTGAACTGCTTCTCCGCCGCGCCCTGGGCGTTGCCCATCTGCGCCAGGTTGACGCCCCCGAGCATCGGCAGCTTGTCCATGAGGCCGCCAAGGCCGCCCATGTTCTTCATCTGCTGCAGCTGGTCACGGAAGTCCTCGAGGTCGAAGCCCTTGCCCTTCTTGATCTTCTTCGCGAGCTTCTCGGCCTTGTCGCGATCCATGTTCTGCTCGGCCTGCTCGATCAGGCTGAGCACGTCACCCATGCCGAGGATGCGCGAGGCGATGCGGTCCGGATGGAAGGGATCGAGCGCTTCGCTCTTCTCGCCCATGCCGAGGAACTTGATCGGCTTGCCGGTGATGGCGCGCACCGACAGCGCGGCACCGCCACGGGCGTCACCGTCGACCTTGGTCAGCACGACACCGGTCAGCGGCAGCGCCTCGCCGAAGGCCTTGGCGGTGTTGGCGGCGTCCTGGCCGGTCATGGCGTCGACCACGAACAGCGTCTCGACGGGCTTGATCGCGGCATGCAGCGCCTGGATCTCGGCCATCATCTCGCCGTCGATGTGCAGGCGACCGGCGGTGTCCACCAGCACCACGTCGATGAACTTGAGCTTGGCCTCGCGGATCGCCGCCTCGGCGATGTCCACCGGCTTCTGGCTGATGTCGGAGGGGAAGAAGGTCACGCCGATATCGGCGGCCAGGGTTTCCAGCTGCTTGATCGCCGCGGGACGGTAGACGTCGGCCGAGACCACCAGCACGGACTTCTTCTTGCGCTCCTTGAGGAAGCGCGCCAGCTTGCCGACGGTGGTGGTCTTGCCCGCGCCCTGCAGGCCAGCCATGAGCACGACGGCAGGCGGCGCGGCGGCCAGGGACAGGTCCTCGTTGGCCGCGCCCATCAGCTCGATCAGCTCGGCCTGGACGATCTTCACGAAGGCCTGGCCCGGCGTCAGGCTCTTCGACACCTCGGTGCCGACGGCGCGCTCTTTGACCTTGTTGACGAAGTCCTTGACCACCGGCAGGGCGACGTCGGCCTCGAGCAGGGCCATGCGGACTTCGCGCAGGGTGTCCTTGATGTTGTCCTCGGTCAGCTTGGCCTTGCCGGTGACATGGCGCAGCGTCTGTGAGAGGCGGTCTGTAAGATTTTCGAACATGCACGTTCCTTTCAGGTTCGTCCGAACCGAGGGTGAGCTTGCGGCAAGCGGCGGATTATAGCGAAGTGCGGGCGGCGCCGACACCGCCTGCGGTCTTTCGTGAGCGCCCCCATCTGTGCCAAACTCAGCGCCTTTCGGGCTTGCCTTACAAGGACTTATGCACCCTCTGCTGCCCAGCCTCCTGGCTGCCTTCCTCTACGCAGGCGCCACCACCTACCAGGGCCTGCGCCTTCGCCAGCGCGCCGCGCCGGACAAACGCCTGCTCGTGTCGCTCGGTGCCCTGGCGCTCCTCGCCCACGCGTTAAGCCTTTATATCCAGCTGATCACCCCGGTGGGCCTGACCCTCGACTTCTTCAACGCCGCCAGCCTGATCGCCGCCGCCGTGATCCTCCTCACATTGCTGGCCATCTCGCGGATACCGGTGGAGAACCTGCTCCTGCTGCTCCTGCCACTGGGGCTGCTGACGGTGCTACTGGCCGCCTTCGCCCCCTCCGGGACGGTGCAGGCGATCGACGAGGAACCGGGCATCCTCGCGCACATCCTGCTGTCGATCCTGGCGTACGGCATGCTCACCATCGCCGTGTTCCAGTCGCTGCTGCTGCTGCTCCAGGACCACCAGCTCAAGCACAAGCATCCCTCCGGGCTGATCCGCAACTTCCCGGCGCTGCAGACCATGGAGAGCCTGCTGTTCGGCTTCCTCTGGGCCGGCTGGGCCCTGCTGTCGCTGTCGCTGATCTCCGGCTGGCTGTTCGTCGAGAACCTGTTCGCCCAGCACCTGGCCCACAAGACCATCCTGTCGTGCATCGCCTGGGTGGTATTCGCCGTGCTGCTGTGGGGCCGCCACCAGTTGGGCTGGCGCGGACACAAGGCCATCCGCTGGACCCTGGCGGGCTTCTGCCTGCTGATGCTCGCCTACTTCGGCAGCAAGCTGGTCCGCGAATTCATCCTGCACATCTGAGATGCCCATCGACGGATTCCTCGCCGGCCTGCTGCTCGGGCTGCTGCTCGCCTGCCTCGCCGGCTCGGTGCTGGCCTGGAGCCTGTCGCGCCGGCGCCGCCAGCCGGTGCAGGTCGAACCCGAAGCGACGCCGCGCCTGCCCTCCACGCTGACCGAGGCCCTGCAACGCGTCACCATCGCCGCGATCATGGTCCCGCGCAGCGAGATCCAGGGCATCGACATCAGCCAGCCGCCGGAGCGCATCCTCGAGCTGCTGCGCACCGCCACCCACACGCGCCTGCCGGTGTACCGCGAGGACATCAACCAGATCGAGGGCATCCTGCATATCCGCCAGGTCGCCCGCCTGTTGCCCCAGGACGGCGTCAGCGCCGAAGACCTGCTGGCGGCCTGCCGCGAGACCTACTTCGTGCCGGAAAGCACCCCGCTGCTCACCCAGCTGGTGAACTTCCAGAAGGAACAACGCCGCGTCGGCATCGTGGTCGACGAATACGGCGACGTGATCGGCCTGGTCAGCCTGGAGGACATCTTCCAGGAGCTGATCGGCGAATTCGGCAGCCTCGACGACCTCGCGCCCAACCCGGCGATCCATCCCCAGGAGGACGGCCGTTTCGAGCTGGACGGCTCCCTGCACCTGCGCGAGCTCAACCGGGTGCTCGGCTGGCACCTGCCTTGCGAAGGCCCCAAGACCCTCAACGGCCTGATCACCGAAGCCCTGGAGCAGATCCCCGAGACCAGCGTGTGCCTGAAGATCGGCCCCTACCGCCTGGAGATCCTGCAGTCCGGCGAGAACCGCGTGCAGCGCGTGCTGGCCTGGCGCGCCTGAGCCCCAAACGGCCTTGGCCGTAGCCCCTTGCCGTGGTTTTCCAGCGCTTTCTATAATCCGCCCGGGCCCACCCCGCCCATCCGGCCGCCGCGGCTACCCGCCCACGCGCCACCGGCCAGCCCGCCTGGCCGCCTGAGAACCACCTGCCACGGCCCCACAGGCCCGTCCGCAGCCCGCAAGGCCCCTGATCCGGCGACCCGCCGTATCACCCCCTTCCCTCAGCACAACACGACAGCCACGAGATTACGTCGGGCCGTGATGGCCGCGACGACCGACAGGGGACCAACAATGACCACCGCCACCTTGAGCGACAGCGCAGGCGCGCCAGCGGCCAATTCGCCAGCCCGCGTCGCCACCGCCAGCTTCATCGGCACCGCCATCGAGTTCTACGACTTCTATATCTACGCCACGGCTGCGGCCCTGGTGATCGGCCCGGTGTTCTTCCCGCAGACATCCGGCACCGCGCAGATGCTCTCGGCCTTCCTCACCTTCGGCATCGCCTTCCTCGCCCGCCCCCTGGGTTCGGCGCTGTTCGGCCACTTCGGCGACCGCATCGGACGCAAGTCGACACTGGTGGCCTCGCTGCTGCTGATGGGCGCCTCCACCACGCTGATCGGCGTACTGCCGGGCTACGACGCCATCGGAGCCTGGGCGCCGATCCTGCTGTGCCTGTTGCGCTTCGGCCAGGGCCTGGGACTGGGCGGTGAATGGGGCGGCGCGGCCCTGCTGGCCACCGAGAACGCCCCGCCCGGCAAGCGCGCCTGGTTCGGCATGTTCCCGCAGCTCGGCCCGTCGATCGGTTTCCTCGCCGCCAACGGCCTGTTCCTCACCCTGGCCCTGAGCCTGAGCGACGAGCAGTTCCGCGGCTGGGGCTGGCGCATCCCCTTCCTGCTCAGTGCCGTATTGGTACTGGTCGGCCTCTACGTACGCCTGAAGCTGGCGGAGACGCCCGTCTTCGCCAAGGCCATGGCCCAGCAGGAGCGGGTGAAGATGCCGGTGATCGAAGCCTTCGGCAGCCACTGGCGCCCGATCGTCCTCGGTGCCCTGGCGATGGTGGTGTGCTACGCGCTGTTCTACATCTCCACCGTGTTCTCCCTCAGCCACGGCGTCGCCAGCCTCGGCTACAGCCGCGAAAGCTTCCTCGGCATGCTCTGCTTCGCGGTGCTGTTCATGGCAGCGGCCACCCCGCTCTCGGCCTGGCTGAGCGACCGCTTCGGGCGCAGGCCGGTGCTGATCGTGGGCTGCTCGCTGGCGATCCTCTCCGGCTTCGCCATGCAGCCGCTGCTGACCCAGGGCTCGACATTCTCGGTCACCCTGTTCCTCAGCATCGAACTGTTCCTGATGGGCGTGACCTTCGCCCCGATGGGGGCGCTGCTGCCGGAGCTGTTCCCCACCCACGTGCGCTACACCGGTGCCTCGGCGGCGTACAACCTCGGTGGCATCGTCGGGGCGTCGGTCGCGCCCTTCTTCGCCCAGAAGCTGGTGGCCATGGGCGGGCTTTCCTGGGTCGGCGGCTATGTATCGGTGGCGGCGGCACTCAGCCTGCTGGCGGTGCTGTGCCTCAAGGAAACCCGCGACGACGACCTCGGCGCGGTGCGCTGAAACCTCAGGCTCCTGCCGCTTCCTCGAGGAGGCGGCAGTCGGCCCGCCCCACCCTCCCCGCCCGCACGATCCACTCCGCCAGCAAACCGCCCCAGACACGGCAGCCCAGCTGCGAGGGGTGGTAGCCGTCCACGGCCAGGAAGTCCGCCTGCATGGCGATGGACGCGGCACAGTGCTCGGCGTCCAGTTCCCCGGCCAGCGTGCGCATCTGCTCATCGAGCAGCCGCGCGCGCCAGCCCAGCAGGCGACGCAGCAGCCAGGGCAAGGCGCTGAAGTGCTGCAGCGGCGGGACGGCTGCGAACACCACCTGGGTGCCGCGCTCGATGAAGGGTGACGCCAGCCGCCGCAGGGACTCGCGCCAGTCGCGGGTGGAGCTGAAATGGGTGGTGTCGTTGACGCCGAAGACCAGCAGCAGCAGGTCCACGGGCTCGTCCCGCACCTGCGGCAGCAGACGCTCGCAGGCCTCGCCCGCCGTGATGCCGTTCTCGCCACAGGCACGCCAGGCGACGGGGCGCTGCAACTGCAGTGAAAGAGCGGTCGCCAGTTGCCCTGGCAATGCCAGTTGCAGGCAGGAGACACCGACGCCGGCGACCGTGGATTCGCCGATCAGCAAAACGCGCAGGGGTTCGCCCGGATACTCCGCGCCCGCCAGCCCATGGTCGGGACCGGCGGCAGGAGGCAGGCGCAGGGCGGTGCGCCTGGTATACAGGGCCTGGGGCAGCACCAGGGGCATCAGCGCCAGCGCCGATGCCCACCAGAGCAACCCGGCCCCTCGGCTCACAGCTTGACGTCGACGGCCTGGGCCGCGCGGGTCGCCTTGGCACGGGCCAGGTCGGTGGACTCGTCTCGCGCCAGGGCCACGCCGAGGCGGCGCTGGCCATCCACCGCCGGCTTGCCGAACAGGCGCAGCGCGGTGTCAGGCTCGGCGAGGGCGGCCGAGAGGTTGCCGAAGCTCATCTCGGTGGACTTGCCTTCCACCAGGATCACCGCCGAGGCGGACGGGCCGGACTGGCGGATCACCGGGATCGGCAGGCCGAGGATGGCGCGGGCGTGCAGCGCGAACTCGGAGAGTTCCTGGGAGATCAGGGTGACCAGGCCGGTGTCGTGCGGGCGCGGCGACACTTCGCTGAACCATACCTGGTCACCCTTGACGAACAGCTCCACGCCGAACAGCCCGCGACCACCGAGTGCCTCGGTCACGGCCTTGGCCACGCGCTCGGACTCGGCCAGGGCCTTGGGGCTCATCGCCTGGGGCTGCCAGGACTCGTGGTAGTCGCCCTTCACCTGGCGGTGGCCGATGGGCGCGCAGAAGGTGGTACCCCCGACGTGGCGCACGGTGAGCAGGGTGATTTCGTATTCGAAGTCGATGAAGCCCTCGACTATCACGCGGCCCTTGCCGGCACGGCCGCCTTCCTGGGCGTAGTCCCAGGCGTACTGCAGGTCGTCGTCGCTCTTGAGCACCGACTGGCCCTTGCCGGAGGAACTCATGATCGGCTTGACCACGCAGGGGTAGCCGACGCTGGCGACGGCGGCGCGGTAGTCCTCGAAGGTGTCGGCGAAGTGATAGGGGGAGGTCGGCAGGCCCAGTTCCTCGGCCGCCAGGCGGCGGATGCCCTCGCGGTTCATGGTCAGCTGCGCGGCGCGGGCGGTGGGGATCACGGTGTAGCCTTCGGCCTCCAGCTCCACCAGGGTCGCGGTGGCGATGGCCTCGATCTCCGGCACGATGTAGTGCGGCTTCTCCAGCTCGATGACCCGGCGCAGGGCCTCGCCGTCGAGCATGCTGATGACGTGGCTGCGATGGGCGACCTGCATGGCCGGCGCATTCTCGTAGCGATCGACGGCGATCACCTCGACGCCCAGGCGCTGCAGCTCGATCACCACTTCCTTGCCCAGCTCGCCAGAGCCGCAAAGCAGTACACGGGTCGCACTCGGCGACAGCGGGGTTCCAATACGGGGCATCGGTGTTTCCTCGAAAGATGAAAGGTATTCACGCGGCCGGCGACCGAGGGCCGACGGCTTCTTCAATGGGGCTGGATCAGGAACTGGCCACCGGCCCGCGCGCGCTCCATGCAGCGCACCAGCACCTCGCGGCGCTCGGTATTGTCCATGCGGCCCCAGCGGGTGATCTCGTCGACGCTGCGTTGGCAGCCGGTGCAGATGTCGTCCTCGTCCAGCGCGCAGACATGCACGCAGGGCGAGGCGACGGGGCGTTCGCGTTCCATCAGTCTTCCTGTTCGACCAGTTCCCGTGCATAACGCTGGGCGTTGTGCACGTAGTGAGCGGCGCTGCCCTCGAGCATCTTCTTCTGCTGCTCGGTCAGCTCACGGACTATTTTACCGGGCGAGCCCATCACCAGCGAGCCGTCTGGGATTTCCTTGCCCTCGGGGATCAGGGCGTTGGCGCCGATGATGCAGTACTTGCCGATCCTGGCACCGTTGAGGATCACCGCGTTGATGCCGATGAGGCTGTAGTCGCCGACGGTGCAGCCGTGGAGCATGGCGTTGTGGCCGATGGTGACGCCCTTGCCGATGTTCAGCGGGAAGCCCATGTCGGTGTGCATGACGGTGCCATCCTGCACGTTGCTGTTCTCGCCGATGTGGATGAGTTCGTTGTCACCACGCAGCACGGCGCCGAACCAGACACTGGCTCCGGCATCCAGGCGGACCTTGCCGATCACCGCCGCATCGGGGGCGATCCAGCTCTCGGGATGGGTTTCGACACGGGCGTTGCCCAGGCGGTATTTCATCAGGCGCTCCTCGAAACGGGGCTCAGTTGAGTTTGACGAAGGTGGCCGGCGGCTCGCGCATCTCGATGCCGGCATCGAAGACCAGGTTGACCAGCTCCACCACCATGATCGCGGTGAGCCCCCAGATCTTGTACTGGCCGAACTGGTAGCTGGGCACGTACCAGCTCTGGCCGAGGTAGTCGATGCGGTGGGTCATCTCGCGCGGGTCGCTGCGGAAGAACTCCAGGGGCACGCTGAAGACCGAGTCGATCTCGCCGTCGTTGGCCTTGTACTCCACGTAGTCGGGCACGAAGCCGACGTAGGGCGTGACCTGGATGCCATGGCGCGAGACCAGGGTACTGAGCGGGCCGATGACCTCGACCAGGCCGGGCGGCAGGCCGATCTCCTCCTCCGCCTCGCGCAGGGCGGTGTGGATCAGGTCGCGGTCCTCGGGGTCGCGACGGCCGCCCGGGAAGGCCACCTCGCCACCGTGGGTGGACAGGCCGCTGGCGCGCAGGGTGAGCACCAGCTCGGGTTCGGCGCTGCGGGTGATGGGCACCAGCACCGCCGCCTCGGGGAAGGAGCGGTCGGTCACCAGCGTCTTCGGGGAATAGCTCCGCACGCGGCGGTGCAGGTCATCCAACATGGATATTCTCGGCTTTTATTCTGCCGGGCATCATGGCACGAACCCGCAGGCCGCCCAACCCCCGAGCCGACGTTCGCAGCCCCCGTCCCGCTTGCCGTGGGGGCCCCAGCCGCGCCAAGATTGCGCCCTCGACCCGAGGATTCCCGATGAAGTTCTGCAGCCAGTGCGGCGGCCCCGTGATCCAGCGCATCCCCGAAGGCGACAACCGCCTGCGCCATGTCTGCGAGCTATGCCACACCATTCATTACCTGAACCCGCGCATCGTCGCCGGCTGCGTGCCGGTCTGGGGCGAGCAGGTGCTGCTGTGCCGCCGCGCCATCGAGCCGCGCAAGGGCTACTGGACCCTGCCCGCCGGTTTCATGGAGAACGGCGAGACCATGGAACAGGCCGCCGCGCGTGAAACCGCCGAGGAAGCCTGCGCACGGGTACGCGACCTGCAGCTGTACACCCTGTTCGACCTGCCGCACATCAGCCAGGTCTACACCTTCTTCCTCGCCCAGCTGGTCGACCTGGACTTCGCCGCCGGCGAGGAAAGCCTCGAAGTGAAGCTGTTCCACGAACGTGACATCCCTTGGTCCGAGCTGGCTTTTCCGACTGTCGGACGTACCTTAGAATGCTACTTCGCCGACCGTATCGAGCAGGTCTATCCGGTCCGCAACGAGCCGTTGGCACCCTTGCTGGCCTACTACAAGAAAGCCTGAACGCACTGCCGAATTCGAACACTCTGGGGATGCTGTAGAAATGCGCTGGTTGCTCCTTGCCTTCATCTTTTGCTTTACCTCCCTGTCCCACGCCAGCGCCGCCCCCAGCCTCGAAGGCAAGGGCATCGACAAGGTGCTGGTGGTCAAATCCGAGCGCAAGTTGTTGCTGATGAACCGCGGCAACATCCTCAAGAGCTACCGCATCTCCCTGGGCAAGCAGCCCAAGGGGCCGAAACTGCGCGAAGGCGACCAGCGCACGCCCGAGGGCTTCTACTGGATCGACTGGCGCAAGACCAGCGACAAGTACAACCTGGCGATGCACATCTCCTACCCCAATGCCCGCGACTCCCTGCAGGCGCGCCAGAAGGGCGTGCCCGCCGGGGGCATGATCATGATCCACGGCACCCCGCTGGACGAGGAATACCCCGAGTGGTACTTCCACACCCTGGACTGGACCGAGGGCTGCATCGCCATGAAGAACGCCGACATGCGCGAGATATGGAGCCTGGTGAAGGACGGCACGCTGATCGAGATCCGCCCCTGAAGGAGCGAGCGGCAGGCATGAAAAGGCGCCCCGGGGCGCCTTTTTTCATTCAGTGGTTCCCCGCGTGGTGGGATGGCGGGGAACAGCCCCGCACGCCGCGAGGGTGGGCGACTCAGAACACCAGGTCGGACAGGCGCCAGACCTCATAGGCCGGCGTCTCATAGGGGTGCGTCTGCTTGAGGGCGCGCACGGCATCGTGGATCAGCTCGTCGGCGACGACCATCTCCACCTTCCACTCGGACACATGCTCCACCCGGCCCACCTCGCCGATGAAGGGGTCGGCTTCGGCCAGCGGGCGGAACTGGCCCTGGCCCAGGCTCTGCCAGCAGCAACTGTCATAGGCACCGATTCGGCCACCACCCGCCGCGAAGACCGCTTTCTTGACCGGCTCGAGGTGGGACTCCGGAACGTAGAAGCACAGCTTGTACATCAATCACTCCACAGGCAATTACAGGCTGGACGCTAGTGGCCAGATGATGCCACCGGAAGATGGCACTTCGCCAATACTTTGTCGCGACCAGCGTCACGATACCGGCATTCGACTGGCTGCCGGTCAAAGTGTTCAGCGCTGCCATAGAGCAGTTGGCCATAAGCGGGGCCAGCCTGAGCGCCCCGGGTGGAGCGCGATGGAGCCCGGGGGCGAGCCGGGCTTGCGGTCAGCCGCCCTGCCAGAACCGACGCCACTTGTCCTTCAGCGAAGGCGCGGCGGGGGCGTGGCTGCCATCGCAATACGGCAAGCGTTGCGACAGGCCGCAGCGGCAGAGGATGAGCAGTTGCTGGCGTTCGATGTGAAGCGAGAGGCCCTGTCGGCAGTCGCCTGGGCAATCGGGAAGCCGGGGCGAGTGCCCGCAGCGGCAAAGCAGGAGGTTGGCGCCGGGTTCGACCCGGCGCACCTCCGGTAGCGAAGCGCCCTCCCCCGTGTCCGGAAGCGGGCGCTCGCCGGCGTCGTCAGTCGACCCAGACGCGGGCATTGCGGAACATGCGCAGCCAGCCGCCGTCTTCCTGCCACTCGTCGGGGCGCCAGGAGTTCTGCACGGCACGGAACACGCGCTCCGGGTGCGGCATCATGATGGTCACGCGACCATCGCGGCTGGTGAGGCCGGTGATGCCACGGGGCGAGCCGTTCGGGTTGGCCGGATAGCTCTCGGTGACCTTGCCGTGGTTGTCGACGAAGCGCATGGCCACGCAACCGGAAAGGTCGGCTTCCAGCAGGGCTTCCTCGCTCTCGAACTCGGCATGGCCTTCGCCGTGGGCGATGGCGATGGGCATGCGCGAGCCGGCCATGCCACGCAGGAAGATCGACGCCGACTCCTGCACCTGGACCATGGCCACGCGGGCCTCGAACTGCTCGGAGCGGTTGCGCACGAAGTGCGGCCAGAACTCGCTGCCCGGGATCAGCTCGTGCAGGTTGGACATCATCTGGCAACCGTTGCACACGCCGAGGGCGAAGCTGTCCTTGCGCTCGAAGAAGGCCTGGAAGCCGTCACGGGCACGGGCGTTGAACAGCACCGACTTGGCCCAGCCCTCACCGGCGCCGAGCACGTCACCGTAGGAGAAGCCGCCGCAGGCCACCAGGCCCTTGAACTCTTCCAGGCTGACGCGGCCGGCGAGGATGTCGCTCATGTGCACATCGATGGCGGCGAAGCCGGCACGGTCGAAGGCGGCCGCCATCTCGACCTGGCCGTTGACGCCCTGCTCACGCAGCACGGCGACTTTGGGACGCGCGCCCTTCTTTATATAGGGAGCGGCGATGTCCTGGTTGACGTCGAAGCTGAGCTTCACCGACAGGCCGGGGTTGTCTTCGTCCAGCAGGACGTCGAACTCCTGGTCGGCACAGGCGGCGTTGTCGCGCAGGCGCTGGATCTGGTAGCTGGTCTCGGTCCACTGGCGCTGCAGCATGCGGCGCTCACCGGCGAACACCGGCTCGCCGTTGAAGGCGACGGCGACGTCGGCACCATTGACCGGCTGGCCGATGACGGCCACGCAGTCGCCCAGGCCGGCGGCGCTGAACTGGGCCAGCACTTCCGCGGTGGCGCCCTGCTGGACCTGGATGACCGCACCCAGCTCTTCGTTGAACAGCACGGCCGCCAGCTCGTCGGCGGAATCGGCCAGGGCATCGAGTTGCAGGTCGAGACCGCAATGACCGGCGAAGGCCATTTCCAGCACGGTGGTCAGCAGGCCGCCGTCGGAACGGTCGTGGTAGGCCAGCAGCAGGCCGTCCTGGTTCAGGCCCTGGATCACGGCGAAGAAGGCCTTGAGGTCTTCGGCATCGTCGACGTCCGGCACGGCCTGGCCGAGCTTGGCGTAGGTCTGGGCGAGGATCGAGCCGCCCATGCGGTTCTGGCCACGGCCAAGGTCGACCAGGATCAGGTCGGTCTCGCCCTTGTCCAGGCGCAGTTGCGGGTTGAGGGTGCGGCGTACGTCCTGCACCGGGGCGAAGCCGGAGATCACCAGGGACAGCGGCGAGGTCACGGACTTGTCCACGCCCTCGTCCTGCCAGCGGGTCTTCATGGACATGGAGTCCTTGCCCACCGGGATGGTGATGCCCAGCGCCGGGCACAGCTCCATGCCCACGGCCTTGACCGTGTCGTACAGGCGCGCGTCCTCGCCCGGGTGGCCAGCGGCGGCCATCCAGTTGGCGGACAGGCGGATGTCGGAAATCTTCTCGATGCGTGCCGCCGCCAGGTTGGTGATGGTCTCGCCGACCGCCATGCGGCCCGAGGCCGGGGCGTCCAGCAGGGCCAGCGGGGTGCGCTCGCCCATGGCCATCGCCTCGCCGGTGTAGACGTCGAAGCTGGTGGCGGTGACGGCGCAGTCGGCCACCGGTACCTGCCACGGGCCGACCATCTGGTCGCGAGCCACGAGGCCGGTGATGGTGCGGTCGCCGATGGTGATCAGGAAGCTCTTGCTGGCCACGGCCGGGTGGTGCAGCACACGGCTGACCGCGTCGGCGATGTCGACACGGGCGGCGTCGAAGTCATCGCCCTGCTCGGCTTCGCGGGTCACGCTGCGGTGCATGCGCGGCGGCTTGCCCAGCAGGACGTTGAGCGGCATGTCCACCGGCTTGTTGCCGAAGTGGCTGTCGGCGACGGTCAGGTGCGGCTCCTCGATGGCCTCGCCGACCACCGCGAAGGGGCAGCGCTCGCGTTCGCAGATGGCCTTGAAGCGCTCGAAGTCGGCGGCGTCCACCGACATCACGTAGCGTTCCTGGGACTCGTTGCACCAGATTTCCAGCGGGCTCATGCCCGGCTCGTCGTTGGGCACGGCGCGCAGCTCGAAACGGCCGCCGCGGCCACCGTCGTTGATCAGTTCCGGCAGGGCGTTGGAGATGCCGCCGGCCCCCACGTCATGGATGAACTTGATGGGGTTCTCGGCACCCAGCTGCCAGCAGCGGTCGATCACTTCCTGGCAACGGCGCTCCATTTCCGGGTTGTCGCGCTGCACGGAGGCGAAGTCCAGGTCGGCGGAACTGGCACCGGTGGCCATGGAGGAAGCGGCACCACCGCCCAGGCCGATGAGCATGGCCGGGCCACCGAGGACGATCAGCTTGGCGCCGACCGAGATCTCGCCTTTCTGCACGTGCTCGGCGCGGATGTTGCCCATGCCGCCGGCGAGCATGATCGGCTTGTGGTAGCCGCGCACTTCTTCACCGTGGGGGGTGTCGATGGCCTGCTCGAAGGTACGGAAGTAGCCGTTCAGCGCGGGACGGCCGAACTCGTTGTTGAACGCGGCGCCGCCCAGCGGGCCCTCGATCATGATGTCCAGCGCGGTGACGATGCGCTCGGGCTTGCCATAGGGCTTCTCCCAGGGCTGCTCGAAACCGGGGATCTGCAGGTTGGAGACGGTGAAGCCGGTCAGGCCCGCCTTGGGCTTGGCACCACGGCCGGTGGCACCTTCGTCGCGGATCTCGCCGCCGGAGCCGGTGGAAGCACCGGGGAAGGGAGCGATGGCGGTCGGGTGGTTGTGGGTCTCCACCTTCATCAGGATGTGCACCGGCTCCTCGGTCGCGCCGTACTGGCGGGTTTCCGGGTTGGGGAAGAAACGCCCGGCGGTGAAGCCCTCGATGACCGACGCGTTGTCCTTGTAGGCGGACAGCACGCCTTCGCGGTTCATCTCGTAGGTGTTCTTGATCATGCCGAACAGGCTCTTCTCCTGCGCCTGGCCGTCGATGTCCCAGCTGGCGTTGAAGATCTTGTGGCGGCAGTGCTCGGAGTTGGCCTGGGCGAACATCATCAGCTCGACGTCATGGGGGTTGCGCCCCATCTCGCTGAAGCTCTTCACCAGGTAGTCGATCTCGTCGTCGGCCAGGGCCAGGCCCAGCTCGACGTTGGCGCGGGCCAGGGCATCGCGGCCACCGCCGAGGATGTCGACCACGGTAAGCGCCTTGGGCTGCGCGTGGCTGAACAGGCCCGAGGCCTCTTCCAGGGCGCCCAGCACCAGTTGGGTCATGCGGTCATGCAGCGCGCTGGCGATCAGTTGCGCCTCGGCGTCGGAGAACTGGCCGGCGACGTAGTAGGCGATGCCGCGCTCGATGCGCTCGATCTTGGCCAGGCCGCAGTTGCGGGCGATGTCGGTGGCCTTGCTCGACCAGGGCGAGATGGTGCCCAAGCGCGGCAGGACCAGGAACAGGCGGCCGGACGGCTCCTGCACCGGGACGCTGGGCCCGTACTTGAGCAGGCGCGCCAGGACCTTTTCCTCGTCGGCGGTAAGAACGCCGGTGACTTCGGCAAAGTGGGCGAACTCGGCGTAAAGACCGGTGACGGCGGGAACCTTCTGGGTCAGTTGCTCGAGCAGTTTGCCGTGGCGAAAGGCGGAAAGGGCGGGGGCACCGCGCAGGATCAACATCTTCTGGACAGCCTCTGGGAAGGGGTGTGCTTAGAGGCCGTGCATTCTAGCGCAAAGCGCCTGGTTCCGGCACCCGTGCCGTACCGCTCGAAGCGGCCTTCCGAGGAGCGGCAGGGCGAGCGCGCATCGGCCGCAAACGCCCACCCCCGGGGGCCTGCGGCTAGCAGAGAAGATTTCCACTGTCGAGATATGGCAAGGATCGGGGTTTGCGTATACTGCGCCGATGTTCACCCCACCCGTGTTCCGCAAGCGTCGTGCCTTCTGGCTATTGGCGACCGGAATCCTCCTGCTGCTCGGAGGCTGCAAACAGCCGTCCACCCTCGAGCGCATTCAGGAGGAGGGTGTGCTACGCGTGGTCACCCGCAACAGCCCGGCCACCTATTTCCAGGACCGCAACGGCGAAACCGGCTTCGAGTACGAACTGGTGAAACGCTTCGCCGACGACCTGGGCGTCGAGCTGCAGATCGAGACGGCCGACAACCTCGACGACCTCTTCGCCCGCCTCGGCCAGGCCAACGGCCCGGTGCTCGCCGCCGCCGGCCTCGTGGCCAGCGATGCGCGCCAGCACGAGTCGCGCTTCTCCCACCCGTACCTGGAAGTCACGCCGCAGGTCATCTACCGCAATGGCGAGCGCCGCCCCACCCGCCCGGAAGACCTCGTCGGCCAGCGCATCCTGGTGCTCAAGGGCAGCAGCCATGCCGAGCAACTGGCCGCGCTCAAGGTGCAGTACCCGGAGCTGAAGTACGAGGAATCCGACGAAGTCGAGATCGTCGACCTGCTGCGCATGGTCGACGAAGGGCAGATCGACCTCACCTTGGTGGACTCCAACGAACTGGCGATGAACCAGGTGTACTTCCCCAACGTGCGTGTCGCCTTCGACCTGGGCGACGCCAGCAACCTGGCCTGGGCCGTCGCGCCCGGCGAGGACGACAGCCTGCTCGACGAGGTCAACGGCTTCCTCGACAAGGCCAAGGAAAACGGCACCCTGCAGCGCCTCAAGGATCGCTATTACGGCCATGTCGACGTGCTCGGCTACGTCGGCGCCTATACCTTCGCCAAGCACCTGCAGCAGCGCCTGCCCAAGTACGAGCAGCACTTCCGCCAGGCCTCCCAGGACAACCAGGTGGACTGGCGCCTGCTGGCCGCCATCGGCTACCAGGAATCCCTCTGGCAACCGACCGCTACCTCCAAGACCGGCGTGCGCGGCCTGATGATGCTGACCCAGGACACCGCCAAGGCCATGGGCGTGGCCAACCGCCTGGACCCCAAGCAGAGCATCGTCGGCGGCAGCAAATATTTCGGCATGATCAAGCAGGGCCTGGCCGATGAACTGCTGGAGCCGGACCGTACCTGGTTCGCCCTGGCCGCCTACAACATCGGCATCGCCCACCTGGGGGACGCGCGCAAGCTGGCCGAGGCCGAGGGCCTGAACCCGAACAAGTGGCTGGACGTGAAGCAGATGCTGCCGCGCCTGTCGCAGAAGCAGTGGTACCGCAAGACCCGCTACGGCTATGCCCGTGGGGGCGAGACCGTGCACTTCGTGCAGAACATCCGCCGCTACTACGACATCCTCACCTGGGTGACCCAGCCGCAGATGGAAGGCTCGCAGGTGGCCGAAAGCAACCTGCATGTCCCCGGCATCGACAAGCGCAAGCCTAGCGAAGACACCCCGCCGCTCTGACCGCGCACGACGCGTCCTTCAGCCCTTCAGCGAACGCCGCGCCTTGAAGAACTCGCTGAGGATCGCGCCGCACTCCCCCGCCAGCACCCCGCCCTCCACCAGCACCCGGTGGTTGAGGAAGTCCTGGGTGAAGAACTGGCCCCGGCTGATCGCCACGCCCGCCTTGGGCTCGGTGGCGCCATAGACCACGCGCGCCACGCGTGAATGGACGATGAGCCCGGCGCACATACTGCAGGGCTCCAGGGTCACGTACAGCGTACTGCCCACCAGCCGGTAGTTTTCCAGCGCCAGCGCCGCATCGCGGATGGCGACCATCTCGGCGTGGGCACTGGGGTCGTGCCGTGAGATCGGGCAGTTGAAGCCGCGCCCGATCACCCGGCCATCCTGCACCAGCACCGCGCCGACCGGCACCTCGCCCAGGGCCGCGCCCTCGGCGGCGAGGGCCAGGGCCTCACGCATGAAGTCCTCGTCACGGCTGCGGTCGACGATCATCGGCTGGCGCATCTCAGGCCACCTCGATCGCGGCCATCAGGCCGGTCTCCATGTGGTCGATGACATGGCAGTGGAACATCCACACGCCGGGGTTATCGGCCACCAGGGCGATGCGCGCGGTCTCGTTCTTGCCCAGCAGGTAGGTATCGGTGAAGTAGGGAACGATGTCCTTGCGGTCCGAGCCGATCACCTTGAAAGCCATGCCGTGCAGGTGGATGGGGTGCAGGTACTGGGCCATGTTGCGCAGCTCGAAGATGTAGTGGCCGCCCTTCTTCAACGTGGCGATGGGGCGATCGGCGCAGGTCTTGTCCTGGATGTCCCAGGCCTTGCCGTTGATCTGCCAGTAGTTGCTCGGCCGGCCGGCGGCGCTGGTCAGGGTCGCCGCCCACTCGAACTTGAAGCTGAGGGTCTCGGCCTTCTCCAGGTCCGGCTCCGGCACCGGGTTGGCCGGCAGCGCGGGCGGCCAGTCGCCGGCCGGCTCCTGGCTCGCCACGCTCTTGAGCGTCGCCAGGCGCAGCGGCCCGTTGCGCAGCGGCAGTTCCTGGCCGGCGGCGGGCACCTTGAGCGCCAGCTCGATGCGCATGCCCGGGCCGAGCCAGTACTCCTTGCCCAGCTCGCGCGGCGCGATGGGGTGGCCGTCCAGGGAATAGATGCGCACCTCCGCGCCCGGCATGTTCAGGCGGTAGGTGATGGTGCTGTCGAGGTTCAGCACGCGCAGGCGCACCACCTGCCCGGCGGGCAGCTCCAGGGTCGGTGCCGGCGTGCCGTTGATGGTGGTCAGGCGCCCCCGGGTGCCTTCGCGGGCCGCCTCGCGGGGCACGCTGAACTGGGTGAAGGCGCCCTCCTCGTCCACGTGCCAGGTCTTCAGGCTGAGTACGCGCTCGTGACGGAAGCCGCTGGGCTCGCGCTCTTCGACGATCAGCGGGCCGACCAGGCCGCGCCCCAGCTGCTCGGCGCTGGACAGGTGCGGGTGGTACCAGAAGCTGCCGGCGTCATCGGTACGGAAGCGGTAGTCGAAGTATTCGCCCGGCAACACCGGCAGCTGCGAGACATAGGGCACGCCGTCCATCTCCAGCGGCAGGCGGATGCCGTGCCAGTGGATGGTGGTGGGCTCGTCGAGCTTGTTGATGAAGCGCACGCGCAGCCAGTCGCCCTGGCGTGAACGCAGCTCCACGCCCGGCGCCTGGCCGCCATAGGCCCAGGCCGGGGTGACGTGGCCGGACACCAGCTCGAGGTCCAGCGGCGCGGCGATCAGCTCGTAGTCGTGGGTCTTGGCATCGAGGTTGCGGCCCAGCCAGTAGCGGGTGCCGCCGGCGCCGAGGCCGACCACGCCGAGGCCGACCAGGCCGCCGAGAATCTGTCTGCGGGTGAATGACACGGAATCCAGGCTCCTGTGAGTAATGCTTCGCGGGGCCATCAGGCGGTGCGTTGTCGCTCTGCGGCGACAGGAAGGGCCGGCCTGCATGGGCCGGCTCACGGGTGGCACATTCTGGCACAGCCCCCTTGCATCAGGGCAGCGCCGGGCCGTGGCCAGATGCCACAGCCGCCTAGCGGTTGCGCCCCAGGTAGGCGCGGGTGGTCAGCAGGTACACCGGCAGCCCGGACACCAGCACGATCAGCGCGGCATAGGGCGCGGCAGCGGCGTATTCCAGGTTGGCGGTGTGCGACCACACGGCGGTGGCCAGGGTGTCCAGCCCGGTGGGGCCGAGGATCAGGGTGGCCGTCAGCTCCTTCATGCAATCGAGGAACACCAGCACGAAGCCGGCGCCGATGGCCGGGAAGATGATCGGCAGGGTCACCCGGAAGAAGGCCCTGAGCGGCGTCTGCCCGAGGGTGCGCGCGGCCTCCTCCAGCTGCGGCGAGGCCTTCTCCAGTGCCACGCGGATGGGCGACTGGGCCATCGGCATGAACAGCAGGGCATAGGCCACCAGCAGCAGCAGCGTGGTCTGGTACAGCGCCGGCGCATAACCCAGGGCGAAGAACACCAGGGACAGCGCGATCACCAGCCCCGGCAACGCGTGCAGCAGGAAGGGCAGGCGCTCGGCCAGGCGCGCGAGGCGCCCGTGGTAGCGCACCACCACCAGCCCCACCGGCAATGCCAGCAGGCAACTGATCAGCGCGCCGCCGAAGGACAGGTACAGCGAAGAACCCAGGGTGCGCAGGATGTCCATCAGCGGGAAGGCGGCCGAGCTGCCCTCGTGGATCCAGAAGCCGAGCATGGCCAGCGGCGTGCCCGAGCCGACCACCACCAGCGCCACCAGCAGCGCCTGGATCGGCCAGTCCCACAGGCCCAGGCGCACCGGCGCGGTGCGCCGCGCGACGCCTTGCCCGGTACGGGCGAAACCGCGCCCACGCAGGCGCAGCTCCATGCCCATCATCAGCATGCACAGGGCCAGCAGCAGCGCCGAGAGCATCGCCGCGTTGGCGTTGCTGAATTCCAGCTCGAACTGCTGGTAGATGGCCGTGGTGAAGGTCTGGTAGCGCATGATCGACGGCGCGCCGAATTCCACCAGCATGTGCAGCGCCACCAGCAGCCCGGTGCCCATCAGGGTCGGGCGCAGCAGCGGCAGGGTGACCCGCCAGAACACCTGGCGCCGGGTGTAGCCGAGCATGCGCGCGGACTCCTCCAGCGCCGGGTCGAGGTTGCGCAGGGTCGCCACCACCGGCAGGTAGATCAACGGGTACTTGGACAGGATCATCACCAGCGCCGTGCCGCCGAGGCCTTCGAACACCGGGCTGATGGAAATCCACGAGAAGCCGGCGACGAAGGCCGGGATCGCGAACGGCAGGCACAGCAGCACGTTCCACTGGCGACGCCAGCGCAGGTCGCTGCGTTCCACCAGCCAGGCCAGGGCCAGGCCGAGCAGCACGCAACCGGCGGTCACCAGCACCATCAGCTTCATGGTGTTGGCCAGCAAGTGGAACACGAAGGGGCGCCACAGCAGCTGCCAGGCGGTGTGCCAGCCGGATTCCCAGCTGCGCACGGCGACGTAGAACAGGGGCAGCGCGGCGACCAGCAGCAAAGCCAGGACCGGCACCTGCAGCCAGATGGGCGGGGTGCGGCGACGGCGGCCGAAGGGTTTCGACGTGGAGGCCGCCAGGGCCGGGTCCAGGACTTCTGATTGCATCAGTTCAGCCCGACCTCGCGCTCCAGTTCCAGGGCGTCCTCGGCCAGGCCGATGTCGGCGGCGGTGAGCTTGGGCGGGCGCAGCTGGTCATAGGGCTTGAGCAGCGGGTCGGCCGGCACCTTCTGGTTCACCGGGTACTCGGCGGACTGGCTGAGGATGGCCTTCTGGCCCTCTTCGCTGAGCATGAAGGCGACGAACTGCTGGGCCTCCTTCGGGTGCTTGCTGGCCTTCACCACCGCCACGCCGGACACGCTGGCCAGGCCACCGGCATCGCCGTCGGCGAAGTAGTGCAGCTTGCTCTTGAGCTCGCCCTTCTCCTTCTTCAGGGCCATCCAGTAGTAGCTGTTGATCAGTGCGGCGGCGACTTCGCCGTTCTCCACCGCCTTCATGGCGATGACGTTGTTGGTGTAGGTGGAGCCGAAGGCCTTGAGGCCGGTCAACCACTCCTCGGCCTTCTCGCGGCCCTGGAGCTTGATGATCGCGGCCACCTGGCCGAGGAACTCACCGCTGCTGGGCACGAAGGCGATCTTGCCGCTCCACTCAGGGTCGGCCACCTCGAGCACGCTCTGCGGCAGGGGCTGGTCGCCCAGCTCCTCGGGGTTGTAGGCCAGCACGCGCACGCGCGAGGTGACGCCGATCCAGTTGCCGGCGGGGTCGGCGAACTGCGGCTCGACCTGCTTCAGGGCGCTGTCGTCCACCTTGGCCAGCAGGCCCTGGCCCGCCAGCTTGATCAGCGGCGGCGCCTCTTCGGTGTAGATGATGTCGGCGGGCGAGCGCTCGCCTTCCTCGGCGATCTGGTTGGCCAACTGGCCACCACCGCCCTTGCGGATGCGCACCTGGATGCCGGTGGCTTTGGTGAAGGCCTCGGCGACGGCCTTGCCGGTCGCTTCGTGTTGCCCGTTGTACAGAGTCAGGGTCACTGCGTCGTCGGCCCGGGCCGCCAGGGGCAGCAGCAGGCCGAGGGACAGAACACCCGCGCCGCAGGCGCGGGCCAACGCAGTTACGAGACGTGCCGACATAAGCCACTCCTATCAACTCAGCAATAATCGGAAACGATTATACGGACCAACTGCGCTTCATTCTCAAGAAAAGGCTGCGACAGGTTGCTGCGGCAGATGAGAGGAAGCCGGGGCAGATATGAAAAAGGCGCGGACCGCATGCGGTCCGCGCCTCCGACGCTTGCCTTCAGGCGCGCGCCATCATTCCCACTCGATGGTCGCCGGCGGCTTGCTCGACACGTCGTAGGTGACGCGGGAGATGCCTTCGATCTCGTTGATGATGCGGTTGGAGACCTTTTCCAGCAGCTCGTAGGGCAGGTGCGCCCAGCGCGCGGTCATGAAGTCGATGGTTTCCACGGCACGCAGGGCGACGACCCAGGCGTAGCGACGGCCGTCACCGACCACACCGACGGATTTCACCGGCTGGAACACCACGAAGGCCTGGCTGGTCTTGTGGTACCAGTCGAAGGCACGCAGCTCCTCGATGAAGATGTGGTCCGCGCGGCGCAACAGGTCGGCGTACTCCTTCTTCACCTCGCCGAGGATGCGCACGCCCAGGCCCGGGCCCGGGAACGGGTGGCGGTAGACCATGTCGTAGGGCAGGCCCAGTTCGAGGCCGATCTTGCGCACCTCGTCCTTGAACAGCTCGCGCAGCGGCTCGACCAGCTCGAACTGCATGTCTTCCGGCAGGCCGCCGACGTTGTGGTGGGACTTGATCACGTGGGCCTTGCCGGTCTTGGCGCCGGCCGACTCGATCACGTCGGGGTAGATGGTGCCCTGGGCGAGGAACTTCACGTCCTTGAGCTTGGTCGCTTCCTCGTCGAACACCTGGATGAAGGTGCGACCGATGATCTTGCGCTTCTCTTCCGGGTCGGAGACACCGGCCAGGCGGCCCAGGAACAGCTCCTCGGCGTTGGCGCGGATCACCTTGACGCCCATGTTCTCGGCGAACATGGCCATCACCTGGTCACCCTCGTGCAGGCGCAGCAGGCCGTTGTCGACGAAGACGCAGGTCAGCTGGTCGCCGATGGCCTTGTGCAGCAGGGCCGCGACCACGGAGGAGTCGACACCGCCGGACAGGCCCAGCAGCACCTTGTTGCTGCCCACCTGGGCGCGCACGGTGGCGATGGCGTCGTTGACGATGTTGGAGGGGGTCCACAGGGCTTCGCAGCCGCAGATCTCCAGCACGAAGCGGGAAAGGATGCGACCGCCCTGCTTGGTGTGGGTCACTTCCGGGTGGAACTGCACGCCGTAGTAGGCGCGGCTGTCATCGGCCATGGCGGCGATCGGGCAGCTCGGGGTGCTGGCGAGGATGTGGAAACCCTCGGGCATGGCGGTGACCTTGTCGCCGTGGCTCATCCACACGTCGAGGCCGAGCACGCCGTCGGCGTCGACGTGATCTTCGATGCCGTCGAGCAGGCGGGCCTTGCCGACCACGTCGACACGGGCGTAGCCGAATTCACGCAGGTCGGAACCCTGGACCTTGCCGCCGAGCTGCTCGGCCATGGTCTGCATGCCGTAGCAGATGCCGAACAGCGGAACGTCGAGATCGAACACCGCCTGCGGCGCGCGCGGGCTGTTGGCCTCGTGCACCGACTCCGGGCCGCCGGCGAGGATGATGCCCTTGGGCGCGAAGGCGCGGATGGCATCGTTTTCCATGTCGAACGGGTGGATCTCGCAGTACACGCCGATCTCGCGCACGCGACGGGCGATCAGCTGGGTGTACTGGGAGCCGAAGTCGAGGATCAGGATGCGGTGGGCGTGGATATCTTGATGAGCCATGAGCTTTCCTTCGGAAAGAGCTTGAAGCTGAAAGCCGGAAGCTGGAAGTGCAGGGCGAAAGTCATGCTTCCGGCCTCCAGCTTCCAGCTTCCAGCACCTGTTACGGGACCACTCAGCCCACGCGGTAGTTGGGCGCTTCCTTGGTGATCTGCACGTCATGCACGTGGGACTCGGCCATGCCGGCCCCGGTGATGCGCACGAATTCCGGCTTGGTGCGCATCTCCTCGATGGTGGCGCAGCCGGTGTAGCCCATGGAGGCGCGCAGGCCGCCCATCAGCTGGTGGACGATCGCGGACATGGCGCCCTTGTAGGGCACGCGGCCTTCGATGCCTTCCGGGACGAGCTTCTCGGCACCGGCCGAGGAGTCCTGGAAGTAGCGGTCGGAAGAGCCCTGGGCCTGGGCCATCGCACCCAGCGAACCCATGCCGCGGTAGGCCTTGTAGGAACGGCCCTGGAACAGCTCGACCTCGCCCGGTGCCTCTTCGGTACCGGCCAGCATGGAACCGATCATCACGGCGGAGGCGCCGGCGACGATGGCCTTGGACAGGTCGCCGGAGAAGCGGATGCCGCCGTCGGCGATCAGCGGGACGCCGGTGCCGGCCAGGGCGGCGGCGACGTTGGCGACCGCGGAGATCTGCGGCACGCCGACGCCGGCGACGATGCGGGTGGTGCAGATGGAGCCCGGGCCGATGCCGACCTTGACCGCATCGGCGCCCGCTTCGGCCAGGGCCTTGGCGGCTTCGCCGGTGGCGATGTTGCCGCCGATCACCTGGACTTCGGGGAAGGTCTGCTTGACCCAGCGAACGCGGTCGATCACGCCCTTGGAGTGGCCGTGGGCGGTGTCGACGATGATCACGTCGACGCCGGCGTTGACCAGCGCGGTGACGCGGTCACCGGTATCGGCGCCGGTACCGACGGCAGCGCCGACGCGCAGGCGACCCTGGTCGTCCTTGCTGGCCAGCGGGTAGGCCTTGGCTTTCTCGATGTCCTTGACGGTCATCATGCCCTTCAGGCTGAAGGCGTCGTCGACGATCAGGACCTTCTCGATGCGGTGCTTGTGCAGCAGCTCGCGGACGGTGTTCTTGTCGGCACCTTCCTTGACGGTGACGAGGCGCTCCTTCGGCGTCATCACCTCGCGGACGCGGGCGTCCAGGCGATTCTCGAAGCGCACGTCACGGGAGGTGACGATGCCCACCAGGTCACCGTTGGACAGCACCGGTACGCCGGAGATGTTGTGCTGGCGGGTCAGCTCGAACAGGTCGCGCACGGTGGCGTCGGCCTCGATGGTGATCGGGTCCTTGACCACGCCGGCCTCGAACTTCTTCACCTTGCGGACCTCGGCGGCCTGCTGCTCGATGGTCATGTTCTTGTGGATGATGCCGATGCCGCCTTCCTGCGCCATGGCGATGGCCAGGCGGGCTTCGGTCACGGTGTCCATCGCGGCGGACAGCAGGGGGATGTTCAGTTCGATGCCGCGCGTCAGGCGGGTCTTGAGGCTGACGTCCTTCGGCAGGACCTCGGAATACCCCGGGATCAGGAGTACGTCGTCGAAGGTGAGGGCTTCTTGGCTGATGCGCAGCATGGCGGGGCTCCCAGGCGGGAAAATTGGAAGCGCGGCATTATATCTCAGCTGTGATGGCGCGCTCAATGCGGCTGCAGCACCGTCGAGCGCTGCCCGGGTACTTTTTTTGCAGGGCCTGGTTTTGTCGCGAGCCGGCAGCGCTCATGCCGCCAGGTAACGCCACACCAGCGCCACGCCGCTGCACAGCACCAACCAGGTGACCAGGCGCACGAAGGCCTCGCGGGAGAGACGCAGGGTCAGGCGCCGCCCTGTCCACAGTCCCAGCGCCATGGCCGGCAACAGGCACAGGGCGAGCAGCAGGATCTGCCGGTCGGCGTAGAGCCCCGCGATGACGAACAACCCCAGGCGCACCAGGGTGCTGCAGCCGATCAACGCGCTCTGGGTGGCGCGGATCTGCTCCTTGGCTTGCAGGCGGCCGCTCAGGTAGAGCGCATAAAGGAAGCCGCCACTGCCGAACAGCGCCCCGAAAGTGCCGCCGAAGACGCCGAAGGGCACCACCCAGAAGGGCTTCATCGGCGCCTGCCGCACCGGCTGCAGGAACAGCGACCAGATGGCATAGGCGCAGACGAACAGGCCGAACAGCAGCATCAGCAGTTCGGCATCCAGGTTCACCAGCCCGTAGGCACCGATGGCGCAGCCCAGCGCCATGCAGGGCAGCAACCGGCGCAGCTCGGTGCCGGCCACCGCGCGCCGGGCCGACAGCCAGCTACCGGCGGAGGCGACGAAATCCAGCAGCACCAGCAGCGGAATGATCCGCGCCATGGGCAGGCTGCCCACCAGCAGCGGCCCGGCCACCAGCGCCGTGCCGAAGCCGGCGATACCGAACACCACGTAGGCCAGGGCGATGGCGCCGGCGATCAACAACCAGTCGGTCGGCGAGAACGGCAGGAGGGCGAACTGGCTTGCGAAACTCATGGAACGGCGCTCGGCAGGGGAAGGCCTTCAATCTAGCGAGCGCAGCGGGCACGGGACCAATACAATCCACGCCCTCATCCCATCTCCAAAAGGCATGGCAGGAGCCTCCGTGATCTCATTACGACAACTGCGCACCTTCATCGCGATCGTCGAGAGCGGCAGCTTCAGCCGTGCCGCAGAACGCCTGTTCATCGCCCAGTCAGCCCTCAGCCGGCAGATGCGCGAGCTGGAGACCCACCTGGCCACCCCCTTGCTGGAGCGCGGCCCCCGCCAGGTCGAGCTGACTCCGGCAGGGCGCGCCTTCCACCCCTTGGCGCAACGGCTGCTGCAGGACCTGGAAGCCGCCGGCAACCTGGCCCGCGAGGTCGGCCAGGGCCAGCACGGCACCCTGCGTCTCAGCCACTCCAGCTCGGTCCCCCTGGCCGCACCGCTACAGGCCCCCCTGCGCAGCTACCTGGACCTGCACCCGGGGGTGAATCTGGAGATCGTCCAGCAATCCTCCGAGCAACAGCTGGCCGACCTGCAGGAAGGCCGCCTGGATGTCTGCCTGCTGCGCCTGCCGGTGCTGCGCCAGTACCCCGGCCTCGCCCTGCAGCCGCTGTACCGCGAAGCCCTGCTGCTCGCCGTCGCCGCCGACCACCCGCTGGCCGCCGAGGAACGCCCGGTCGCCCTCGCCCGCCTGGCGGACGAACCCTTCGTCTCGGTGCCGCACATGCAGCGTGGCGGCCTGAGCTACCGCGCCGCCGAGCTGTGCCTGCGCCAGGGCTTCTTCCCCCGCGCGGCCCGCGCCGTATCGCGCAAGACCAGCCAGCTGCAGCTGATCGAAGCCGGTATCGGCGTCGCCCTGGTACCGGCCTCGATGCGCGCCATCGCCCCGGTCGGGGTGCGCTTCCTGGCCCTGGCCGAGGCCGATTGCGACAGCGAGGTGGCCCTGGCCTGGCGCCATGGCGATACCCCCCTGAGCCTGGGCCTGGTGGAACACTTCCGCCTGCAACTGGGCGAAGCCGATCCGTCGCCCCGAGGTTGACGGCGGCAGGCCGACGGTTAAGCTGCGCGGCCCCCGATCCATCGGAGCACCCCGTGGAAACCCGTCAGCTGATCCTCGTCCCGCAGATATCCAGCGTGCCCGGCCATCACGCCCTGGCAGGCCGCATGCTGCGCTGGCTGGTCCGCCAGGACGTGGTCGAAGCCCTGCCCAGTGCCTTCGCTCGCGGCGGCAACCGCATGGTCCACGCCCTCGCGCCGGGGGCCCGCAAGGTCGCCGAACACCCCGGGCATGTGCCCCTGGGCCAGCCGCGCACCGGCCTGGAGATCGTCGACAAGCGCTGCATCTATACCCCCGCGCGCGGTTTTCTCGGCGAGGCCGGCTGCCCGGACTGCCGCCGCGAGATCGGCGAGCCGCTGTTCGAAAGCCTGGAGAACTGGTGGCCGGGCGAGACCGACAACTTCACCTGTCCCGAATGTGGCTTCGAGGACGACATCAACGGCTTCCTCTTCCTCCAGCCCTGTGGCTTCTCCAACCTGGCGTTCATCTTCAACGGCTGCACCGAGGCCGGCTTCGATCGCGCCTTCCTCGCCGCCTTCGCCGATCGCCTCGGCTACCCCGTGCGCGTGGTGCGGGTGGAAGACTGAACCGCGCGCATTGAGCGCGGGCCTTCGCCGCCCGTATCATGCCGCCCATGTTCAAAGACCCTTTCCAACGGCTCGGCCTCGACCGCGAGGTGCTGACCGTCAGCCAGCTCAACCAGCGTGCCCGCCACCTGCTGGAGGACGTGTTCCCCCAGGTCTGGGTGGAGGGCGAGATCTCCAACCTGGCCAAGCCCGCTTCCGGCCACCTCTACTTCACCCTCAAGGACAGCCAGGCCCAGGTGCGCTGCGCGCTGTTCCGGCAGAACGCCGCCAAGGTGCGCCAGGCGCTGCGTGACGGCCTCGCGGTGAAGGTGCGCGGCAAGGTCTCGCTGTTCGAGGGCCGTGGCGACTACCAGTTGATCGCCGACGCCGTGGAGCCCGCCGGCGACGGCGCCCTGCGCCTGGCCTTCGAGGCACTGAAGGAAAAGCTCGCCGCCGAGGGCCTGTTCGACGCCGGGGCCAAGCGCCCGCTGCCCGTCCACCCGCAACGCATCGGCATCGTCAGCTCGCCCACGGGCGCGGTGATCCGCGACATCATCAGCGTGTTCCGCCGCCGCGCCCCGCAGGTGGAACTGACCCTGGTGCCCACCGCCGTGCAGGGCCGCGAGGCCACCGCGCAGATCGTCCGCGCCATCGAGCGGGCCGATGCCCAGGGCTTCGACGCGCTGATCCTCGCCCGTGGCGGCGGCTCGCTGGAAGACCTCTGGTGCTTCAACGAGGAAGCCGTGGCCCGCGCCGTGGCGGCCTGCCGTACCCCCATCGTCAGCGCCGTGGGGCACGAGACGGACGTCTCCATCGCCGACTTCGTCGCCGACGTCCGCGCGCCCACGCCCTCCGCTGCCGCCGAACTCCTGGCCCCGGACTCCAGCAACCTGCGCCAGCGCCTGGAGAGCCTGCAGCGACGCCTGGTGCTGCGCATGCAGCAACAGATCGCCCATCACCACCTGCGCATCGAGGGCCTGGCCCGCCGCCTGCGCCACCCGGGCGAGCGCCTGCGCCAGCAGGCCCAGCGCCTCGACGACCTGGAAATGCGCCTGCAACGCGCCCTCGACCGCCAGCTGAGCACCCGCCGGGAACGCTTCGCGCGCCTGGAGACGCGCCTGGCCGCGCAACACCCGGGCCGCGCCCTGAGCCTGTTGCGCCAGCGCCTGGACAGCCTCGCCGCGCGCCTGCCCCGTGCGATGCAGGAAGGCCTCAAGGAGCGCCGCCTGCAGCTGCAGAGCCAGGTGCAGACGCTCAATGTCGTCAGCCCGCTGGCGACCCTCGGCCGGGGCTACAGCATCCTGCTCGACGAGCGCGGCCAGGCCATCCGCAACGCCGCCCAGACCCGCCCCGGCCAGCGCCTCAAGGCCCGGCTGGGTGAGGGCGAGCTCGACGTGCGGGTCGAAGACAACCACCTCACCCCGGTCACCCTCTCCCTGCTGGATTGACAGATGCGCCTGCTGCTCGCCCTGCTCCTCGCCGTCACCCTCCCCGCCCAGGCCGAAGGCTTCATCAGCCGCCTGCTGAACAAACCGGTGCCCGGCGGCGTCGCCGTGGTGCAGCTGGGCCAGGGTGCCCAGGCACCGACGGCGCGCTTCCAGGACAAGCCGGTGCTGGTGGTCAAGGAGGAAGGCCGCGACTGGATCGCCATCGTCGGTATCCCGCTCGGCACCCCGGCCGGCACCCAGCAGGTGAAGGTGAGCGATGGCCGCAGCCTGGCCTTCAGCGTCGGCAAGAAGCATTACAAGGAGCAGCGCATCACCCTGAAGAACACCCGCCAGGTGAACCCGCTGCCCGAGGACCTCAAGCGCATCGACCGCGAACTGGCCGAGCAGACCCGCGCCTACCGCAGCTTCACCCCGGGCACGCCGAGCAACCTGCTGTTCGACAAGCCGGTGAACGGGCCGCTCTCCAGCCCCTTCGGCCTGCGCCGCTTCTTCAATGGCGAGGAACGCAACCCGCATTCGGGCCTGGACTTCGCCGTGGGTGCCGGCACGCCGATCAAGGCCCCGGCGGCAGGCAAGGTGGTGCTCATCGGCGACTACTTCTTCAACGGCAAGACGGTGTTCGTGGACCACGGCCAGGGGCTGATCAGCATGTTCTGCCACATGTCCCGGGTGGACGTGAAACTCGGCCAGCAGCTGCCACGCGGCGGCGTGGTCGGGCGTGTCGGCGCCACCGGCCGGGCCACCGGGCCGCACATGCACTGGAACGTCAGCCTCAATGACGTACGCGTCGACCCGGCCATCTTCATCGGGGCCTTCAAGCCCTGACGACGGGCACGGGGCCACCCGAGCCCGGCGCCGCCATACAACTCCCCTTACAGACGCCGCCTGGGCCGTGCGGCGCATTTTTGCTAAGGTCCGCCAGCTCCGGAGGCCCGCCGCAACGGCCGGCCCGATCACACCGCTGACATGGAGCCGCATATGCCCCACGAGCTGGCAACCTGGATGGACTGGCTGAAGGGCCACCCCGAACTCCTCACCCTCTGCGCCTCCACCCTGCTGGTGCTGGGCGCCTGGCTGGCCAACTGGATGGTCAAGCGCATCCTCGTGCGCGGGCTCTATCGCCTGGTCGCCACCGGCCTCAACGGCGGTGCGAAGCTGCAGGACCACGGCCTGATCAAGCGCCTGGCCAACGTGGTGCCGGCCCTGGTGCTGGCGAGCGGGGTCAAGGTCATCCCGGGCCTGCCGACGTCCCTGGTGACGGTGGTCACCAATGTCTGCGCCGCCTTCATCATCCTCACCCTCGCACTGGCCCTGAGCGCGGTGCTGGATATCGTCAACGGCCTCTACCAGCGCCGCCCCGATGCCCACCTGCGGCCGATCAAGGGCTACCTGCAGGTGCTGAAGATCGCCGTGTTCGCCATCGCCGCCATCCTCATGGTGGCCAGCCTGATCGACCGCTCGCCGCTGATCCTGCTCTCCGGCCTCGGCGCCATGGCCGCGGTGCTGATGCTGATCTTCCAGGACACCCTGCTGTCACTGGTGGCCAGCGTGCAGATCACCTCCAACGACATCATCCGCGTCGGCGACTGGGTGGAGATGCCCCAGCTCAACGCCGACGGCGACGTGATCGACATCGCCCTGCACACGGTGAAGGTGCAGAACTGGGACAAGACCATCACCACCATCCCCACCAAGCGCTTCATCACCGACTCGTTCAAGAACTGGCGCGGCATGCAGGAATCCGGCGGCCGACGCATCAAGCGCAGCCTGTTCCTCGACCAGAACAGCGTGCACTTCCTCGATGCCGACGACCTGGCCCGGCTGCACCGCTTCCGCCTGCTCGACGGCTACCTCAAGGCCAAGGAAAGCGAGCTGCTCAGCTGGAACGCGCAACTGGACGAATCCAGCCGCCTGCCGATCAACAGCCGCCAGCTGACCAACATCGGCACCTTCCGCGCCTACGTGGAGAACTACCTGCGCCACAGCGGCGACATCCGCCAGGACATGACCCTGCTGGTGCGGCAGATGGCGCCCACCGCCGACGGCCTGCCGCTGGAGCTCTACTGCTTCACCAACACCACCGCCTGGGCGCGCTACGAGGCCATCCAGTCGGACATCTTCGACCACCTGCTGGCGATCCTCCCGGAGTTCGGCCTGCGCGTGTTCCAGCACCCGAGCGGAGCCGACATGCGCGAGCTGCGGCTGCCCGCGCAATCGCCACAGGCCACGCCCGCCGCAGCCTTCGACCACTCGTCGGGCTGAAACCGCAGCGGCATCAAGAAGCCAGTACGCCCGCCGATGCAGTGTCGATACCGGAATTTCCGGTAGTGCGAGCGAGAGACAGGATGCTGACGGTCAATACCAACATCGCCTCCTCGTTCACGCGAAGACAGTTGAGCACCACGGACAATGCACTGGGCAAGACCTTGCAGCGTCTGTCGACCGGCCAGCGCATCAACAGCGCCAAGGACGACGCCGCCGGCCTGCAGATCTCCAATGCCCTGACATCCCAGGTGCGCGGGCTCAACGTCGCCACGCGGAACGCGAATGACGGCATGTCGATGCTGCAGGTGGGGGAAGGTGCGCTGCAAAGCGTGACGTCCGCGCTGCAGCGCATCCGCACGCTCGGCCTGCAGGCCATGAACGGCTCCAACTCCGAGACCGACCGCGCCGCACTGAACCAGGAGGCGCAGAAGCTCCTGGAGGAGATCAACCGGGTCAACGAGACCACCACCTTCGGCGGCCGCAAGATCTTCAGCCAGGACAGCGGCTCGCAGCTGGGCAAGCTCGACGAGCGCGCGGTGCTCAATTCGCTCAAGGGCTTCTGGATCAGCGAGGGCGAGCAGCGCGTCTTCGACGCCTACGGGATCAAGGCCGACGGCGCCACGCTGAAGATCACCCTGAGCAACGACCCGTCCAGCACCACCCTGGCCTCGGTCGCAGGCTCCCCCGGCGCCGGTGGCAAGTACTACAACCAGGTGCTCGACGTGAACATGGCCTACTTCGATGGGTCGAGCCTGCCCAACGGCGGCAACAACCCCGGCCAGTACACCGACCGCGTCCTCGCCCACGAGATGACCCACGCGGTGATGGGCCGGGCGATGAACTTCAATGCCCTGCCCGGCTGGTTCAAGGAAGGCACGGCGGAGGCGGTGCAGGGTGCCGACGAGCGCCTGCGCAGCGACATCGCCGCCAGCAGCATCGGCGCGGTGGTCGGTGCCTTCGGCGGCATCGGCAGCAGCGCCGGCTATTCCGCCTCCTACGCCGCGGTGCGCTACATGCACGCGGAGATCAAGGCGGCCGGCGGCAACGGCATCAAGGACGTGATGCAGTACCTGGCCGGCCACGCCAACTCCACCCTCGACGACGCCCTGGCCAACGCCAGCCATGGCGCCTTCGCCAGCGCCGCCGACTTCGGCACCCAGTTCTCCGCCAATGGCGCGGCCTTCATCGCCGGGATGGACCTGACCAACGAGGACACCGGCGCCATCGGCGGCTTCGATGCCGACGGCGGCGATGTGCTCACCGCCGAGGACGTGTTGCCCAACCGCGGCACCGGCACGCCCGGCTCCCTGGGCTTCAAGCTGGAAGAGCCCAAGCTGTTCGATGCCAACGCCACCGGTGGAGGCGTGCAGACCTCGCTGCAGGTCGGCGCCAACGCCTGGGAAACCATCGACGTCGGCCTCGCCTCCTTCAACACCGGGGCGATGGCGCTGAACAACGTCAACCTGATCAAGACCCCCGGCCTCGCGGTGATGGACATCGACGACGCCCTCGCCTACGTGGACCGCCAGCGCGCGTACATGGGCGCCATCCAGAACCGCCTCGACAACACGGTCAGCAACCTGCAGAACATCTCCGAGAACGCCAGCGCCAGCCGCTCGCGCATCACCGATGCCGACTTCGCCGCCGAATCGGCCACCCTCGCCTCGAAGCAGATCCTCCGGCAGGCAGCGCAGAGCATGCTGGTGCAGGCCAACCAGATGCCCCAGGCCGTTCTCTCGCTCCTGGGCTGACGCGCAATTCCCGCTACATTTCGCCGCCACCCGAGCAAAAAACCATCGCCCAGATCCAACCAACGCACGAAATCACCAATTTTCCGACAAGCCTTGCCATATTCAACCCAAGCCAATAGGGTTGTCGGCATGAAAGCCTCTCACACCCTCATCCTCCTGCGTCAACACGCCTGCCTACGCCTGGTCAGCCCACGACTGCGTAGCTGAATCGCGACGCCCCGCTCCACCCCGCATTTCATTTGGCCGGCCGCCGTCATCAGGCCCATCAGAACAAGGATTGCCCCATGAGCATGCTCAAAGACCCGTCTCGCAAATACCGCGCCTTCCCCGCCATCAACCTGCCCGACCGCACCTGGCCGTCGAAGACCATCACCGAGGTGCCGATCTGGTGCAGCTCCGACCTGCGCGACGGCAACCAGTCGCTGATCGAGCCGATGGACGCGCAGAAGAAGATGCGTTTCTTCAAGACTCTGGTGCAGGTGGGCCTGAAGGAAATCGAGGTGGCCTTCCCCTCCGCCTCGCAGACCGACTTCGACTTCGTCCGCGAACTGATCGAGAACGGCCATATCCCCGATGACGTGACCATCCAGGTGCTGACCCAGGCCCGCGAAGACCTGATCACCCGCACCTTCGAATCCCTCAAGGGCGCGAAGAAGGCCATCGTCCACGTCTACAACGCCACCGCGCCGTCCTTCCGCCGCATCGTCTTCAACCAGGACCGCCAGGGCGTGATCGACATCGCCACCGGCGCCGCCCGCCTGATCAAGCAGCTCGCCGCCAGGCAGCCCGAGACCCAGTGGACGTTCCAGTACTCGCCGGAAATCTTCAGCTCCACCGAGCAGGACTTCTCCCTGGAGGTGTGCAACGCGGTGATCGACGTCTGGGAACCGACCCCGGCCAACAAGATCATCCTCAACCTGCCCGCCACCGTTGAGTGCGCCACGCCGAACGTCTACGCCGACCAGATCGAATGGTTCGGCCGCCACATCAACAAGCGTGACAGCGTGATCATCAGCCTGCACACCCACAACGACCGTGGCACCGGCGTGGCCGCCACCGAGCTGGGCCTGATGGCCGGCGCCGACCGCGTCGAAGGCTGCCTGTTCGGCAACGGCGAGCGCACCGGCAACGTCGACCTGGTGACCCTGGCGCTGAACATGTACACCCAGGGCCTGCACCCGCAGCTGGACTTCTCCGACATCGATGCCGTGCGCAAGGTGGTGGAAGAGTGCAACCAGCTGCCGGTCCACCCGCGCCATCCCTACGTGGGTGACCTGGTGCACACCGCCTTCTCCGGCTCGCACCAGGACGCCATCCGCAAGGGCTTCGCCCAGCAGCAGGACGGCGCGCTCTGGGAAGTGCCCTACCTGCCGATCGACCCGGCCGACATCGGCCGCAGCTACGAGGCGGTCATCCGCGTCAACAGCCAGTCGGGCAAGGGTGGCATCACCTTCCTCCTGGAGCAGGAATACGGCATCAGCCTGCCGCGCCGCATGCAGATCGAGTTCAGCCAGGTGGTGCAGCGCGAGACCGATCGCCTCGGCCTCGAAATGACTGCCGAGCAGATCTACAAGCTGCTCGACAGCGAGTACCTGCAGGCCACCACGCCCTACACCCTGAAAGGCCATCGCCTGCAGGAAGAGAACGGCACCAGCGCGGTGGACATCGAAGTCCAGGTCAAGGGCGAGACCCAGCACCTGCGCGGCATGGGCAAGGGTCCGCTGGAGGCCCTGGTGGCCAGCCTGCCGGTGAAGGTGGAGATCATGGACTACTCCGAGCACGCCATCGGTGGCGGCGCCAACGCCAAGGCCGCCGCCTATATCGAGCTGCGCCTGGAAGGGGGCCGCGCGCTGCACGGCATCGGCATCGACGAGAACATCACCACCGCCAGCTTCCGGGCCCTGTTCAGCGCCCTCAACCGCGCCCTGAGCCAGACCGAGGCCGAAGCGGCCTGACGCTCGCGACGGAAACGAAAAACCCCGCCTCGGCGGGGTTTTTCCTTTGTGGCAGGACGAGCGTCGGCTAGCCCTGCTGCTGCCAGTGGCAGCGGCCCCAGGCGCACATCGCCTCCAGCACCGGCTGCAGGCTCGCGCCGTGCTCGGTGAGGCGGTACTCCACACGCGGCGGCACCTCGGCGAACACGGTGCGCGAGAGCACGCCGTCATGCTCCAGCTCGCGCAGCTGCTGGGTCAGCATCTTCTCGGTGATGCCCGGTACGCGGCGCTTGAGCTCCGAGAAGCGCAGCGCCTCCTTCATCAGGTGATACACCAGCAGCGACTTCCACTTGCCGCCGATCACGTCCAGCGTCACCTCCACCGGCGTGTTGTAGACCTTGTCGCCCGAAACCAGGCGCTTGGTTTCGGTGGTGATCGGCTCGTGCTCGCTCATATTGCTTACCCATCAGTAAGTGACTGCCGGAATCGTACGTACTTGTCAGCCAGATTGCCACCGGCATAATCGACCGCCACATTCATGCCGAATGCAGCCGATGGAGATCGAACCGATGACCACACGTAACCTGTTCCAGCCCACCCGCCTGGGCAGCCTCGAGCTTCCCAACGCAGTGGTGATGGCGCCCCTCACCCGCCAGCGCAGCCTGCAACCCGGCAACATCCCCAGCGAACTCAACGCCACCTATTACGCCCAGCGCGCCAGCGCCGGCCTGATCATCAGCGAGGCCACCCAGGTCTGCCCCGAAGGCCAGGGCTACGCCTGGACTCCCGGTATCCACAGCGCCGAGCAGGTCGAGGGCTGGAAGAAGGTCACCCGGGCGGTGCACGACAAGGGCGGCCGCATCGTCCTGCAACTCTGGCACGTGGGGCGCATCTCCCACCCGCTGCTGCAGCCGGACGGCGTCGATCCCGTTGCCCCGTCCGCCATCCAGGCCAAGGCCGACTGCTATGTGCAGGAAGCCGATGGCAGCCACCACCGCGAGCCCACCGCCAAGCCGCGCGCCCTGGCGCTCGATGAAATCCCCGGCGTGGTCGCCGCCTACGCCCAGGGTGCGGCCAACGCCCTGCGTGCCGGCTTCGACGGCGTCGAGGTGCACGCGGCCAACGGCTACCTGCTGGACCAGTTCCTCTGCTCCGGCAGCAACCAGCGCACCGATGCCTACGGCGGCTCTGCGGCCAACCGCGCGCGCCTGGTGCTGCAGGTGATCGACGCCGTGATCGCCACCACCGGCGACAGCGGCCGCGTGGGCGTGCGCATCTCGCCGATGGGCACCTTCGGCGACATCAGCGACGCCAACCCGCGCGAGACCTTCGGCTACCTGGTGGAGCAACTGAACAGCCGCAACCTCGCCTACCTGCACATCAACAAGCCGGACTGGCTGGGCGGCACCTTCGAGGGCTTCGACGACCTGCTGCGCGAACTGCGCGACCGCTACCAGGGCAGGATCATCCTCGCCGGCGGCCTGGACAGCAGCAGTGCCGAGCAGGCCCTGGCCAGCGGCCTCGCCGATGCCGTGGCCTTCGGCCGGCCCTACATCGCCAACCCCGACCTGGTCGAGCGCTTGCGCCAGGGCGCCGCTCTCAACCAGCCGGACGCCAACACCTTCTACGGCGGCGCCGAAGCCGGTTATACCGACTACCCGACGCTGGGGTGACGGGCGCAGGAACGAAAACGCCGGGCATCGCCCGGCGTTTTTCATGGCTGCGGCTCAGACGAGCCCGAACAGCAGCAGGATCGGCACCATGGCGACGATGAACGCCAGCAGGAACAGCAGGCCGATCCCTACGCTCCGCCACAACGAGAAGAATGCGCCACCCGCGGCCTTGTGCCGGTCCAGTGGCGTGCCGAACAACTGCCGCGCATAGGCGTTCATCGCCATCACCTGGACCACGCCGAAGACGATGGCGGGGACGTTCTCCGGCAACAGTGCACCCGCGACGATTATCGCGATGAAGAACACGATCGAGACGGCCCACAGCTTCCCGGTCTCGGCACCCCGGCCCATGGCCTTTAGGTTGGCGGCGGTGACATAGGCCCCGGCCAGTGGCGTGCCGAAGAAGGTGGCCAGACCGACGCCGGGGATGCTGTAGAGGCACAGGTGCTCGCTGCCGGTCGTCGGTGCGAGCAGCTCGGCGGTGGGGGTCTGGAAGGGGTTTTCGGCTTCCGTGCTCATGTCGGGCTCCTTGGATAGCGGCAGGAAATGGATTGAGGGGCCCCATCATAGGGAGACTCCCTGGTGCGCGATTCCACCGCGCTGTAACAGATACCCGCGAATGCGACGAGGGCGACCACAGCCGCCCTCGCTCCCGTGGATCAGGGCGTGAGCCGGAACCCATCGGCATCAAGGTTGGCGGGGAAGCGATCACGGTAGCTCGCCAGGACACTGCCACTGAGGGCGATCTGGAACACGCCGTCCCGCGCGCCGGCATCGAGCAGCGTCTCGCCCTGGAAGTCCAGGACCTGGCTGTCTCCACTGTAGGGGTGGCCCTTGCCGTCCTCACCCACGCGGTTCACCGCCGCCACGTAGCAGAGGTTCTCGATGGCGCGCGCCGGCAGCAGGCGGTTCCAGTGATGACGACGCGCGGCGGGCCAGTTGGCGGTATAGAGCAACAGGTCGGTGTCGTGGGGATCACGGCTCCAGACCGGGAAGCGCAGGTCGTAGCAGACCAGCGGGCGCACCCGCCAGCCCTTGACCTCGAACAGCGCCTGGGCCTCGCCCGGCGTGTAGTGCTTGTGCTCGCCGGCCATGCGGAACAGGTGGCGCTTGTCGTAGTGCAGCATTTCGCCGTCGGGGCGCGCCCAGAGCAGGCGGTTGCGGTGGCTGCCGTCGGCGGCGCGGATGATCACGCTGCCGGTCACCACCGCGTCGAGACGACGGGCCTGCTCGCGCAGCCAGGCGTAGGTGGGGCCCTCCTCCTCTTCGGCGAGGGCGGCCGACTCCATGGAGAAGCCGGTGGTGAACATCTCCGGCAGCACGATCAGGTCGGCGCCACGGGCCTGCTCCAGCAGGGCCTCGAAGTGCCTGTGGTTGGCGTCGGCGTCGTGCCAGGCCAGGGTGGTCTGCACCAGGGCCAGCTGCAGGTCGGGCAATGAACTCAGATCGCGCATAGCTTCTCCGCTGCCTGGCGCAGCGTCTCCTCTCGTTTGGCGAAGCAGAAGCGCACCAGTCGCAGGTCGCGCGGGGCGCTCTGGTAGAACACCGACACGGGAATAGCGGCCACGCCGTGTTCACGGGTCAGCCATTCGGCCATGGCCACGTCGTCCAGCTCGGGGCGGATGGCGCTGTAGTCGACCAGCTGGAAATAGGTACCGGCGGCGCGGGTGAAACCGAAGCGCGATCCGCCCAGCAGGTCGCAGAACAGGTCGCGCTTGGCCTGGTAGAAACCGGGCAGCTCGGTGAGGTGCTCGGGGTGGTCGGCCATGAAGTCGGCCAGCGCCCACTGCAACGGCGTGACGCCGCAGAAGTTGACGTACTGGTGCACCTTGCGCAGCTCGGCGGAGAGGGCCGGCGGCGCGACCACGTAGCCGGTCTTCCAGCCGGTGACGTGGTAGGTCTTGCCGAAGGAGCTGACCACGAAGGCGCGGGCATACAGCTCGTCATGGGACAGCACGCTGACATGGGCCTGGCCATCGAACACCAGGTGCTCGTAGACCTCGTCGCTGACCAGGTAGATGTCGCGCCCCCGGATGAGCGCCGCCAACCGGTCCAGTTCGGCCCGGGAGATCAGAGCGCCGCTGGGGTTGTGCGGGCTGTTGAGGATAATCATCCGGGTGCGCTCGCTGAGCGCGTCGGTCATGCGTTGCCAGTCGATGGCGAAGCCCGGCAGGGCCAGGGGCACATGCACGCAGCGGCCGCCGGCCAGCTCCACCGAAGGCTCGTAGCTGTCGTAGCAGGGGTCGAGGACGATGACCTCGTCGCCGGCGCGCACCACCGCCTGGATCGCGCAGAAGATCGCCTCGGTAGCGCCGGGGGTGACCGTGACCTCGCTGTCGATATCGACCTGGCGGCCATAGTAGGCCTGGACCTTGGCCGCCACCTGCTGGCGCAGCGCGGGCAGGCCGGTCATGGGGGCGTACTGGTTGTGGCCGGCACCGATATGGCGGGCCACCGCATCGCAGAGTGCGGCGGGCGCGGAGAAATCCGGGAAGCCCTGGGACAGGTTGATGGCGCCGGTTTCGGCGGCGAGCTGGGACATGCGGGTGAAGATGGTGGTGCCGACGTTGGGCAACTTGCTGGCGATCATTTCTTCAGGCTGCTGGCGACTGGGGATGGCGCTAGCTTAAGGCCTGGCGGGCTCACGACCAAGATGAAAGCAGGCGTTGCGGCAAGGTGCTGCCGGCCGCCCCGATGGCCACCGCCCGGAACGAAAAAGGGCGCCCATGGGCGCCCTCTTGCGGTTGCACGGGAATCAGCGTTTGTCGCGACGCTTCTTCTCGGCCTTCTTGTGGTGCGACATGAGGCGGCGCTTCTTGTTCACCTGGCGATCGGTCAGGGTGTTCTTCTTGCCCTCGAAGGGGTTGTCGCCCCCCTTGTACTCGATGCGGATCGGCGTACCCACCAGCTTCAGCACGCGCCGATAGGTGTTCTCCAGGTAGCGCGAGTAGGACTTGGGGACCGACTCGACCTGGTTGCCGTGGATCACGATCAGCGGCGGGTTGGCACCACCGAGGTGGGCATAGCGCAGCTTGATGCGGCGACCGTTGACCAAAGGCGGCTGGTGCTCCTGCACCGCGCCTTCGAGGATCTGGGTCAGGCGGCTGGTGGGCCAGCGGGTGATGGCGGACTTGAAGGAGGCCTGAACCGACTTGTACAGGTTGCCCACACCGGTGCCATGCAGCGCGGAGATGAAGTGGATGTCGGCGAAGTCGACGAAGAACAGCCGGCGCTCCAGTTCGGTCTTCACGTAGTCGCGCTCGCCCGACTCCATGCCGTCCCACTTGTTCAGGGCGATGACCAGTGCGCGACCGGTCTCCAGCACGAAGCCCAGCAGGTTGAGGTCGTGCTCGACCACGCCTTCGCGGGCATCCATGACGAAGATCACCACATTGGCGTCCTGGATCGCCTGCAGCGTCTTGACCACGGAGAACTTCTCCACGGCCTCGAAGATCTTGCCGCGACGGCGCACGCCGGCGGTGTCGATCAGGGTGTATTTCTCTTCGTTGCGCTCGAAGGGAATGTAGATGCTGTCGCGCGTGGTGCCGGCCTGGTCATAGACGATGACCCGCTCCTCGCCGAGCATGCGGTTGACCAGCGTCGACTTGCCGACGTTGGGGCGACCGATGATGGCGATCTTGATCCCGTCCTTCTCGCTCGGCCCGGGAATGCGGCTCTGCTCCTCGCCTTCGGCGACGTCCTCGGCCTGCGCGGCGGCGTCTTCTTCGACCGCATCGTCACGGGGGAAATCACCCAGGGCTTCCTGCAGCATCTGGCTGATGCCGCGACCATGGGCGGCGGCGATGGGCAGGGCGTCGCCCAGGCCCAGCGGGCTGAACTCGGCGCGGGCAAGATCCGGGTCGATGGTGTCGACCTTGTTCGCCACCAGGTAGGTCTTCTTGTTGCGCTTGCGCAGGTGTTCCGCGATCGACTGGTCGGCGGCGCTCATGCCGGCACGGGAGTCGACCATGAACAGCACCGCATCGGCCTCTTCGATGGCCTGCAGGGACTGTTCGGCCATCTTCGCGTCGATGCCCTGCTCGTCACCCGAGATACCGCCGGTATCGATGACGATGAAGGTGCGGCCGTTCCACTTCGCCTCGCCGTACTGGCGGTCACGGGTCAGACCGGCGTACTCCGCGACGATGGCGTCACGGGTCTTGGTCAGGCGGTTGAACAGGGTGGACTTGCCGACGTTCGGGCGGCCCACCAGGGCAATTACGGGAACCATGAGGCTCTCCACTATTCGTTATTTCAGAAAACACAACGGCCGCTGCCGTCGGACGGCAGCGGCCGGACACTATTTTTCAGCTTAGCGGATGGTCAGCGCGACCAGTTTCCCGCCGTTGCCGAAGGCGTACAGCATGTCGCCGATCACCAGCGGACGCGCACGCAAGCCGTCGCCGTCGATCTTCTCGCGGCCGACGAAGTGGCCATCCACCTGGCTGAGCAGGTGCAGGTAGCCTTCGAAGTCGCCGACCGCCACGTAGCTGGAGAACACCTCCGGCGCCGAGAGCTGGCGGCGGGCCAGGGAGTCGTTGCTCCACAGCGCCGAGGACGAACGCTCGTCGATACCTTCGACAGTGCCGCTGGCCTGGCTCACGTAGACGTTGCCGAAGCCCTGGGCGACGCCCACGTAGCTGGAAGCCTCGCGCTGCCAGAGCACGCGGCCGCTGTCCAGATCGAGGCCGGCGACGCGACCCTGGTAGGTGGCGACGTACAGGGTGCCGCCGGACAGCAGCAGGCCACCGTCGATGTCGACCACGCGATCTAGCTCGGAGCGGCCTTGCGGCACGGCCACGCGCTGTTCCCACACCGGCAGGCCACGCTGCACGTCCACGGCGATGACCTTGCCGGAGGACAGGCCGGCCACGGCCAGGCGGTTGGTCACGATCGGCGCGCCTGTGCCACGCAGCGTCAGCACGGCCGGGGTGTTCTCGTAGATCCAGCGCTGGTTGCCGGTCGCGGCATCGAAGCCGAACAGGGTGTCGTTCTGGGTCTGCACCACCACCACGTCACCGTTGGTGGCCGGCGGGGCGAGGACTTCGCCGTTGACCCGGGCGCGCCATTTTTCTTCGCCGTTGCTGGCGTCGAGGGCGATCACCTCACCTTTCAGGGTGCCGACCAGCACCAGGCCGTAGCCCGCGCCGACCGCGCCGGATACCGGCAGGTCCAGCTCCTGCTCCCACAGCTTGTCGCCGCTCATGCGGTCGATGGCGACCACCAGGCCTTCGACGTCACCGGCATAGATCACGTCGCCGTCGACGGCGGGAACCAGCATGTTGTAGGACTCGCCCTGGCCTTCGCCGATGGAGCGGCTCCAGACTTCCTTGAGCTGAACTTCCTCGGTGATGTCGGGCAGTTCGGCAGGCGGCAGTTCCTTCTTGCTATTGCTGCTGCAACCTGCGGCCAGAACGGCCAGGGCCAGCAGTGCGGCAAATTTCCAGCGCATCACGTCACGCATCCCCTTTGGCCAGGTCGTCGAGCTTCATCTGCAAGCCACCGACCGCTGCGTCTTCCGTCAGCGCGGCCTTGGCCTTCTCATAGGCGGCATGCGCCTCGTCGGAACGACCCAGCTGTACCAGCAGGTCGCCTTTCAGTTCTTCACGGCTGGCCAGGAAGGCCTTGCCGGCATCGCCTTCGAGCAGCTTCAGGGCGTCGTCGACCTTGCCCTGGGCGGCCAGGACACGGGCCAGGCGCTGGCGCGCCAGCTCACCGAGGGTGGCGTCGGCAGGCTTGTCCACCACGGCCTTGAGCTCGGCCGCGGCGTCATCGAGCTTGCCGGATTCGACCGCCACCTTGGCGACGAACAGGCTGCCGTACTGGGCGTAGTGGGTGCCGCCGAAGTCGGTCTTCAGCTTGGTGGCCAGCTCGGCGACCTTGCCGGCATCGGGCTTGCCGGACGGGTTGAGCGCGGTTTCCAGCAATTGCTGGTAGACCTGGGACGCGCCCTGGGCCTGGTTGGTCTGGTGCTTCTGCCAGGCCTGCCAACCGAAGACCACCACCAGCGCGAGGGCGCCGCCGGTGAGCAGGGGCTTGCCATTGCGCTGCCACCAATCCTTGATCGCCGCCAGCTCTTCATCTTCGGTACGCGTGCTCACCCCAATACTCCTATGTTCTAAAGGCTCAAGCCTGATCGATGCAGGCCGCCAGGCGCTCTGCGAGAGCGTCCCAGGCGATGTTCTGTTGTTCGCTGTCGTCGCGCAGGGGTTTGAAACCTACCACGCGGTTGGCCAGTTCGTCCTCACCCAGGATCAGGGCGAAGCGCGCGCCGCTCTTGTCGGCTTTCTTGAACTGGCTCTTGAAGCTGCCGGCACCGGAATTGACCAGCATGCGCAGGCCGGGGACGGCGTCGCGCAGTTGCTCGGCCAGGGCCAAGGCGGCGAGCTCGGCGGGTTCGCCGAAGGCGCAGATGTAGGCATGCGCGGGGGCGCTGAGCTCGGCCGGGACCAGGTCCAGGGTTTCCAGCAGCAGCACCAGGCGCTCGACGCCCATGGCGAAGCCGACGCCCGGGGTCGGCTTGCCACCGAACTGGGTGATCAGGCCGTCATAGCGGCCACCGCCGCAGACGGTGCCCTGGGAGCCGAGCTTGTCGGTGACCCACTCGAAGGCGGTGCGGCTGTAGTAGTCCAGGCCGCGAACCAGCTTCTGGTTGATCTCGTAGCGGATGCCGACCGCGTCGAGGCGCGCCTTGAGCCCCTCGAAGTGGGCCACGGACTCGGCGTCCAGGTAGTCGTGCAGGCGCGGGGCGTCGACCAGCAGGGCCTGGGTTTCCGGCACCTTGCTGTCGAGGATGCGCAGCGGGTTGGTGGTCATGCGCCGCTGGCTGTCTTCGTCGAGACGATCGAAGCGCTCCTGCAGGTAGGCCACCAGGGCGTCGCGATAGGCGACACGCGCCTCGCTGGAGCCCAGGCTGTTGAGCTGCAGGGTCACGGCGTCGCCGAGACCGAGCTTCTTCCACAGGCGCCAGGTGAGCACGATCAGCTCTGCATCGATGTCCGGACCGGGCAGGTTGAAGACTTCCACGCCGATCTGGTGGAACTGGCGGTAGCGGCCCTTCTGCGGTTTCTCGTAGCGGAACATCGGGCCCGCGTACCACAGCTTCTGCACCTGGCCGCCGCCGGTCATGCCGTGCTCCAGCACGGCACGCACGCAACCCGCGGTGCCTTCGGGGCGCAGGGTCAGGGATTCTTCGTTGCGGTCGAGGAAGGTGTACATCTCCTTGTCGACCACATCGGTGCCCTCGCCGATGCCGCGGGCGAAGAGTTCGGTGAACTCGAGGATCGGCAGGCGGATCTCGCGGTAACCGTAGCTGTCCAGCAGGTCTGCCAGGGTGCGTTCCAGGTAACGCCAGGCAGGGGTCTGCTCCGGCAGGATGTCGTTCATGCCACGAATGGCTTGCAGCGTCTTGCTCACTCGGAATCCTTATCAGCTGCGGGCGATGACGGCCGCGTCAGCTTCGACCTTTTCAGCCGCTTTGCGGCGGATCAGCTTTTCCAGCTCTTCCACCAGGTTGTCATTGTTCAGCTTCTGCGCCGGCTTGCCGTCGATGTAGATGAGGTTGTTCGGCGTGCCGCCGGTCAGCCCCACATGGGCTTCCTTGGCTTCGCCGGGCCCGTTCACCACGCAGCCGATCACGGCGACGTCCAGCGGGACCAGCAGGTCCTCGAGGCGGCCTTCCAGTTCGTTCATGGTCTTGACCACGTCGAAGTTCTGCCGCGAGCAGCTCGGGCAGGCGATGAAGTTGATGCCACGGGAACGAAGGCGCAGGGACTTGAGGATGTCGTAGCCGACCTTGATCTCTTCCACCGGGTCGGCGGCCAGCGAGATGCGGATGGTATCGCCAATCCCGTCGGCGAGCAGCATGCCCAGGCCCACGGCGGATTTCACCGTGCCGGAGCGCAGGCCGCCGGCTTCGGTGATGCCCAGGTGCAGCGGCTGGACGATCTGGGTGGCCAGCAGGCGGTAGGCTTCCACCGCCATGAACACGTCGGACGCCTTGACGCTGACCTTGAAGTCCTGGAAGTCCAGGCGGTCCAGGTGCTCGACATGGCGCAGCGCGGACTCCACCAGGGCTTGCGGGGTGGGCTCGCCGTACTTCTTCTGCAGGTCCTTTTCCAGCGAGCCGGCGTTGACGCCGATGCGGATCGGGATGCCACGGTCACGGGCGGCATCGACCACGGCACGCACGCGGTCTTCACGGCCGATGTTGCCCGGGTTGATGCGCAGGCAGTCGACGCCCAGCTCCGCCACGCGCAGGGCGATGGTGTAGTCGAAATGGATGTCGGCGACCAGGGGAACGCGGACCTGCTGCTTGATCTTGCCGAAGGCCTCGGCGGCCTCCATGTCCGGCACCGAGACGCGGACGATATCGGCACCCGCCTCTTCCAGCCGGCGGATCTGGCCGACGGTGGCGGCGACGTCGCAGGTATCGGTATTGGTCATGCTCTGGACGGCGATCGGGGCGTCGCCGCCCACGGGCACGGAGCCGACCCAGATCTTGCGGGACTGGCGGCGTTTGATCGGGGATTCGCAATGCATGGCTTATTGCCCCAGTTTCAGGCGAGCGGTCTCACCGTGGGTGTAGGGCGCCACATCGACGGCCTGGCCGTTGTAGCTGACCTGGGCGCCACGGGCGTAACCCAGGCGCAGCTCGAACGGCGGCCTGCCGGCCAGCTCGACCGACTCGCCGCTGCGCTTCAGGGCGCTGAGCAGGACCTTGCCATCGGCGTCGGTCACCTGGGTCCAGCAATTGGCGACGAACTGGATGCGCACCAGGCCCTGCCCGGCGGCAGCGACCACCGGAGCCTGTGCAGGTGCGGCAGGCGCGGTGGCGGCAGGAGCCGTGGGCGCAGCAGGCGCCACGGGAGCGGCCGGAGTGGTGGCCGTGGCGGCGCTCGGTGCAACGGGGGCGCTGGTGGCCGGCGCACTGGACTGGGGCAGGGGCAGGGCCTGGGTCGGCGCGGTGGAGGCGGCGGTCGGGGGCGTGCCTTCCGGCTGAGCGGCGACCTCGGGGGAGAGTTCGCCCGGGGCGCCCTCCTCGCCCTGCTGGGCCTCGACGACCGCCTGGTCCTCGGGTTCGTCCAGCGGGTGGATCTGGGTGGTGCCGTCGGCGCTCTCGACCTCGACGTGCTCCATGCTGATGTCGGCGGTTTCACCGCTGCGGCGCTCGGCCTGGTCCTGCCACCAGAGGAAGCCGATGACGCCGAGGACCAGCAGGATGGCGAAGCTGACGAAGCGCAGGACGCTCTGCGACAGGCGCACGGGCTCCTCGATGCGACCCAGGCTGTGGACGTTGCTGCCAGTGGCGTCGGTGCCGGTATAGAGGTCGAAGTCGGTCACCAGGCGCGCCTGGTCCATGCCCAGCAGCTTGGCGTAGGCACGGATGTAGCCCCGGGCGAAGGTGTGGCCGGGCAACTGGTCGAAAGAGCCCGCTTCGAGCTGGCGCAGGGCCTGTTCGGTCAGGTTCAGCTGTCGCGCGACCTCGGCAAGGCTCAGGTCCTTGCTTTCACGCGCCTGCCGCAGGGTCTCGCCTGGGTTGGCACGGGTCGCCGCGGCAATTTCGGGTTGCGACGCTTTCATCTTTGCTCCGACAGGTATTGCTGGTATTCCGGCGTGCCGGGATAGAGTCGTTTGAGTTGCAGGCCCAGGCTCGCCGCCTGGTCGCGGTCATCGAACACGGTGGCCAGACGGGTGCCGAGCAGAAGGCTGCGGGCAGTCTGGGGGGCGATCTTGCTGTAGCGGTCGTAGTAGTCGCGCGCCGGAACGTACTGCTTCTCGGCATAGGACAGGTCCGCCATCTCCAGCAACGCTACCGGCTGCTGACGGTTGAGACGCAGGGACTTGTCGAAGTGCTGCTTGGCCAGGTCCGGGCGGTTCATCCGCAGGGCGGTCAGGCCAAGGTTCTCGAATACGCGGGAGCGCTCGGGGTAGAGGCTGTCTTCGGCAGCCTGTTCGAAGCGCTTGTAGGCTTCCTCGTAGCGCTTCTGCTCGTAGAGGAAACCACCGTAGTTGTTGAGGATGCGCGAATCGGTGCGCGAGGACAGGGCCTTGCGGAAATGCTCGTCGGCGAGCTTGGGTTCCATTTCGGTCTGGAACACCAGGGCCAGCGCGGCGTTGGCGTCGGCGCTGGAGGAGTCGAGTTCCAGGGCCTTGCGCAGGGGCACCTTGGCGCGCTCGGCGGCACCCTGGGACAGGTAGCCGATGCCCAGCTGGATGTAGGCATCGCGGGCCTTGTCGCGGCCTTCCGCGGTCTTCATCGGGTCAACGGAGCCAGTGGACACACAGCCCACCAGGCTGGCGAAAACGAGAAGCAGCGCGGGGCGCAAGGTCATGGATGTCCTCTCTTCAGTTTCGGTTGGCAGCGTTCTGCGGTGCGTCGCCATCGCCATTGAGCTGGCGCACGGCGATGTAGCGCTCGCTGCGACGGGTACGATCCTGGACCTGGCCGACCAACTGGCCGCAGGCGGCATCGATGTCATCGCCGCGCGTGGTGCGCACGGTGACGTTGTGCCCGGCCTTGTGGAGCATGTCCTGGAAGCGACGAATGGCATTATTGCTCGGTCGCTCGTACCCCGAGAAAGGAAAGGGATTAAACGGAATCAGGTTGATCTTGCAAGGAAAATCCTTGAGGAGTGCGATCATCTGCTCAGCGTGGGCCGGCTGATCGTTCACATCCTTGAGCAGGGTGTACTCGATGGTCAGGAAACGCTTCTCGCCCAGGCGGGAGATGTAGCGGTTGCAGGCCTCGAGCACCACCGCCAGGGGGTACTTCTTGTTGATCGGCACCAGTTGGTTGCGCAACTCGTCGTTCGGCGCGTGCAGCGACAGCGCCAGGGATACGTCGGTGACTTCGGCGAGCTTGTCGATCATCGGCGCGACGCCGGAGGTGGACAGGGTCACCTTGCGCTTGGAAATGCCGTAGCCGAGGTCGTCCATCATGATGTTCATGGCGGCTACCACGTTGTCGAAGTTCAGCAGCGGCTCGCCCATGCCCATCATCACCACGTTGGTGATGGCGCGGTCGATCTTGGCCGGGACGGTGCCGAAGGACTTGTTGGCGATCCAGACCTGGCCGATGACTTCGGCCGCGGTGAGGTCGCTGTTGAAACCCTGCTTGCCGGTGGAGCAGAAGCTGCAGTCCAGCGCGCAGCCCGCCTGGGAGGAGACGCAGAGGGTGCCGCGCCCGCCTTGCGGGATGTACACGGTCTCAACGCAGCTGCCGGACGCCACGCGCACCACCCACTTGCGGGTGCCGTCGCTGGAGATGTCCTGGCTGACGATCTCGGGACCGCGAATCTCGGCAGAGGCCTTGAGCTTGTCGCGCAAGGCCTTGCCGATATTGCTCATGGCGTCGAAGTCATCGACGCCAAAGTGGTGAATCCATTTCATCACCTGTCCGGCACGGAAACGCTTCTCCCCGATGGATTCGAAGAAGCTCTCCAGTTGCGGCTGGGTCAGGCCCAGCAGGTTAACTTTACCGGTGGATTCAGTCATGGCTTCACCCTCGTGCCTTCGCTATCAGCGAATACGAGCGCACACCTCGGTGGCGGCGAAGAAGTAGGCGATCTCGCGAGCAGCGGAAGCCTCGGAGTCGGAACCGTGTACGGCGTTTTCGTCGATGGAGACGGCGAAGTCAGCGCGGATGGTGCCGGCGTCGGCTTTCTTCGGGTCGGTAGCGCCCATCAGTTCACGGTTCTTGGCGATGGCGCCTTCGCCTTCCAGCACCTGCACGACGACCGGGCCGGAGGTCATGAAGGAAACCAGATCCTTGAAGAAGGGACGCTCTTTGTGCTCGGCGTAGAAGCCACCGGCTTCGCGCTCGGAGAGCTGGACCATCTTGGCGGCAACGACGCTCAGGCCGGCTTTTTCGAAACGGGTGACGATCTCGCCAACCACGTTCTTGGCAACGGCATCGGGCTTGATGATGGACAGGGTACGTTCAACGGCCATGTGAAACTCCAGAAATCAGGATTAAAGCGAAAAATTAAACCCGCGAATTATACGCGGGTTCCTGTTAAATGCGTAGGGTCAGCAGACCGGGCTTCAGTCGGCTTCTTCGATCCAGGCCGCCTGGATGGCTTCGAGGACCTTCTCGCCGCCACGCTGGCTGTCGTCATCGAACTCCGGCAGGCTCACGACCCACTTATGCAGGTCGACGAAGTTGACGTAGCGCGGGTCAACCTCAGGCTTGCTCTCGGCCAGCTGGATGGCGATCTCCAGAACATCGACCCATTTGAGACTCATGCTCGTTCCTCAGTGCTTTTCAGAAACCTGGTTGAGAGTGTATTTGGGAATCTCCACGACGAGATCGACCTCGCCCACGACCGCCTGGCAGGACAGTCGCGACTCGGCTTCCAGGCCCCAGGCCTTGTCCAGCATGTCGTCCTCGAGCTCGTCGGACGCCTCGAGGGAGTTGAAACCCTCGCGCACCACGACGTGGCAGGTGGTGCAGGCGCAGGACATCTCGCAGGCGTGCTCGATCTCCAGGCCGTTGCGCATGGCCGCGGCGATGATGGTTTCGCCCGGCTGGGCCTCGACCACCATCCCCTCAGGGCAGTGCTCGGCGTTGGGCAGAAATACGATCTGCGGCATCAGTCATTCCTCGATTTCATTCAGTCGGCGGCCCGCCAGGGCGGCCTTGACGCTGGCATCCATGCGCCGGGCCGCGAAGGCGTCGGTCACCTGGGTCAGCCGCTTGGTTTGCTGTTCGATGGCAGCGCCGTCGGTACCCGCCAACAGACCCTGCAGCTGCTCCAGCTGGTAGTCGATGGCGATGCGCTCCTCGGCACTGAGCAATGCGTCGCCGTCAGCCTGCAGCGCCGCCTGCACGGCTTCGATCAGGCGCTGGGCGTCGACCTGCTGCTCGCGCAGGGCGCGGGCGACCTTGTCGTCACCGGCGTACTGGAAGGAGTCCTGCAGCATGCGGGTGATTTCGCCATCGGTCAGACCGTAGGACGGTTTCACCTGGATGCTCGCCTCGACACCGGAGGAGGTCTCGCTGGCGGTCACGCCCAGCAGGCCATCGGCGTCCACCTGGAAGGTCACGCGGATCTTCGCGGCGCCTGCCACCATGGGCGGGATGCCACGCAATTCGAAACGGGCCAGGGACCGGCAGTCCTTGATCAGCTCGCGCTCACCCTGGAGCACGTGGATCATCATGGCGGTCTGGCCGTCCTTGTAGGTGGTGAACTCCTGGGCACGGGCGACGGGAATGGTGGTGTTGCGCGGAATCACCTTCTCCATCAGGCCACCCATGGTTTCGAGCCCCAGGGACAGCGGGATCACGTCCAGCAGCAGCAACTCTTCGCCGCGCTTGTTACCCGCCAGGGTGTCCGCCTGGACGGCGGCGCCGATGGCGACGACCTGGTCGGGATCGATGTCGGTCAGGGGCTGACGGGAAAAAAGCTCGCCGACCGCCTCGCGCACCCGCGGCACGCGGGTGGAACCACCCACCATGACCACCGCCTCGACCTCGTCGAGGTCGATGCCGGCATCGCGCACGGCACGACGACAGGCCTTGAGACTGCGAGCCACCATGGGCTCGATGAGTTCATCGAAGCGGGCACGGGTCAGTTGGCCCGACCATTGCGCATAGCGCACCTCGACCGCATCGGCAGAGGTCAGCGCTTCCTTGGCGGCGCAAGCGGCCTCCAGCAGGCTGCGCTGGGCGCCCGGATCCAGGTCCGCGGAAAGGCCGGCCTGCTCGACGATCCAGCCCGCCAGGGCATGGTCGAAATCATCCCCGCCCAAGGCGCTGTCGCCACCGGTGGCCATGACTTCGAAGACGCCACGGGTCAGGCGCAGGATGGAGATATCGAAGGTACCGCCACCCAGGTCATAGATGGCCACGACGCCTTCCGCCTGCTTGTCCAGCCCGTAGGCCACGGCAGCGGCAGTGGGCTCGTTGAGCAGGCGCAGGACGTTCAGGCCGGCGAGGCGCGCGGCATCCTTGGTGGCCTGGCGCTGGGCATCGTCGAAATAGGCGGGAACGGTGATCACCGCACCGACCAGCTCGCCACCCAGGGTGGCTTCGGCACGCTGGCGCAAGGCACGGAGGATTTCAGCGGAGACCTCCACAGGGCTCTTGGCACCCTGCACGGTCTCGATGAACGGCATGTGCGACTCGCCGGTGGTGAAGCGGTAGGGGAGCTGCTCACCCAGTTGCTTCACATCCTCGAGGCCGCGCCCCATGAAGCGCTTGACCGACAGGACGGTGTTGAGGGGATCGGCGGATGCGGCGTCCTTGGCCGAGCGGCCGACCTCGACGCGATCGGCGTGATAGCGCACGGCGGACGGCATGATGACCTGGCCGTCGGCATCGGCGAGCGGCGCGGAAACGCCACTGCGAACGGCGGCTACCAGGGAATTCGTGGTGCCCAGGTCGATACCCACCGCCAGGCGGCGCTGGTGCGGTTTGGGGCTCTGTCCGGGTTCGGCGATCTGCAGTAGGGCCATGCTTGTCTGTTTTTCAGGCACACCACCGTCCATGCGGCGATGCGCGGGTTAGTCGTCGAGGCGCTCTTCCAGTTGGCGCACTTCGTGAGTCAGCTTGTCGAGGAACTGCATGCGGCGCACCAGGCGCTCGGCTTCCTCGCGACGGGCGTCGTCGCTCCAGCAGGCGGAGAAAGCCTGGTCCAGATCGGCCTGGGCCACCTTGAGTCGCCGCTTGAAGGTCGCGACACCAGGCAGGTCCGCACTGTCCTGCAACTCCTCGAGCTCTTCCCGCCACTGCATCTGCTGCAGCAGGAACTCGGGGTCCTTGACGGTCGCCTCGAGCGGCAGCTCGTGCCCACGGACGGCCAGCAGGTAGCGCGCCCGACGGGGCGCACTCTTCAGCGTCTGGTAGGCCTCGTTCAATTGCGCCGCGTGCTCCACCGCCAAGCGCTGCTCACGCTCGGGGGCATCGACGAAGCGATCCGGGTGAGCATTGCGCGCCAGCTCGCGATAGCGGGACGCCAATTGGTCGAGGTCGAGATCGAAGCCGGGCTTCAGGTCGAACAATGCGAAATGACAGGGGGTACCCACGGAACGCCTCAGACGTTGAAGCTCTCGCCGCAACCACACTCGCCGCGAACGTTAGGGTTGTTGAACTTGAACCCCTCGTTGAGGCCTTCGCGGACGAAGTCCAGCTCGGTGCCGTCGAGGTAGACCAAGCTCTTCGGGTCGATGATCACCTTCACGCCGAAGCTTTCGAAGACCATGTCCTCGCCCGCCAACTCATCGACGAACTCCAGGACATAGGCCAGGCCGGAACAACCCGTGGTGCGAACACCCAGGCGGATACCTTCACCCTTGCCGCGCCCCTCGAGGGAACGGCGCACGTGGTCGGCGGCGGAAGCGGTCATGCTGATGGCCATAGCGACTCCTTACTCGGTCGAGCGGTTAGAGCAGACCCTTCTTCTGCTTGTAGTCCTGGACAGCCGCCTTGATGGCGTCCTCGGCCAGGACCGAGCAGTGGATCTTCACCGGCGGCAGCGCCAGTTCTTCGGCAATGGTGGTGTTCTTGATCGCAGCGGCTTCGTCCAGGGTCTTGCCCTTCATCCACTCGGTGGCGAGGGAACTGGAGGCGATGGCCGAACCGCAGCCGTAGGTCTTGAACTTGGCGTCTTCGATGACGCCCTGCTCGTTGACCTTGATCTGCAGGCGCATCACGTCGCCGCACGCCGGAGCGCCGACCATGCCGGTACCGACATCGGGATCTTCAGCGTCGAGCTTGCCGACGTTGCGCGGGTTTTCGTAGTGGTCGATGACCTTTTCGCTGTATGCCATGGTGCTTATTCCTCACTCATCAGGGGTGGCGTCAGTGCGCCTGCCATTCGACCGTCGAGAGGTCGACGCCCTCTTTGTACATATCCCACAGCGGGGACAATTCACGGAGCTTGTCTACGGCTTCACGGACCTTGCTGGCGGCGTAATCCACTTCTTCTTCGGTGGTGAAGCGGCCAAAGGTGAAACGGATGGAGCTGTGCGCCAACTCGTCGTTGCGGCCCAGTGCGCGCAGCACGTAGGACGGCTCGAGAGAGGCGGAGGTGCAGGCCGAGCCCGAGGAGACCGCGAGGTCCTTGAGGGCCATGATCAGCGATTCGCCTTCGACGTAGTTGAAGCTGATGTTCAGGTTGTGCGGCACGCGGGAGGTGGCGCTACCGTTGAGGTAGAGCTCTTCCATGCCATCCACGGCAGCCCAGAAGCGGTCCGCCAGCGCCTTGATGCGCTGGTTCTCGGAGGCCATTTCCTGCTTGGCGATGTGGAAGGCTTCACCCATGCCGACGATCTGGTGGGTGGCGAGGGTGCCGGAACGCATGCCGCGCTCATGACCACCACCGTGCATCAGGGCCTCCAGGCGCACGCGCGGCTTGCGGCGTACGTAGAGGGCACCGATCCCCTTGGGACCGTAGGTCTTGTGGGCGGAGAAGGACATCAGGTCGACCTTCAGCTTGTCCAGGTCAATCTCGACCTTGCCGGTGGACTGGGCCGCGTCGACATGGAACAGGATGCCGCGGGCACGGGTCAGTTCGCCGATGGCCGCGATGTCGTTGATGGTGCCGATCTCGTTGTTCACGTGCATCACCGACACCAGGATGGTGTCTTCGCGCAAGGCCGCTTCGACCATGGCGGGAGTGATCAGGCCATCTTCGCCCGGCTCGATGTAGGTGACTTCGAAGCCTTCGCGCTCGAGTTGGCGAGTGGTATCCAGGACCGCCTTGTGCTCGATCTTGGAGGTGACGATGTGCTTGCCCTTGGTGTGGTAGAAGTGCGCCACACCCTTGATGGCCAGGTTGTCGGACTCGGTGGCACCGGAGGTCCAGACGATCTCGCGCGGGTCGGCATTGACCAGTTCGGCAACCTGGCGACGGGCGTTCTCGACCGCTTCCTCGGCCCTCCAGCCGAACACGTGGGAACGCGAGGCCGGGTTGCCGAAGTTGCCATCGACCAACAGGCAGTCGCTCATCTTCTGCGCCACCCGCGGGTCCACTGGCGTCGTGGCGGAGTAGTCCAGGTAAATCGGCAATTTCATCGGTTATCTCCTATCAGGCGGGCGCCCTGCTCATTCGATGGCGGACACTTCAATCTTTTCTGAACGCGGCATCCTGCCACCGAGGCGGCGCTGGTCATGGCGCTCGTTCTGGCGCTGGGCCACCTCTTGGACTTCATTGCGGGCGACGATGTCGCTCAGGCTGATGCTGCTGAGGAACTCGTGGATCTGCATGCTCAGGTCATCCCACAGGTGGTGGGTCAGGCAGGCGCCTCCGGAGGAGTCGCAATTGCCCTGCCCCTGGCAGCGCGTGACGTCGACCGACTCGTTGACGGCATCGATGACCTGGGCCACGTAGATGCTGCCCACATCGCGGGACAACTGGTAGCCGCCACCCGGACCACGAACGCTGCTGACCAGGTTGCCACGGCGCAACTTGGCGAAAAGCTGTTCGAGATAGGAAAGGGAGATGCCCTGACGCTCGGAAATATCAGCCAGAGAAACCGGACCTTGCTGCGAATGCAAAGCCAGGTCGAGCATGGCTGTGACGGCGTAGCGGCCTTTAGTGGTCAAGCGCATGGGGATTCCACGGTTCGCTGATTTGCCAGCGAGTATGCTATTCCCGACTATTCAAGTCAACTATAAGACCTATCAAAACAGTCGGATTTAGCAGATACAGGGGCGCGCATGATATCAGAAACGCACCACCACGCCTATCAGGCCGCTGGCGGGCGCGCTTCGTCCTTCACCCCCTCGAAGTCCTCCTCGCGGAGCTCCGGCAAGGCACTGGCGCAGTAGTCGCTCCCCAACGCGGTCAGCGCCCTGCACATGCCCTCGAGCCGCTCGTCCACCGCCTGGACATGGTCGAGCAACTGACCGATCGCACGCGCCACGGGGTCCGGCATATCCTGGCTGACACCATAGGCGTCGAACCCGAACTTCTCGGCAATCGCCTGGCGCTTCGCTGTCTTCTCGGGATCTTCCTTGACGATGATCCGCCCCGGAATCCCCACGGCGGTGGCCCCCGCAGGCACCGCCTTGGTCACCACGGCATTGGAGCCGATCTTGGCACCGGCCCCGACCGTGAACGGACCAAGCACCTTGGCTCCCGCCCCGACCACCACGCCATCCTCCAGCGTCGGATGGCGCTTGCCGGCATTCCAGCTGGTGCCGCCCAGCGTCACCCCCTGGTAGAGCGTCACGTCGTTGCCGATCTCGGCGGTCTCGCCGATGACGATGCCCATGCCGTGGTCGATGAAGAAGCGTCGGCCGATTCGCGCCCCCGGGTGGATCTCGATGCCGGTCATCCAGCGGCCGAAGTTCGACACCAGTCGCGCCAGCCACTTCCAGCCGGCCAGCCACAGGGCATGCGCCAGTCGGTGCAGCCAAATGGCGTGCAGGCCGGGGTAACAGGTGAGCACCTCGAAGGCATTGCGCGCAGCCGGATCACGGTGGAATACGCTCTGAATGTCTTCTCGCATGCGTTCGAACATCACTTCTCTCTCCGCTTCTGGATCTCTCCACGCGCCGCCTTCTGGGTTTCCGTCAGGATGCCGCGCAGGATATTCATCTCGAGCTTGCTGATCGCACTGCGCCCATAAAGGCGGCGCAGCCGGGACATCAAGTGGCGCGGCCGCTCAGGATCGAGGAAGCCGATCTCCACCAGGGTGCGCTCGAGGTGGCCGAAGAACAGCTCCAGCTCGTCCACCGTCACCGGCTGGAGGTTTTCCTCGGCGGTCAGCTCGACCTTCTCCATCTTGGTCGGCTTGCCCTGTACGGCGAGCCACGCCATGCGCGCCTCGTAGGTCAGCACCTGGACGGCAGCCGCCAGGTTCAGCGAGCCGAACGTGGGATCGGACGGGATGTGGACATGGAACTGGCAGCGCTGCAGCTCTTCATTGGTCAGGCCGGCGTATTCGCGACCGAACACCAGCGCCACCTCGGAACCGCCCTCGACCTGCTCGACGCAGCTCGACCCGCACTCGCGGGGATCGAGCAACGGCCAGGGGATATGGCGATCACGCGCACTGGTGCCGTAGACCAGGCTGCAGCCGATCAACGCCTCTTCCAGGGTCGCGACCACCTGCGCGGACTCGAGGATGTCATCGGCCCCGGAGGCGCGCGCCCAGGCTTCCTGATGCGGGAATTGCTCGGGCGCGACCAGTACCAGGCGCGACAACCCCATGTTCTTCATGGCACGCGCCGCCCCACCGATATTGCCGGGGTGGCTGGTGCCGACCAGGACCACGCGAATGTTTTGCAGCAAGGCGCTGGCTCCAAACCTAGACTTCAGGGCGTGAAATCTTACAGAAGCACTCAGTCAAACGCCATGAAACCGCCGGCCTGCACTTCATGAGCCACGCTTTTCTGTTAGTATGTCCGGCTTTCTTTAACGACCCAGGTGACTCCCCCATGCAGCCTATGCTGAATATCGCCCTGCGCGCCGCTCGCAGCGCCGGTGAATTGATCTTCCGCTCCATCGAGCGCCTGGACGTGATTTCGGTGAACGAGAAGGACGCCAAGGACTACGTCACCGAGGTCGACCGCGCCGCCGAAGAAACCATCATCCAGGCCCTGCGCAAGGCCTACCCGACCCACAGCATCCTCGGCGAAGAAGGCGGTTCCATCGCCGGCACCGGCGAAGGCGCCGACTACCAGTGGATCATCGACCCGCTGGACGGCACCACCAACTTCATCCGCGGCGTACCGCACTTCGCCGTGAGCATCGCCTGCAAATACAAGGGTCGCCTGGAACACGCCGTGGTACTCGATCCGGTCCGCCAGGAAGAGTTCACCGCCAGCCGCGGCCGTGGCGCCGCCCTCAATGGCCGCCGCCTGCGCGTCAGCCCGCGCAAGAGCCTGGAAGGCGCCCTCCTGGGCACCGGCTTCCCCTTCCGCGACAGCCAGCTGGATAACCTCGACAACTACCTGAACATGTTCCGCAGCCTGGTCGGCCAGACCGCCGGCATCCGCCGCGCCGGCTCCGCCAGCCTGGACCTGGCCTATGTGGCCGCTGGCCGCTTCGATGCCTTCTGGGAGTTCGGCCTGTCCGAGTGGGACATGGCTGCTGGCGCCCTGCTGGTGCAGGAAGCGGGCGGCCTGGTGAGCGACTTCACCGGCGCCCACGACTTCCTCGAGAAAGGCCACATCGTCGCGGGCAACACCAAGTGCTTCAAGGCCGTGCTGACTGCCATCCAGCCGCACCTGCCGCCGTCGCTGAAGCGCTGATACGCTCGCGTTACGAAGAACCCGGCCTGGCGCCGGGTTTTTCATGCCCACGAAAAAGGCGCCCGGAGGCGCCTTCTTCATTTCATCCGGCGATCACTGCTGGATGCCGGCCTGACGCTGGGTCAGTACCAGACGACCTTCCTTGGTGACCGGAATCTGCGCACCCGGATCATGATCCATGCGCACCTGATTCACCTTGCCATCCAACTGGTATTGCACGTCGTAGGCGACGACCTTCTCGTTGGTCTCCTGGACGGTGTTGCAACGGGTTTCGGTGGTGGTGTAGGTGTCGCTGTTCTGCATGTGCTCCTGCACCTTGTTGCCGGCATAGCCACCGCCCACGGCACCTGCGACCGTAGCGATCTTCTTGCCGTTGCCACCGCCGATCTGGTTGCCCAGCAGGCCACCCGCTACCGCACCCAGTACGGTACCGGCGATCTGGTGCTGGTCCTGGACCGGCTTCTGCCGGGTCACGGCGACGTCCTTGCAGACCTCACGCGGGGTCTTGAAGGTTTCCTTGACCGGCTGCACCGCGAGCACCTCGGCATATTCGGGGCCATTACCCACAAGACTGTAGGTAGCGACAGCGCCACCGGCGGTTACACCGACCGCACCCAAAACGGCGCCGACGAGCATCGACTTGTTCACATGGACCTCCTGGTTCATCAACCGGCGCATCTGCGCCCTACTCCCTGCCTTGGAGTACAGCTTTTTTCCCGAGTTCCCGTAGGCCATATCCCACAACGATGAGTGGGACAGCCATCACAGGTGCCACCCCGCCCCATCGCCACGGCAACGGACAACGACCGCCTCGCCGCAGAAAAGAAAAAGCCCGCAGAAGCGGGCTTTTCCATTACGAGCAGAGGAATCAGGGACGCTCGTCGACCTCGGCGGTCACGGCCGGAGGAATCAGGTCCTCCGAGCTCAGGCCCAGCCAGATCAGCACCGGGGCACTGATGTAGATCGAGGAGTAGGTACCCACGACCACACCCACCAGCAGTGCGACCGCGAAGCCGTGCAGGCTGTCGCCACCGAACACCAGCAGCGCGACCAGAGCCAGCGCGGTGGAGGTCGAGGTGGCGATGGTACGCAACAGGGTCTGGGTGCACGAGACGTCGATGTTCTCGATCAGGTCGGCCTTGCGCAGTACGCGGAAGTTCTCGCGGATACGGTCGAAGATGATGATGGTGTCGTTCAGCGAGTAACCGATCATCGCCAGCACCGCCGCCAGCACGGTCAGGTCGAACGGCAGCTGGAAGAACGCAAGGATGCCGAGGGTGACGATCACGTCGTGCACCAGGGAAGCGACCGCGCCGACGCCGAACTTCCACTGGAAGCGGAAGGCCAGGTACAGAAGGATGCCACCGAGCGCGAGCAACATGGCGAGGCCACCCTGGTCACGCAGCTCCTCGCCCACCTGCGGGCCGACGAACTCGACACGCTTGACCACGAACTGGCTCTCGGCGTCGATCTTGCGCAGGGACGCGGCGACCTGGTTACCCAGCTGGGGGTCTTCACCCGCCAGGCGCACCAGCACATCGGTGCTGGCACCGAAGCTCTGCACAACGGCATCGCGGTAGCCGGCCTGCCCCAGCTCCTCCTTGATCAGCTCGAGGTTGGCGGGCTTCTCGTAAGCCAGCTCGATCAGGGTGCCGCCGGTGAAGTCCAGGCCGAAGTTCAGGCCCTTCGCGAACAGCGCACCGATACCGACAAGGCTGATGACGACGGTGACGGCGAACGCAAAATTGCGGATCGCCATGAAGCGGATTGTTGACTTGATCATGGCTGCCTCAGATCCACAGTTTCTTGAAGTTACGGCCACCGAAGATCAGGTTGACCAGACCACGGGTGAACATGATCGCGGTGAACATCGAGGTGACGATACCCAGCGACATGGTGACGGCGAAGCCCTTGATCGGGCCGGTGCCCAGCGCGAAGAGGATGCCGCCCACCAGCAGGGTGGTCAGGTTGGAGTCGATGATCGCCGCATAGGCGCGGTCGAAGCCCTCGTGGATGGCACGCTGCACGGACATGCCATTGGCCAGCTCCTCGCGTATCCGCGAGTAGATCAGCACGTTGGCGTCCACCGCCATGCCCAGGGTCAGCACGATACCCGCGATGCCCGGCAGGGTGAGGGTCGCGCCGATGGCTGACATCAGCCCCACCAGCAGGGCCAGGTTGAAGGCCAGGGCGACGGTCGCCAGCACGCCGAAGAAACGGTAGATGGCGATGATGAACAGCGACACGAAGATCATCGCCCACTCGGTGGACTCGATGCCCTTGACGATGTTCTCGGCACCCAGGCTCGGGCCGATGGTGCGTTCTTCGGCGAAGTACATCGGCGCGGCCAGGCCACCGGCGCGCAGCAGCAGGGCCAGCTCGGAGGACTCGCCCTGGCCGTTCAGGCCGGTGATGCGGAACTGGTTGCCCAGCGGCGACTGGATGGTCGCCAGGCTGATGATCTTCTTCTCTTCCTTGAAGCCGGGGACCACGACTTCCTGCTCGACGCCGTCGACCACCTGCTTGGCCTTGCGGCTCATCGGGCGCTGCTCGATGAAGATCACCGCCATGCTGCGACCGACGTTGTTGCGGGTGGCGCGGTTCATCAGTTCGCCGCCGTGGCCATCCAGACGGATGTTCACCTGCGGACGGCCGTTCTCGTCATAGCTGGCCTGGGCATCGGTGACCTGGTCACCGGTGATGATCAGGCTGCGCTCCAGCGGCACGGGCGGACGGCCCGGCTCACGGAACTCGAAGGATTCGGTGCTGGCCTTGCTGGCATCGGGTGCGGCGGCGAGGCGGAATTCGAGGTTGGCGGTCTTGCCCAAGATGCGCTTGGCTTCGGCAGTGTCCTGCACGCCCGGCAGCTCGACCACGATGCGGTTGGCGCCCTGGCGCTGTACCAGCGGCTCGGAGACGCCCAGCTCGTTCACACGGTTGCGGACGGTGGTCAGGTTCTGCTTGATCGAGTATTCGCGGATCTCGGACAGCTTGGCCTGGGTCAGGGTCAGGCTCATCACCTGCTGGTCGCCACGCTCGGCGGTCTTCAGATCGAAATCGGTGAAGGACTTGCGGATCAGCGACTGGGCCTTTTCCAGCGACTCCTGGTCGCTGAAGCCGAGCTGGAAGCCATTGTCGATGCCCGGCAGGCTGCGGTAGCGCACGCGCTCCTTGCGCAGCAGGGTACGGACTTCGCCTTCGTAGATCTTCACGCGGGCGGATACGGCTTTCTCCATGTCCACTTCCAGCAGGAAGTGCACGCCACCGGAGAGGTCGAGGCCGAGCTTCATCGGCGTCGCATGCACGCTGCGCAGCCATTCCGGCGTGGTCGGCGCGAGGTTGAGCGCAACCACGTAGTCCTCGCCCAGCACCTGGGAGATGGCTTCCTTGGCCGGCAGCTGATCGCCCAGCTTGTTCAGGCGCAGCAGGCCGCCACGATCGCTGAGGCTGGAGCTCTTGACCTCGATCCCGACCTGCTTCAGGGCTGCCACGGAGCGATCGAGATCGCCCTGCTGGATCTTCAGCGCCGTGCTGTTGCCGGAAATCTGGATGGCCGGATCATTGGGGTAGAGGTTGGGTGCGGAATAAACCAGGCCGAGGGCGAGAACCGCCAGGATCAGCAGATATTTCCACAGAGGGTACTTGTTGAGCATGACACCGCCCGTTATGACGCGGGGCGCCTTAGGCGCCCCGTGAATGGTGAAGAACGAATCGTTAGATGGCTTTCAGCGTGCCTTTCGGCAGCGTGGCCGCGATGGCGACCTTCTGGATCTTCAGTTCGACGGTATCGGAAACCTCGATGACCACGAAGTCATCGGAAACCTTGACCACCTTGCCAGCGATACCGCCGGAGGTGACCACTTCGTCGCCCTTCTGCAGGTTGCCCAGCAGGTTCTTGTGTTCCTTGGCGCGCTTGGACTGGGGACGCCAGATCATCAGGTAGAAGATGACCAGGAAACCGATCAGGAAAACCCACTCAAAGCCGGTACCGGCGGGACCAGCGGCGGCTGCCGGGGCAGCGGCGTCGGCATAGGCGGCGGGAATCAGAAAGCTCATGTAGCACTCCTGTTGCGAAAATACGAAGAATGTTCAGCTCTATATATGCGGCGTTATCAGTCCAGGGGCGGTGTCGGTAGTCCGCGCCGGGCATAGAAGGCATCGACAAAGGCGGCCAATTTACCCTGTTGGATTGCCTCGCGCAAACCAGCCATAAGGCGCTGGTAATGCCGCAAGTTGTGGATTGTATTCAACATGCTGCCGAGCATTTCGCCGCATTTGTCCAGATGGTGCAGATAGGCCCTGGAGAAATGTTTGCAGGTGTAACAGTCGCAGCTCGGATCCAGCGGCGAATCATCGTGCTTGTGCACCGAGTTGCGGATCTTCAGCACCCCGGTCTCGACGAAAAGGTGGCCGTTGCGCGCGTTGCGGGTGGGCATCACGCAGTCGAACATATCGACGCCGCGCCGTACGCCCTCCACCAAGTCCTCCGGCTTGCCGACACCCATGAGGTAGCGCGGCTTGTCGGCCGGCATCTGCGCCGGCAGGTAGTCGAGCACGCGGATCATCTCTTCCTTGGGCTCCCCCACCGAGAGCCCGCCGATGGCCAGGCCGTCGAAGCCGATCCGGTCCAGCCCTTCGAGCGAACGCATGCGCAGCTCTTCATGCATGCCGCCCTGGACGATGCCGAACAGCGCGGCGGTGCTTTCGCCGTGGGCGGCCTTGGAACGGCCGGCCCAGCGCAGCGACAGCTCCATGGAGCGCCTGGCCACGTCGAAATCCGCCGGATAGGGCGTGCATTCGTCGAAGATCATCACGATGTCGGAGCCGAGGTCGCGCTGCACCTGCATCGACTCCTCGGGCCCCATGAATACCTTGGCGCCGTCGACCGGGGAGGCGAAGGTCACCCCTTCCTCCTTGATCTTGCGCATCGCGCCCAGGCTGAACACCTGGAAACCGCCCGAGTCGGTAAGGATCGGGCCCTGCCACTGCATGAAGTCGTGCAGGTCGCCGTGACGCTTGATCACTTCCATGCCCGGACGCAGCCAGAGGTGGAAGGTGTTGCCGAGGATGATCTGCGCGCCGATGGCCTCGATGTCGCGCGGCAACATGCCCTTCACCGTCCCATAGGTGCCCACCGGCATGAAGGCCGGCGTCTCGACCACGCCACGGGGGAAGGTCAGGCGGCCACGACGGGCCTTGCCTTCGGTGGCCAGCAATTCGAAGGTCATGCGGCAAGTGCGTGTCATGCTTGGTCCTCGGGCCCGCGCGGTGCGGGGTTGCGGGTGATGAACATGGCATCACCGTAACTGAAGAAGCGATAGCCCTGCTCGACCGCCGCCGCGTAGGCGGCCATGGTCTCCGGGTAGCCGGCGAAGGCGGACACCAGCATCAGCAGGGTGGATTCGGGAAGATGGAAATTGGTCACCAGGGCATCCACCACATGGAACGGCTTGCCCGGGTAGATGAAGATGTCGGTATCGCCACTGAAGGGCTTGAGCGTACCGTCCCGCGCGGCGCTTTCCAGCGAACGCACGCTGGTAGTGCCCACGGCGATCACCCGCCCCCCTCGCGCACGGCAGGCGGCGACCGCATCCACGACCTCCTGGTCGACCTGGAGCCACTCGCGATGCATGTGGTGCTCTTCGATACGCTCGACACGAACCGGCTGGAAGGTGCCGGCACCGACGTGCAGGGTGACGAAGGCCGTCTCGACGCCCTTGGCCGCGATGGACTCCAGCAGCGCCTCGTCGAAATGCAGCCCGGCCGTGGGCGCCGCAACGGCACCGGCATGGCGTGCATAGACAGTCTGGTAGCGCTCGCGATCGGCATCCTCATCCGGCCTGTCTATATAAGGAGGCAATGGCATGTGCCCGAGGCGATCGAGCAAGGGCAGCACCTCTTCGGCGAAGCCCAGCTCGAACAGCGCATCGTGCCGCGCGAGCATGGTCGCCTCGGCGCCACCGTCGATGAGGAGGATCGAACCCGGCTTGGGCGACTTGCTCGAACGCACATGGGCGAGCACGCGGTGGCTGTCCAGCACGCGCTCCACGAGGATTTCCAGCTTGCCGCCTGACGCTTTCTGGCCGAACAGGCGCGCCGGGATGACCCGGGTGTTGTTGAATACCATCAGGTCTCCTGGGCGCAGGTAGCCCAGCAGGTCGGCGAAACCCTTGTGGGCGAGTTCGCCCGTAGGGCCGTCCAGCACCAGCAGGCGGCTGGCGCGGCGCTCGCTCAGGGGATGGCGGGCGATGAGGTGCTCGGGGAGCTCGAAGTGGAAGTCGGCAACGCGCATGGTGGGGGTCGTCTCGCAGGGGCGCGAATATTAACGGAAATGCGGAAATCTGACCACGCGGGCGGATTGACCCGCCTCGGTCGCCTCCCTATACTGCGCCGCCATCGTGCCCCGGTGGCGGAATCGGTAGACGCGGCGGATTCAAAATCCGTTTCTGGCGACAGAGTGAGAGTTCGAGTCTCTCCCGGGGCACCACGACTCCAGCAAGCCCTCGTACTCGACGAGCTTGCAGCCCTCCGCAACAGCTTTTCATCCTCCTGTTGCGTCCTTTTTCCAGATGCAGTGCATCAGCATTGGAAATCTTCCCAAACCCTGCCTAGCATTGAGCTTTCGGGGGGTTGGCAATTCAAAGAAAGTTAGCGTAGAGTGTGCGCACTGTGTTTGCATGGGTCGCTGTTGAATCGTGACCTGGTGCAGTAGATCCTACAGATCCGCTACATCCCGCTCGACTTCTCTTACTCTCTGCAACCAGTTCCAGCCCTCTATGCTTTAAGAAAAGCAAGAGGCTGTCATCAACTCTAGTTTCAAGGAAATAAGACATGTCGAATCGTCAAAACGGCACCGTTAAGTGGTTCAACGACGAGAAGGGTTTTGGTTTCATCACCCCCGAAAGCGGTCCGGATCTGTTCGTGCACTTCCGCGCAATCGAAGGTAACGGCTTCAAGAGCCTGAAAGAAGGCCAGAAAGTCAGCTTCGTCGCTGTGCAAGGTCAAAAAGGCATGCAGGCCGACCAGGTTCAAGTCCTGGGCTAAGCCTCCTGCTTGAAAGAACCCCTGATGGAAACATCAGGGGTTTTTTTATGCCCGTGATTCCGTAAGGCCCAGCCTTTAGAATGTCGCAACCCCACGTTTGCAAGGGCTTTCCATGCCGAACCCGAAACTGCGCCCCGAAGGCGACTTCCCCGTCGCCGGGCCGATCCGTCGCTTCGCCGCGATCTTCTATGACTTCCTTCTCTGCGTGGCCCTGATGATGGTGGTCACCCTCTTCTACCAGCAGGCGATACTGCGCGCGATCTTCGGCGGCGAGCGCCTGCGGCAGATGGCCGAGCAAGGCGCGCTGATCGGCGACCCCATACTCTCCAGCCTGCTGTTCCTCAGCCTGTTCGCCTTCTTCAGCAAGTTCTGGATGCGCGGCGGCCAGACCCTCGGCATGCAGGTCTGGGGCGTACGCATCCAGAACCGCGACGGCTCGGCCATCAGCCTGTGGCAGGCGCTGTTGCGCTTCGTGGTCGCCATCGGTTCCTGGCTGTGCTTCGGCCTCGGCTTCCTGTGGATGATCGTCGACAAGCAGAAACGCAGCTGGCACGACATGTACTCCGACAGCCAGGTGGTTCAGCTGCCGAAGAACATCCACAAGAAGTAGCGCCACCCGAATCGCACCCAAGAAAAAGCCGGCTCGCAGCCGGCTTTTTCGTACCCTGGGGACCTACCCCGCGCGCCTCAGCAGCAGCACGCCAGCCAGCGCGCAGATCCCCGCCGGGATCAGCACCGCCAGCAGCGGCGAGAACCCGAACACCAGGCTGGATGGCCCGAGCAGGTCCTGGCTGATGCGCACCACGAAGCCGATCACCACGCCGGTGAACACGCGCTGCCCCAGCGTCACCGAGCGCAGCGGGCCGAAGATGAAGGAGATCGCCATCAGCACCAGCGCGCCGGTGACCAGCGGCTGCAGCACCTTGGTCCAGAACGCCAGCCAGTAGCGGCCATTGTTCAGCCCCTGGTCCGCCAGGTAATGGGTGTAGCGCCAGAGCCCGGTGATCGACAGCGCCTCAGGCTCCATCGCCACGGTGCCCAGCAGCTGCGGGCTCAGCTCGATGTCCCAGCGCTCGTTCGGCGACTCGATCACCTCGGTGTGGTCGCCACGGAAGTAGGTCGTGGAAACGTCTTCCAGCTGCCAGTGATCGGTCTGGTACATGGCGCGACGGGCGAAGCTCGCCGACTGCATGCGGCGCTCGCCATCGAAGTCGTAGCGGGTCACGCCATAGAGCACGCCATTGGGCTGCACGGCGTTGATGTGCACGTACTGGTTGCCCTGGCGATGCCACTGGCCGCGCTTCGCGCTCTGCGCCTCGCCACCGCCCTGCGCCAGCGCACGATTGCCCTGGGCCAGGTTCTCGCTCCACGGCGCGACGTATTCACCGATCAGCACACCCGCCAGCATCAACACCAGCAGCGGCTTCATCACCGCCCAGACGATGCGCCCGATGGAGACGCCAGCCGCCCGCATGATGGTCAGCTCGCTGCTGCTGGCCAGGCCGCCGAGGCCGATCAGGCTGCCGATCAGCGCCGCCATCGGCAGCATCTCGTAGATGCGCCGCGGCGTGGTCATGAGTACATAGACGGCCGCCTCCATGACCCCATAGGAGCCGTCGACGTCGCCCAGCTCGTCGATGAAGGCGAACAGCAGCGCCAGCCCGACTATCACCCCCAGCACCGCGAGGATGCCGAAGAACACGCTGGTGCCGATATAACGATCCAACCTAACCATGGGCCACCTCACGGGCATCACGACGAGCTGCCCACTTCAGCCGCAACGGCTCCCAGTAAAGCAATGACAGGCCGACCAGCAGGAACATCCCGTGCACCCACCAGAGGCCGAGCGCCATGGGGATCTTGCCCTTGTCCAGCTGGCCGCGCGCAGCGATCAACAGGGACAGGTAGGCCATATAAAGGAGGATCGCCGGCAGCAGCTTGAGGAAGCGGCCCTGGCGCGGATTGACCCGCGACAGCGGCACCGCCAGCAGGGTCACCACGAACACCAGCAGCGGGATGGAAATGCGCCACTGCAGCTCGGCCTGGTAACGCGGGTTGTCGCTGCCGATCAGTTCGGACGTCGGGATCGCCTCGCGCTCGCCGATCTCACCGCTGATCTCCGGCTTGGGCAGGAGGATGCCGTAGGTCTCGTACTTGATCGCGCGATAGTCGGCCTTGCCCGGGTTGCCGTCGTAGCGGTAGCCGTTCTCCAGGATCAGGTAGCGGCTGCCATCCTCGTGGATGACCTGGCGGCCCTTCTCCGCCACCAGCACGCCGATGCCGCGCTCCTTGTTGTTCTGCGACAGGCGCTTCTCGGAGATGAACACCCCGCCCAGCTCGCCACGATCGGCCGACAGGCTCTCGGTGTAGGTCACCCGCGTACCGTTCTTCATGGTCTGGAAGCGGCCGGGCACCAGCGTGTCGAACTCGGTCAGCGCGTCCTGCTCGTTGAGGATCCGCGCCACCTGCGCCACGCCCTGCGGCGCCAGGCCCAGGCTCAGCCAGGCGACCAGCAGCGCCACCAGGGTCGCCGGCGCCAGGCTGTAGGCCATCAGGCGCTGCTGGCTCATGCCGGTGGCGGCGAGCACGGTCATCTCGCTGTCCAGGTAGAGCCGGCCGTACGCCAGGAGGAAGCCCAGGAACAGGCCCAGCGGCAGGATCAGCTCGAGGAAGCCCGGCAGGCGGAACCCCATGATCAAGAACAGCACCCCCGGGTCCAGGACGCCTTGCGCGGCCTGGGCCAGGTACTTGATGAAGCGACCACTCATGATGATCACCAGCAGCACCGCACTCACGGCACTGAGGGTGACCAGGACTTCACGGGACAGATAACGGAAGACAATCAAACCAGACACTCCAGGGTTGTCAGGCTCAGGCGGCTACGCTCAAACTAGCCGCTTTGTGGCCAGCCCGCCGAACCGGCGGACCACTGAAAAATGGCCGGCATTATATCCTGCAATCCCGACTCTTTGTCTTGGGGACATACGTCATGGAATTCCTCGTCAAAAGCGCTCGCCCGGAAACCCTGAAAACCGCCACCCTGGTCGTCGCCGTCGGCGAAGGCCGCAAACTGGGTGCCGCTGCCAGCGCACTGGATGGCGCCACCGGTGGCGCCATCGCCGCCCTGCTCAAGCGTGGCGACCTCGCCGGCAAGGTCGGCCAGACCCTGCTGCTGCACAGCCTGCCCAACCTCAAGGCCGAACGCGTGCTGCTGGTAGGCGTGGGCAAGGAACGCGAACTCGGCGACCGCCAGTTCCGCAAGGTGGTCGCCGCCGTCAACGGCGTGCTCAAGGGCCTCGGCGGCAGCGATGCGGTACTCGCCCTGGGCGAACTCGCCGTGAAAGGCCGTGACGCCTATGGCAAGGCGCGCCTGCTGGTGGAGACCCTTGCCGACGGCACCTACCGTTTCGATCGCTTCAAGAGCACCAAGGCCGATGCCCCGGCCCTGAAGAAGATCACCCTGCTGGCCGAGAAGGCCGAGCTCGCCGACGTCGAGCGTGGCAGCGCCCATGCCCGGGCCATCGCCACCGGCATGGCCTTCACCAAGGACCTCGGCAACCTGCCGCCGAACCTCTGCCACCCCAGCTTCCTCGCCGAGGAAGCCAAGGCCCTGGCCAAGGCCCACAAGAACCTCAAGGTCGAGGTGCTGGACGAGAAGAAGCTCAAGGAGCTCGGTGCCGGCGCCTTCCTCGCCGTCGCCCAGGGCAGCGACCAGCCGCCGCGGATGATCGTGCTCCACTACCAGGGCGGCAAGAAGGACGACAAACCCTACGCCCTGGTGGGCAAGGGCATCACCTTCGACACCGGCGGCATCAGCATCAAGCCCGCCGCCGGCATGGACGAGATGAAGTACGACATGTGCGGCGCCGCCAGCGTGCTCGGCACCTTCCGTGCCCTGGTCGAGCTGCAGCTGCCGATCAACGTCGTCGGCCTGCTGGCCTGCGCCGAGAACATGCCCAGCGGCGGCGCCACCCGCCCCGGCGACATCGTCACCACCATGAGCGGCCAGACCGTCGAGATCCTCAACACCGACGCCGAAGGCCGCCTGGTGCTGTGCGACACCCTCACCTACGCCGAGCGCTTCAAGCCCCGGGCGGTGATCGACGTCGCCACCCTCACCGGCGCCTGCATCGTCGCCCTGGGCAGCAACGTCTCCGGCCTGATGGGCAACAACGAGACCCTGGTGAAGCAGATCCTCAAGGCTGGCGAATACGCCGACGACCGCGCCTGGCAACTGCCGCTGTTCGACGAATACCAGGAGCAGCTCGACAGCCCCTTCGCCGACATCGCCAACATCGGCGGCCCCAAGGCCGGCACCATCACCGCCGGCTGCTTCCTGTCGCGCTTCGCCAAGAAATTCCACTGGGCCCACCTCGACATCGCCGGCACCGCCTGGGTCAGCGGCGGCAAGGACAAGGGCGCCACCGGTCGTCCGGTGCCCCTGCTCACCCAGTACCTGCTGGACCGCGTGTAAACTGCCGCACCGCCCGGCGGCGCAGGCCGCCGGGCACCCGCCTCACCTCAGGAACACCCAGCCATGACCCGCGTCGAGTTCTACGTCCTTTCCTCCAGCACCCCGGCGGACCGCCTGCGCGCCGCCTGCCAGCTGGCGAGCAAGGCCTGGCGCCATGGCCTGCCGGTGTTCGTGCGCTGCGCCGACAAGGCCCAGGGCGCCGAGCTGGACGACCTGCTGTGGCGCTTCAAGGCCGAGACCTTCATCCCCCACGGCCTGCACGAAGACGACCCGCAGGCGCCGGTGGTGATCGGCGGCGACGAGCAGCCCGAGGCCGCCCAGGGCCTGCTGATCAACCTCGACGCCAGCCTCTCGCCGCACCTCGAGCGTTTCAGCCGCATCATCGAGATCGTCAACCAGGAGCCGGCCCTGCTGGCCGCCTGCCGTGAGAATTTCCGTACCTACCGCCAGCGCGGCTATGATCCAAAGCGAGTCGAACTCTAAGCACGCCCCATGGACAACTCCAGACCGCCGCAAAAGCCCGCACACCTGCTGGACGACCTCGAATCGATCCGCGCCCTGCTCGACGAACACACCAGCAGCGAGCCGCCCCTGCTCACCGAGTCCGTCGACCCGGACAGCATCCCCCTGCTCTCCGAGATCGTCGAAGCGCCGCCCTTCGAACTGCCCCCACGGGGCAGCGAGCCCATCGCACCCAGCCCGGCCCCGGCCCCCAGTGTGCAACCCGCGCCCCCGCCGCGTGCCGAGCAGCCGGCGCAGACGCCCCTGCAGGGCGCCCTGCAACGCAGCGCCGAAGCCGCCAGCGCCCAGGAATTCAGCCGCCTGGACACCGAGCTGCGCGCCGCCGCGCAACTCATCCTGCAAGACGTCATCGACGACTTCGTCCCGCAGATAGAAGCCGAGCTCAAGCGCCGCCTCAGCGCCCGCCTGACCCGCCTCCTGCCCCAGCCGCCCCGCCGCGGCTGAGTCGCACGCCCCCTCGCCCCTGCCCCGCTGCCCGCGCTTGGGGCTTGTAGCCGCAGCCGCTATACTCGGCGGCTTTCCGATCAGTTGCCGACACGGTCCCGCCGCACCATGGACAAGACCTACCAGCCCCACGCCATCGAATCCTCCTGGTACCAGACCTGGGAGAAGAACAACTACTTCGCCCCGCAAGGTTCCGGCGAGCCCTACACCATCATGATCCCGCCGCCGAACGTCACCGGCAGCCTGCACATGGGTCATGGCTTCAACAACGCCATCATGGACGCGCTGATCCGCTTCCGCCGCATGCAGGGTCGCAACACCCTGTGGCAGCCGGGCACCGACCACGCCGGCATCGCCACCCAGATGGTGGTGGAGCGCCAGCTGGCCGCCCAGGGCGTCGACCGCCACGACCTCGGCCGCGAGAAGTTCCTCGAGAAGGTCTGGGAGTGGAAGGAACAGTCCGGCGGCACCATCACCCGCCAGATCCGTCGCCTCGGCTCCTCCGTCGACTGGTCGCGCGAGCGCTTCACCATGGACGACGGCCTCTCCGAAGCGGTCAAGGAAGCCTTCGTACGCCTGCACGACGACGGCCTGATCTACCGCGGCAAGCGCCTGGTCAACTGGGACACCAAGTTCCACACCGCCATCTCCGACCTCGAAGTGGAAAGCCACGACGAGAAGGGCCACCTGTGGAACCTGCGCTACCCGCTGGCCGACGGCCTGAAGACCGCCGACGGCAAGGACCACCTGGTGGTCGCCACCACCCGCCCGGAAACCCTGCTGGGCGACAGCGCCGTCGCCGTGCACCCGGAAGACGAGCGCTACAAGGCCCTGATCGGCAAGTTCGTCGTCCTGCCCCTGGTCGGCCGCCGCATCCCCATCGTCGCCGATGACTACTGCGACCCCGAGTTCGGCACCGGCTGCGTGAAGATCACCCCGGCCCACGACTTCAACGACTACGAAGTCGGCAAGCGCCACGACCTGCCGCTGATCAACATCTTCGACAAGAACGCCGCCGTGCTCGCCACCGCCCAGGTGTTCCACCTCGACGGCAGCGTCAACGACGCCTTCGACGGCAGCCTGCCCGCCGCCTACGCCGGCCTCGACCGCTTCGAGGCGCGCAAGCGCATCGTCGCCGACATCGAAGCCCTCGGCCTGCTGGAGAAGATCGACGACCACGCCCTCAAGGTGCCCAAGGGCGACCGTTCCGGCACCGTCATCGAACCCTGGCTGACCGACCAGTGGTACGTCTCCACCAAGCCGCTGGCCGAGAAGGCCATCGCCGTGGTCGAGAGCGGCGAGATCCAGTTCGTGCCCAAGCAGTACGAGAACATGTACTTCAGCTGGATGCGCGACATCCAGGACTGGTGCATCAGCCGCCAGCTCTGGTGGGGCCATCGCATCCCCGCCTGGTACGACGAAGCCGGCAACGTCTACGTCGGCCGCGACGAGGCCGAGGTACGCGCCAAGCACAACCTGGGCGACACCGCCCTGCGCCAGGACGATGACGTCCTCGACACCTGGTTCAGCTCGGGCCTGTGGACCTTCTCCACCCTGGGCTGGCCGGAACAGACCGACTTCCTCAAGACCTTCCACCCCACCGACGTCCTGGTCACCGGCTTCGACATCATCTTCTTCTGGGTCGCCCGGATGATCATGCTGTCCACCCACCTGACCGGGCAGATCCCGTTCAAGACCGTGTACGTCCACGGCCTGGTGCGCGACGGCCAGGGCCAGAAGATGTCCAAGTCCAAGGGCAACGTCCTCGACCCGCTGGACATCGTCGACGGCATCACCCTCGACGCGCTGCTGGAGAAACGCACCAGCGGCATGATGCAGCCCAAGCTGGCCGAGAAGATCGCCAAGCAGACCCGCGCCGAGTTCCCCGACGGCATCAACAGCTTCGGTACCGACGCCCTGCGCTTCACCTTCTGCTCGCTGGCCTCCACCGGCCGCGACATCAAGTTCGACATGGGCCGCGTCGAGGGCTACCGCAACTTCTGCAACAAGCTGTGGAACGCCGCCAACTTCGTCACCGAGAACACCGATGGCCAGGACACCGGCGTCAACGGTGAAGCCGTCGAGCTGTCCTCCGTCGACCGCTGGATCATCTCCCAGCTGCAGCGCACCGAAGCCGAAGTCACCCGCCACCTCGACGCCTTCCGCTTCGACCTGGCCACCCAGGCCCTCTACGAGTTCGTCTGGGACGAGTACTGCTCCTGGTACCTCGAGCTGGTCAAGCCGGTGCTGTGGGACGAGAACGCCCCGATCGAGCGCCAGCGTGGCACCCGCCGCACCCTGGTGCGCGTGCTGGAGGTCATCCTGCGCCTGGCCCACCCGTTCATGCCCTTCATCACCGAAGAGATCTGGCAGCGCATCAAGGGCCAGGCCGGCGTCAGCGGCGACACCCTGATGCTGCAACCCTGGCCGGTGGCCAACGAGAGCCGCATCGACGCCGCCGCCGAAGGCGACATCGAGTGGGTCAAGACCCTGATGCTCGGCGTGCGCCAGATCCGTGGCGAGATGAAGATCTCCATGGCCAAGCGCATCGACGTGATCCTGGCCAACGCCAGCGACGAAGACCTGCGCCGCCTCGCCGACAATGGCCCGCTGCTGAACAAGCTGGCCAAGTTCGAATCGGTCCGCGTCCTCGCAGCCGGCGAAGAAGCGCCCATGTCCGCCACCGCCCTGGTCGGTGACATGCAGGTGCTGGTGCCCATGGCCGGCCTGATCGACAAGGAGGCCGAACTGGCCCGCCTGGACAAGGAGATCCAGCGCCTGGACGGCGAAGTGAAGCGCGTCGGCGGCAAGCTCGCCAACGAAGGCTTCGTCGCCAAGGCCCCGGCCGAGGTGCTCGACAAGGAGCGCGCCAAGCTCGCCGAGGCCGAACAGGCCCTGGCCAAGCTGGCCGAACAGCGCGGGAAGATCGCCGACCTGTAAGCCCCCAAGGCCCGCCACCCGGCGGGCCTTGTTCTTTCATAGGGAAATGGAAGAGATGCCCATCGAACTGCGTTTCGAATCCCACCTCGCGGTCAGCCCCGGCCAGGCCTGGAGCTGGATCACCGACGTCGACCGCCTGCGCGAGGAAATGCGCCCCTGGCTGCGCATGAGCGTGCCCGCCGGCGTCCGCAACCTCGAAGACCTCGCCGTCCAGCCCGGCGAACCCCTGTTCACCAGCCACCTCTGGCTGTTCGGCGTCCTGCCGCTGGGCACCTCGCGACTGACCCTGCGCGAACTCACCCCCGGCGTCGGCTTCGTCGAAGAATCCCCCATGACAGGCATGCGCCTGTGGCGCCACGAACGCCGCCTGGAACACAGCGCCAGCGGCACCCGGGTCATCGACCAGCTCACCGTCGCGCCCCTGTTCGGCACCCCGCTGGTCCGGCTGTTCCTGCGCCTGTTCTTCGCCAACCGCCACCGCGTCCTGCGCCGTCGCGCGCCCTGACCCCGGAGCCCCCATGGAAACCAGCAAGACCAAGACCAGCTTCTACCGCCGCCTCTACGTCGCCTGGCTGATCGACAGCGGCACCGCCGCCAGCGTCCCCGCCCTGATGGACGCCACCGGCATGCCCCGCCGCACCGCCCAGGACACCCTCGCCGCCCTCGCCGACCTGGACATCGACTGCCAGTTCCAGCAGGACGCAGGCGCCCGCAACAACGCCGGCCACTACGTGATCCGCGACTGGGGCGCCATCGACAAGACCTGGATCGCCGCCAACCTGCAGCAGATCAAGGCCACCCTCGGCTACCCCTGACAGAATCCCCCCGTAAACTTTCGTAGCCCGGGCTTCAGCCCGGGAACCCCCTCCGGGTTGAAGTCCGGGCTACGGTGCAATCACACCCCATCCAGGAGCCCCCGCCATGATCCCGCAACTCATCTGGGTACTCGGCCTGCTGCTGGTGGTCGTCACCCTCTTCGTGCGCAACCGCCCACGCATGGACGCCGTCGCCCTGCTGGCCCTCGTGGCCCTGGCGCTCAGCGGCGTGCTCAGCACCGAACAGGCCCTGGCCGGCTTCAGCGACCCCAGCGTCGTGTTGATCGCCGCGCTGTTCATCATCGGCGACGGCCTGGTGCGCACCGGCATCGCCTACCGCCTGGGCGACGCGCTGGTGGCCCGCGCCGGCAGCAGCGAAACCCGCCTGCTGGTGCTGCTCATGCTCAGCGTCGCCGGGCTCGGCTCGGTGATGAGCTCCACCGGCGTGGTCGCCATCTTCATCCCGGTCGTGCTCGGCGTCGCCGCGCGGCTGAAGATCCCACCGGCGCGGCTGATGATGCCGCTGGCCTTCGCCGGCCTCATCAGCGGCATGCTCACCCTGGTGGCCACGCCGCCGAACATGGTGGTGCACAGCGAACTGCGCCGCGCCGGCTTTGACGGCTTCGGCTTCTTCGGCCCCACGCCCGTCGGCCTCGCCGTGCTGGTCCTGGGCGTGCTCTACATGCTCGCCGCCAGCCGCTGGCTCGGCCGCGCAGGCGGTGACGACACCACCACGGCGCCGCGCCTGACCCTCGCCGACCTGGCCGGCGCCTACCACCTCAGCGAGCGCGAACGACGCCTGCGGGTACGCGCCGACTCGCCGCTCGCGCGGCAGGCCCTGAACGAGCTCGAGCTGCGCCGCGAGTACGGCATCAACGTCATCGCCGTCGAGCGCCAGCGCAAGTTCCGCACCCTGCTGCTCATGGCCACCGGCAACACCCAGCTGGAACCCGGCGACGTGCTGCTGGTGGACCTCGCCAGCCCGGCCATCGGCCTGCTCGGCGCCTACCAGGCGCTGGGCCTGGAGCCCATGCCGCTCAACGCCTCCTACTACAGCCTGCACGCCCACCAGCTGGGGCTGGCCGAAGTCGCGCTGCCGCCGGAGTCGGAGCTGCCGGGCAAGACCATCCAGGAACTGGGCTTCCGCAGCCGCCACCGCCTCAACGTCGTCGGCCTGCGTCGCCATGGCCGCCCCCTCGATGGCGTGCTGGTGGACGAGAAGCTCAAGGGCTCCGACACCCTGCTGGTGGCGGGGGAATGGAAGGACATCCACCGCCTGCAGGCCCAGGGCCGCGACTTCCTGGTGCTGAGCCTGCCCGCCGAAGTGGACGAAGTGGCGCCGACCGCGCACAAGGCACCCCACGCCCTGCTCAGCCTGGCGGTGATGGTGATCCTGATGGTCAGCGGCCTGGTGCCCAACGTCATGGCCGCGCTGGTGGGCTGCCTGCTGATGGGCGCCTTCCGCTGCATCGACCTGGACAGCGCCTACCGCGCCATCCACTGGCCCACCCTGATCCTCATCGTCGGCATGCTGCCCTTCGCCCACGCCCTGCAGCAGACCGGCGGCATCGACCTCGCCGTACAGGGCCTGGTGGCGTTGCTGGGCGATGCCGCACCGCGCCTGGTGATCGCCGCGCTGTTCGTACTCACCGCAGTGATCGGCCTGTTCATCTCCAACACCGCCACCGCCGTGCTCATGGCCCCGGTGGCCATCGCCACTGCCCAGCAGCTCGGCGTCTCGCCGCAGCCCTTCGCCATGACCGTGGCCCTGGCCGCCTCCGCCGCCTTCATGACGCCCATCTCCTCGCCGGTGAACACCCTGGTGCTCGGCCCCGGCCAGTACCGCTTCGGCGATTTCGTCCGCGTCGGCGTGCCCTTCACCCTGCTGGTGATGGCCGTCACCGTCCTCCTGGTGCCCTGGCTCCTGCCCTTCTGACCGGTCGCCGGCGACGGCTGGCCAAACCCGCCCGGTTGTGAATAATGCGCCCCTGCCCCTCCACCCCGAACCTTCGCCATGCCCAGCAAACCGCCCAGCAAGACCGCACCGGCCAAGCCGTCCGACGGGGGCAAGGCGCCACTGCACCCGCGCAACCGCCACCAGGGCCGCTACGACTTCCCCGCGCTGATCGAAGGCAGCCCCGAGCTGGGTGCGTTCGTCATCACCAACCCCTACGGCAAGCCGAGCATCGACTTCGCCAACCCCGAGGCGGTGAAGGTCTTCAACCGCGCGCTGCTCAAGCAGTTCTACGGCATCCGCCAGTGGGACATCCCCGCCGGCTACCTGTGCCCGCCCATCCCCGGGCGCGCCGACTACCTGCACCACCTGGCCGACCTGCTCGGCGCCGCCCACGACGGCGTGATTCCCAGGGGCCCCGCCCTGCGCGGGCTGGACATCGGCGTCGGCGCCAACTGCATCTACCCGCTGATCGGCCACCACGACTACGGCTGGCGCTTCGTCGGTGCCGACATCGACCCGCAGTCCCTGGACTCCGCCGCCGCCATCCTTGCCGCCAACCCGCAATACGAGGGCGCCATCGAACTGCGCCGCCAGGAAAACCCGCAGCACATCTTCCAGGGCCTGGTGCAGGCCGACGAGCGCTTCGACTTCACCCTGTGCAACCCGCCCTTCCACGCCTCCCTCGACGAAGCCCGCAGCGGCAGCACGCGCAAATGGAAGAACCTCGGCAAGCAGGACCCCAGCCGCACGCTGCCGGTGCTCAACTTCGGCGGCCAGTCCAACGAACTGCATTGCGAAGGCGGTGAAGCCGCCTTCATCGCGCGCATGGCCGAGGAAAGCGCCGCCTTCGGCCAGCAGGTGTTCTGGTTCAGCACCCTGGTGTCCAAGGTCGGCAACGTCACGCCGCTGCAAGAGCGCCTCAAGGCCCTCGGTGCCAGCGACATCCGCGTCGTGCACATGGCCCAGGGCCAGAAGCAGAGCCGCTTCGTCGCCTGGACCTACCTCCAGAAGAACCAGCGCCGCGCCTGGCGCAAGGAGCGCTGGCCCGCCTGACCAACACCCGCCCTTGTAGGGGCGAATTCATTCGCCAAGGAGCGTGCAGCGCTCCCCGCGACGCCCCTCTTGGGCGTTACCGGCCACACCGACGGTGGACCGATGAAGCGCGGCCCACCCTACGCACGGCTACGCCTCACAAGGCACCTCGGCCAACGCCTCCACCTCATGGGTGCGCACCTTGCCCAGCAGCATGAACACCAGCACCGCCGTCAGCCCGGTGATCGCCGCCAGCACCTGCAACAGGGTACGGAACGCCGCGTCATAACCCGGCTGCAACGCTGCCCTGTCCACCCCGAGCAGCGCCGCCGCCCGGGCCAGGTCACCCATGGCCGCATGCCCGGCGGCACCGATGACCTGCGCCGACGACGCACCCGAGGCCGGTAGCGCCGCGACGACCAGTGCCGCCAGCAGCGCACCGACCAGCGCGATGGCCACGCCGTCGCCGGACACCCGCACGGTGTTGAAGATGCCCGTGGCCATGCCCGCCCGCTCCTTCTCCACCACGCTCACCGCCAGCCCGTCCATCAGCCCCCAGGGCAGGCCGATGCCCACGCCCACCACCAGCATCGGCAGCAGCAGCGCCTGCGGCCCGGACGCCAGCGCCACGCTCATCCACAACAGCCCGAGCGCGTTCAGCGCCAGGCCCAGCGCCGACAGCAGCCCGGCGGTGAACCAGCGCGACAGCAGCGCCGCCAGCATCGGCACCACCAGCAAGGGCGCCGACAGCGCGATCATCAGTTGCCCGGCCTGCACCGCGCTCAGGCCATCGGCACCGATGAAACGCCCCGGCAGCAGCACGATCAGCACCACGAAGGCGAAGGCCGGGGACGCGCCCAGCAGCTGCACCCCGGCGAATTGCGCGCGACGGAACAGGCCCAGCGCCAGCATCGGCCGGGCCACGCGCCGCTCGATCACCACGAAGGCCACCAGCAAGGCCAGGCTGCCCCACAGCGAGACCTGCACCAGCGGGTGCGACCAGCCGTGCTCCGGCGCCAGCAGGGTGCCGCAGGTGAACAGCGTGAGCATCGCGGTGAAGCTGATCGCCCCCGGCCAATCCAGGCCCTGGGCGTTGGGGTCGCGGCTTTCGCGGGCACAGATCGAGACCAGCAGCGCGCCGGCGACGCCGATCAGGGCCGGCAGCAGGAACACCATGCGCCAGCCCAGGCCGTCGCTCAGCAGGCCGGCCAGCAAGGGGCCGAACGCCAGCCCCAGGCCGAAGGTGGTGCCCAGCAGGCTGAACACCCGGGTGCGGATCGGGCCGTGGAACTCCTGGGCCAGCGCAGCCATGGCCCCGGCGAAGGCGGCGGAACCGCCGAGGCCCTGGAGCACACGCAGCAGGTCGAACACCAGCACCGTGGGCGCGAAGGGGATCACCAGGGTCACCGCCGCGAACAGCACCAGGCCCACCCGCCACACGCGCTTGCGTCCATGGATGTCGGCCAGGCTGCCGGCCGCCATCATCGCGCTGCCGTAGGCGAGGATGTAGCCGTTGGTGACCCAGCCGAGTTCCGCCGCCGAGCCACCCAGGGCCTGGCTGATGGCCGGCAGCACCACCGCCGGGCCGGTGAAGCACAGCGGGATCAGCACCGCCGTCAGGCAGGCGGCCAGCAGCAGCCAGCGGCGTGCGCCGGCGGTAAGGGAAGAGTCGGTCATGTCGAAGGCTCCGCAAGAAAGTCGGAGCAGGCTACGGCGGCGGGAATTACGGAAAAACAGGCTAGTATTCCGCACTTAACGGAAACCTGAGTCCGCAATCGGAAACCCCATGGAAAGCCTCAACCGCCTCGCCCTCTTCGTCCAGGTCACCGAAAGCCAGAGCTTCGTCGCCGCCGGTCGCGTGCTGGGCATCTCCGCCTCGGCGGTGGGCAAGGGCATCGCCCGCCTGGAACAGCACCTGGGCGTCCGCCTGTTCCACCGCAACACCCGCAGCATCAACCTCACGGTGGAAGGCACGCTGTTCCTCGAACGCTGCCGGCGCATTCTCGGCGAGTTGGAGGCAGCCGAGCACGAGCTGTCGCAGAACACCCAGGAGCCCAGCGGTCGCCTGCGGGTCAGCCTGCCTTTGGTGCTGGGCCTGTTCCCGGTTGTGCTGCCAGCCTTCATGCGCCGCTACCCCGGCATCGAACTGGACCTGGACTTCAGCGACCGCCTGGTGGACGTGATCGAGGAAGGCTTCGACGTGGTGGTGCGCAGCGGCATCCCCGAGGACTCGCGCCTGCGTGCCCGCCAGCTCGGGTCCTTCCACCTGCAACTGGTGGGCTCCCCCGCCTACTTCGCCGCCCATGGCACGCCACGGGTGCCGGCCGACCTGGAGCGGCACGCCTGCCTGCACTACAAGTTCCCCAGCACCGGCAAACTGCAGAAATGGCCCCTGCTGCTCTCACCCGGCGAAAGCGAGCCCCAGCTGCCCACCACCCTGGTGTGCAACCACGCCGACACGCTGATCCGCGTCGCCAGCGAAGGCATGGGCATCACCTGCCTGCCCGACTTCGCCATCCGCGACGCCCTGGCCAGCGGCCAGTTGCAGACGGTGCTCGAAGACCGCAACCAGCATGCCGGCCACTTCCGCGCCCTGTGGCCCTGCTACAAGCAGATGCCCGCCAAGCTGCGGGTGTTCGTCGACTTCCTCGCCGAGCACCTGTTCCTCGACCAGCGCCACACCTGAACCAAACACCCCACGTAGCCCGGATTTCAGCCGTAGGGTGGGCTTCAGCCCACCAGCACGAGCACCGCGTGGGCTGAAGCCCACCCTACGAACAGTTCCTCGACCAGAGCCTGGTGTGAGCGCGGCAAACAGCGCTCTGTAGGGGCGACTTCAGTCGCCAAGGAGCGCGCAGCGGTCCCATCACCGCATGGGTTTCGCTGCGCTCGCGCAACGCCGCCCGACCCATCACAAGGCGAAGCGCGCATCCAGTCGGCTGTAGCCCATGCCCACGCCCTTGTGCACCTTGAGCTGCACCGGGATGCGCTCCTTGAGCGCTTCGACGTGGCTGATCACGCCGATCATCTTGCCGCTGGCATTGAGTGCATCCAGGGCATCGAGGGCCACTTCCAGGGTCTCGCCGTCGAGGGTGCCGAAGCCCTCGTCGAGGAACAGCGAATCGATGCTGGTCTTGTGGCTGACCAGGTCGGACAGCGCCAGCGCCAGCGCCAGGCTCACCAGGAAGCTTTCGCCGCCAGACAGGGTGCGGCAGTCCCGGGCGGCATCGGCCTGCCAGGTGTCCACCACTTCCAGCTCCAGCTCGCCCAGGGCGCGGCGGCGCAGCTGGTAACGGCCGTGCAAGCGCTCCAGCTGCTGGTTGGCCAGGTGGATCAGGTGATCCAGGGTCAGCCCCTGGGCGAAGCGGCGGTACTTGGCACCGTCGGCCGAACCGATCAGCCCGTTGAGCCGTTGCCAGAGATCACAGGCGCCTTCCTGGGCGGCGATCTCGGCGAACAGCGCCTGCTGGTTCTGCCGGCGCTGCTCATCGCCAGTGAGCTGTCCACGCACCTCGCCCTGGCGCTCGGCCAGCGCACGCAGTTCCCGTTGCAGCACCTGCAGGCGCTCGTCCAGCTCGGCCAGGGCCAGTTCGGTCCGCGGCGTCGCCTGCAGCTCCGCCAGGCTCTGCCGGGCCGCGGCCTCCAGGGCCTGGGCTTCGGTCCAGGCCTTCTCCAGGCGCGCCTTGAGCGCCAGTAGCTGGCTGCGCGCGTCCTCGTCCAGCAGCGCGGCGAGGTACTGCACCTCATCGGCGAAGGGGCTTTGCGCCAACGCCTGTTCCCAGGCGGCACGCTGGGTGTCGAGCGAGGCACGCGCGGCCTCCAGTCGCTCGACCAGGCTGTGCTCGCGCCCGCCCAGGCCCTGGCTGCGTTCCTGGGCCAGCGCCAGCCGCTGCTCGGCCTGCTCCAAGGCGGTGGCGGGGTTATCCACAGGGGCCGGGGGCTCGCCATCGGCCTGGCCGAGCGCGCTCCAACGCTGCTGCCAGCGGTCGGCAGCGCCCTGGGCCGCGTGCAGCTCCGCCAGGAGCACCTGTTCGTCCCGCTCCAGCCGCTGTTGCCGGGCCTGGGCCTCGCGCCAGGTGCGCGCCTCCGCCTCGCGCTCATCCAGCCAGCCCTCGCTGTCCTCGGGCAGGGCATGGCCGAACTCGGCCAGGGCCGCGCCCAGCTCGGCGTCCTGGCGGGCCTGCTGCATCTGGAGCTGGCCCAGGTGCCCGGTGTTCTCCGCTTCGCGGCGGCGCAACGCGTCCTGTTCCTGCAGGGCCAGGGCGTGCCCCTGGGCGGCTTCCAGCTGCTGGCGCTGCGCCTGCTCGCGCTGGGCACGGGCGCCTTCGAGGGCCTGCTTGAGGCCATCCAGTTCCCCCAGGCTGCGTTGCAGGGCGGCGAGCTCCGCCTGTTGCTGCGCCTGGGCCTCCGCCACCGACTGGGCATCGGCCAGGGGCCGGCCCAAGGCCGCGCAGTGCTGCTGCCACTGCGCCTGCACCTGGTGCAATTCGTCCTGCAGGCGTTGCGCCTCCTGCTGCCGCTGGCGCAGTTGCGCCTCCAGCGCGGCCAGCTCGTCACGCAGGGCTTCGCCGCGCTCGCGCACCTGGTCCTGTTCGGCACGCTTGGCCTGAAGGGCGGCCTGGGTGTCGGAGACATCCAGCGCTCGGTAGGCGTCGATCGCCGGGTGTTCATGGGAGCCGCACAGCGGGCAGGCTTCCCCCGGCTGCAGGGCGGCGCGGTGGGCTTCGAGCTTGAGGATGCGCTGCTCCTGCTCCAGCAGCTTTTCCTTGTCCTGGATCTGTTGCTTGAGGTCGGTGAACTGCAGGCGCAGGGCGTCCCGCGCCGCCGCCTTCTCCACCTGCGCACGGCCGTCGGTTTCGATGCCGCCCCGTGCGTCGGCCAGTTGCCGCTCCAGGCGCGTGCGGGTATCTGCCAGTTGCTGCAGGCGGGCGAGTTGGTGGCCCTGGTCGCTGAGGCGCTGCCAGCGCTCGCGCAGGGCGGCTTCGGATTGGCCGGCCAGCAGCGCATCGAGCGCGGCCTGGCGTTGCGCTTCGCCGTCGCGGGCGCGCTCCAGGCGCTGCTCGCTTTCACCCAGCGCGGCCTGCAGGCGGGCGATGCGTTGCGCCAAGTGCTCCGCGTCCTGGCGTTCCTGCTGCTGGCGCGCCAGCGACTGGGCGATGGCCTGCGCCAGGTTGCGACGCGCGCCGAGCTGCTCGCGCCAGGCGCCCAGGCGCTCGCCGAGCAGGCCGTGTTGCGGATTGGCCGCCAGTTGCGCCTCTACCTGCCGGCGCTGATCGGCCAAGGCATCGTGCCGTTCGGCAAGGGCCGTCGCCCGCTGCTGGCTGTAGCCACGCGCCTGCCACAGGCCGTCGACCACCTCGCGCTCGGCCTGGGCCTTCTGTTCGCGCATCTGGGCCAGGGCCGTGGTGGCCTCCGTGACCGCTTGCCCGGCCCGTTGCCAATCGCGGTGCTGCGGGCGCAGGCGCTCGGCCGGCTCGCTGGCGGCCAGGCGCTGCAGCTGCGGGCCGGCCTGCTCCAGCGCCTGCCGGGCATCCTGGCCCTGCTGCACGGCGGCGAGCTGGCGCGCCTCGGCGCCGGCCAGGGCTTCACGCCACTGGCGCTGGCGCTGCAGGCTGTCCTGCTGGCCGAGCAGTGCCGCTTCACGATCGATGAGCTCGGTGAGTTCGTCCTGCAGCTGCTGGCGCCGCTCCTCGCCCAGCAACTCGACGCCCTCGGCCCGCGCGCGCAGCTGGCCCAGGGCGGCTTCGGCTTCCCTGGTGCGCTGGTAGACACGCTCGGAGACCAGCCCGTACACCTCGGTGCCGGTCAGTTCCTCCAGCA